>CALVJR010000086.1 GCA_944332295.1 uncultured Bacilli bacterium | reverse complement strand
CATGTGGAGTGTTGCTCGGTGCTATCTCTCAAAAATACGATACAGTAGTTGAGTTTACTGCTTTTGAGAATTTTGTTAGTTATGAAAGAAAAAGCAAAAATAAGATTAAACGAGTAGAAAATCATAAAATTGAGGTAACAATAGAAGTTGATATGGTATGCGGAGTAGTATAATTAGATAGTAAAAAATATGAATGTTTGGAGATAAAACTTAATAGGAAGTCTTTATTAAAAGGCTTTCTTTTTTTGAGTTTTTATGATAAAATCACTAAAACAAAGTTCACGGAGGAATGTATGATAAAAAATATAATATTTGATTTTGGAAATGTTCTATTAGAATGGAATGAAGATAAAATTGTAACAAATTATTCAAACAATAAAGAGGAACAAGAAATATTAAAGCAGGTAATTTTCAAATCTGATGAATGGTTTAAGTTAGATGATGGTTCTATGAATTATCAAGAAGCTATTACTGTGTTTAAAAAGAAATTGCCATTTAATTTAAAAAGTAAAGTAGAAGAAATAATGAATACATGGTATAAGAAAATGCCAATAAATCAAGAAATTTATAATTTAATTAAAGAATTAAAAGAGAATAATTATAAAATATATGCTTTATCAAATACGCATGTCTCTGTATATGAATATGTTCAAAGTTTAGAAATAGGAAAATATTTTGATGGATTTCTAATTTCAGCAATAGAAAAGATGATGAAACCAAATGAAGAAATATATTACAGATTATTTGAAAAGTTCAAATTAGTTCCTCAAGAATGTTTTTTCATAGATGATAGTGAAAGAAACATATCAGCTAGTAAAAAATGTGGTATGGAAGGATATATTTTTGATATAAATAATTTTCAAAACTTGATAGACGAATTAAAAAAAAGAGATATATTAGTATAAAATGGAGATGTTAATATGATAAAAAACATTGGGAAAACAATTATAAAAGTAAAGCTTGAAGATGAGCGATTTGAATTACCAGAAGAAATAGAAAGAAAAATAGAAGAATTCTGGAAGCAATGCAAAGCAGAAAATTCTAATTTGTGGAATGGAGAATTAATGTGTGTAGGTGAATGCAAAAGAAAAGGTAATCAGATAGAAATTACTTGTAAAAAATCCAATTATGCACATTATTTATATGATGAAAGAATTGAATTAACTAAAGAATATGCTTGTAGTAGTTTAGTTGCAGGATGTTTATTGGAAACTAGTGATAATTATTATATAGTAGGAGAATTGGCAGAAAATACTTCCTTCCCACATTGTATGCAAATATCAGGAGGAAGTGCAGATAATGAAGACATAAAAGATGGGGAAATAGATATATTTAATACCATAATAAGAGAATGTCAAGAAGAACTAAATATTAATTTACAAGATAAAAATCAAGTAGAACATTTTGAGATAAAATATATATGCTTACCAAGTGAAACAGTTCATACATATATCCTATTTGCAAAAGGTAAACTAAATATGACTAAAGCTCAAATGCAAGAATATTATGAACAATATCTGAAATATTTAAAAGATAATAATTTAGAAGTGGAATTTGGTAGAATTCATTTTATAAAAAGAGATAAAACGACAGAAGAGTTAGAAAAATTTGAAAATCCAAAAAGAGAATATTTGAAAAGCTTGTTAGAAATAGATAGCAAAGAAAAGCAAATTGAACAAGCGGAAAGATAAGGTGAAATAATTAAATTACCTACAAGTATAGAAAATATATTAAATGAAAATATTGTAGAAAATGCAAGATTGGAATTAAAGAAAAATTGGAACCCAGAGCAATATTACATACAATTTGTGCATTTGCAAACGATATAGATAACTGGGGTGGAGGATATATTTTAATTGGTGTTGAAGAAGAAAAGGGTAGACCCAAAATGCCAATAACAGGTCTTGAATTATCTGAAATTGATAAAATTCAAAAAGAATTATTGGCGAAATGCAAGTTGATTCAACCTTCATACACACCAATCGTAGATGTAGCACAATATAAAGATAAAAATATATTAGTAGTATGGTGTTTTGGTGGACAAACAAGACCATATAAATGTCCGACTACATTAGATAAAGATTTTTCAAAAGGATATTCATATTATATAAGAAAAATGTCAAGTACAGTAAAAGCAACAGAAACAGAACAAAAAGAATTGTATGATATGGCAAGAACTATTCCTTTTGATGATAGAATGAACTATGAAGCAGAAATACAAGATTTAAAATTACCACTTATTCAAAATTATTTATACGAAATAAAAAGTGATTTACTAGGAGAATCTGAAAAGATGGATTTTATTGATTTGTGTAAAAGTATGAGAATTATAGATGGAACACCAGAATATATGAAACCTTTAAATGTTGGATTGATGTTCTTTAATGATGATCCACAAAAGTTTTTCCCATATTCACAAATAGAAGTAGTAGATTTAAGAAATGGTCCAGAAGGAGACGATATGACAGAAAGAATATTTAGAGGACCAATAGATAGCATGATAAAAAGTGCTTTAACTTATATCAGCAATATATTAATTGAAGAAAAAA
>CALVJR010000085.1 GCA_944332295.1 uncultured Bacilli bacterium | reverse complement strand
TATCCAATCAAGATGAAAGTAACAAAACATGAATTAAAGGATGAAGAAAAACATGAATATGTTGATAAAGTAGAAGTGGAAACAATCAATAGTATGGTTCCACTATGGAAGAAAAAAGCAAGTGATGTAACAGAAGAAGAATATAATAATTTCTATATGGATAAGTTTAATGATTTTGATAAGCCATTAAAAGTAATTCACACTTCTGTAGAAGGAATGTGCTCATATAATGGATTGTTATTTATCCCTAGTCATGCACCATATGATTATTATACAAAGGACTATGAAAAAGGATTAAGTCTATATGCATCAGGTGTACTAATCATGGAAAAATGTTCAGACTTATTACCAGACTATTTTAGCTTTGTAAAAGGTGTAGTAGATAGTGAAGATTTATCACTAAACATTTCAAGAGAAATCCTACAAAAATCAAAAAGTCTAGGATTAATTGCCAAAAATATAGAATCAAAAATAAAAAAAGAATTAGAAACGATGCTAAAAAGTGATCGTGAAAAGTATGAGGAATTTTTCAAGACTTTTGGAGTTCAATTAAAATATGGAGTTTATAATAACTTTGGAGCTGATAAAGATAAATTAAAAGATCTAATTATGTTCCATTCATCAAAAGAAGATAAATTAATTACACTAAAAGAATATGTAGAGGCTATGCCTGAAGGACAAGAGAAAATCTATTATGCATCTGGAGCATCTATCGCAAAAATTGATTCTCTTCCACAAGTAGAACAAGTAAAAGAAAAAGATTATGATATTTTATATTTAACAGATTATGTAGATGAATTTGCAATTACTGCTATTCAGGAATACGAAGGTAAGAAGTTTGCAAATGTTGAAAATGGAGACTTAGACTTAGAAACAGAAGAAGAAAAAGAAAATACGAAAAAAGTAAATGAAGAAAATGAAGATTTACTAAAGGCTATGCAAGAAGAAATTAAAGATGTAAAAGAAGTAAGATTTACAAATAAATTAAAGACTCATCCTGTATGCTTAACAAGTGAAGGTGATGTCTCTATTGAAATGCAAAAAGTATTTGATTCTATGCCAAATGATTTAGGAATCAAAGCACAGACAGTACTTGAAATCAATGAAAAACATCCTATCGCTAAAAAGTTAAAAGACTTATATAAAAAGGATAAAGATGAGTTTGAAAAATATACTAAAATTCTTTATAGTGAAGCAAAAATGATAGCAGGACTTCCAATCGATAATCCAACAGAAATCTCTAACTTAATCTGTGAAGTAATTTCTAAATAAATGTAAAAAGGCTGTATTTACAGTCTTTTTTTGTGAGAAAAATAAAAAGTCATGCTATACTCAAAATGGGTGAGAGTATGAAAGAGTTAGATAAGAAAATCAAAAAGAAAATCTATTTTGTATTAATGCTAGTAGGTCTAGATCTATTACTCATGGGCATTCTTTGTATAGCAAGTAATTACATTCCAAGTATCCCAGCAAAAATAGTCCTTGGTCCTTTCGGTATATTACTATGGAGTTTCATAATAAATTTAGTATCAAGTATTTATTTTTTGATTAGTGGAATAAAAATAAAGGAAAAAATATTAATATTTTTAGCACCTCTATTCTTGGTACCAATTCCAGCATGGATTATTGCTTTGATATTCATATTTGATAACGTACCTTATCCTGAGCATGATTGGAGTAAACTACCTCTATCACAACAAGAACAAGTAACAGTAACATTTCAATATCCAGAAAACATATTAACTACAAAACAAAAGGGAATGTAACTATGAATCCTGATGGTAGCTTATATGATAAAAATAATAAATATGATTACGTATTATACTGGGACATCTTGATGCAATAGAAGAACCAAGAGAGCTAGCTGCTTTCTTAAGGAGCGCTGAATCTACTTACATTACTAGACAAGGCCTCATAATTGATATTGCATCAACTCTATCAGAAAAAAGTGTACTGGAAGTACAACTGGTTGAATGATTTTTGTAATTATTTAGATAAGTATTATTATTGAAGTATTATTAAACGTAATCGACTATAGTGAAGCTAAAATGATAGTAGTACTTCCAATCGATAGTCCAATAGAAATCTCTAACCTAATCGGTGAAGTAATTTCTAAATAAAATGTAAAAGATGGAAAAGATATGTTATACTAAAGAAAAGGTGAGAGTATGAAAAAGAAGAAAAGTAAATTGAGTAAAAAAATTAACATAGCTATCATTATTATTTTAATAACACTAATAAGTATAAAATTACTATTTATGATAATAGAAAATTACACACAAACAGACTGTGCAGAACTACTCAGTAAAGAAACGGTTCAAAAAATAAGACAACAATTTATTTATAATTTATGTTATGTAATCACAATTACAGTATTAAGTGTTTATCTAATAATACAAGCAATAAAAAGTAAAAAAACACGTTTGATTGCTGTAAGTTTATTAACCATAATACCAATTGCTTTTGGAACAAAAGAAACAGTAAGTGATTATCAGAGTATGAAAAATATAGAAGAAGCTTTTAAAGAAATACAAGAATATACAAGCTAGAAGAAGATGAAAATCTTCTTTTTTTTAGGTAGCTTCCTACTTTTTTCTAATAATACAGTAGGAGGTGATAGTTATCACAAAGTTTTATACTTGTCGTTATGACAGAGCTTTTAAAGAAGTTTTTATGAATGAGAAAAATAAAGATTTACTGATTTATTTGTTAGAAGGAATATTGAAAGTAAAAATAAAGGAGGTAGA
>CALVJR010000084.1 GCA_944332295.1 uncultured Bacilli bacterium | reverse complement strand
ATTGCCTTGAAATTAGGTATTTATGATTTAGTATTTGGAAATTTCTATCCAAGTGAAATTAAAAAATTAATAGATAATCCAAAAACATTTAAGGATGTTTCAAAAGTATATAAAAAATTATATGACCTAAAAGTAAAGAAAAATAAAAATAGATTAGTAAAATAGAAGGTGAAAAAATGAAATTAAAAAAAATTCTAAAATACATTTTAATAATAGTAATAACAGTTATTTTATTATTTGTAGCAAATATTTTAGTAAAAACATTTACTATTAAAGATACAAATACAAATTCAAATGATACAAATACTGTTATAGAAGAAAATATAATAGAAGATGATTTGATTCCAAATGATGTAATTGGAACGTTAGAAATTCCAAAAATCAATCTAAAAGCTCAAATAAAGGAAGGTGTAGATTTAGATACATTAAAAACTGACATAGGACATTTTCCAAATTCGAGCATATGGAATGGAAATATTGCGTTAGCATCTCACAATAGAGGCAGTAATGTCGCACATTATTTCCAAGATATTAATAAATTAGAAAAAGGAGATTTAATCATATATAAAAGTGAAATGGGAGAAAGGAGGTATAAGGTAACAGATATTCTAGAAATAGAAAGTACAGATTGGTCAAAAATTGAAGATACAAAAGAAAATAAAATAACATTAATTACATGTGTTGCAAATAAGCCTGAATTAAGGCTTTGTGTGCAAGGTGAAGAAACAAAAGAATAATATGGGTACACTTTTAAATTTTTTCTCAAATTGAAAATTTATATAAATAAATCCTATACTCTAAAAAAAGAAACTAGAAAAGTTTCTAAAATAAGAGGAGGGATTTTTATGTTAAAAAAAGTAATAATAAGTATTTGTACGACAATTGTTTTAAGTATAGTAGGAGTGGCAAGTGTAGTAGATATTGGAAATAAGGAAGTAAAATCAGATACAGAAAATAAAATTACTTTAAACGAAACTAACGAAATAACTGATGTAGCTGAAACTGAAACTTCAAATGAAGTTGAAGAAGTGGTACAAGAAAACACGGAGGAAAGCCAAAATAGTAATAATGAAAGTACATTAAAACAAGAAAATACAAGTAGTAACAAAAATAATGTAAGTAAAAGTAAAGAAGAAAAGAAAAGTGGTGAAACCATAGTAAAAGATACAACTAAAAGTAATTCAAAAGATACATCAAGTAGTAACAAGAAACAAGAAGAAAGTTCAAAAGATACAAGCAATCAAGAAACAACAAATAATAAAGAAGAAACAAGTATACCAAAAGAAAAAATAACCTATAATGATACTGCAACTCAAAAACTAATACAAGATATAGATGATATAGCAAAAAGAAATAAAGACCTATGGGGAGAAAATTCAGAAAAAAGATATAAAATACAAATATCATCTAGTCTACTTGGAGGAAACTATATGTGTCCATATAGAAAAGCACAAGTAGAAGGAATTGTATTAAATTCTTATCCAGTAACATTTCTAGTTTATGCAGTAACTTATCAAAAAACTGGATTTCAAGATGAAGTTAGGTATTATATTAGTGTAACAAATTATTAAATTAAGTTTAAAAAGTATTGGAAGCAAAAATTCCAATGCTTTTTTTGATAGGAAGGAGATTGTTTAAATATGAAACAAAGTAAAAGAGTAATTAGTACAATACTAATTGTTTTTATGATAATAGGACAGTTATCAAACGTTTTTGCAGCAACGATTGGACAAACAGTAGATTTAGTAAGTCTTGGAGAATGTGGAAGACATTTAAAATACAGAAATTCAGCAGGTCAAGATGTCGTAATCATAACACACTATATAGTGTATAACGAAAATGGCAAACAATATACGGCGTACTGCCTAGATGTAGACCTACCTCGGAGTAGATGATGAGGATAGTTATGGCGTTGAAATTGGTGATATGAGCCAAATCGCAAACAATCAAATGGTTTGGAGAGTATTATTAAATGGATTCCCATACAAAACACCAGCCGAAATGGGTGTTCCTGATGAAAGGTCAGCATTTGCAGTTACTAAACAAGCAGTTTATGCTGTTTTGGATGGTAGAGATACAAGTAGATATTCTGGAGTAGATGAAATAGGAAACCAAATGGCAGACGCAGTTAGACGACTAGTAGATATCGGAAGAAATGGAACTCAAACATATCAAGATCCAGTAATTAATGTATCAAGTATTTCACCAGCAGGGGTAGATAGTATCGATAGTAATTATATATCTCAAACATTTAATGTATCTTCTGAAGTTAATATGAAAGATATAAATGTTATATTAGATACATTTTCAGCTCCTACTGGAACAAAAGTTACAGATATAAACAATAACGAAAGAACTAACTTTGACAAAGGAGAAAATTTCAAAGTATTAGTTCCAAGAGAAAATATAAAAGATGAAATAACAGTACAATTTACATTATCAGGACAATGTGAAACATATCCAATTCTATTTGGAAAAGCACCAAATGATAACGTACAAGATTATGTATTAACAACAGATCCATTTGTTGTAAGTACAGCAAAATCACAAATGAATTATAAACCAAGTGTAGATATAGAAATAGATAAAATATCAAGTGGTGAAAGTGAAATTACTGGAAAAGGTGAAGGAGAACCACTAGAAGGAGCAAAATTTAATGTAAAATCTGAAGATGGTTCATTTAATAAAGATTATTATACAGATGCTAATGGAAAAATCACTTTATCTAATATGGATATTCAAAAATATATTATAACAGAATTAGAATCAGCAAAATATTATCTATTAAATAAAGATACGCAAGTAGAAGTAACACCAGAGCATGATGGAGATGACCAAAAAGTAGTTTTTGAAAATACACCAGTAGACATCAAGGTAAATGTCGATAAAGACTCTGATAAAGAAGAAGTACAAGGAAATGAAATTTTGACATATACAATTGATAATAT
>CALVJR010000083.1 GCA_944332295.1 uncultured Bacilli bacterium | reverse complement strand
AGAATGTTTATTAATTAAAATCTAATAAACATGGAAGTTAACCTTTCAAAGTGGAATTTACTTTTTCATTTCAGCTTTTTCTATTGAATTTGTGTTATTTCGGTTATATATTAGCATGTTTTGTAGAAAAAAGGAAGTATTTATTATACTTTTATGGTTTCCTATTTTATATTACAAAAGTGTCATTTCTTATTTTTTTAAAATATGATATATTTATAATGTTGTAAGGTGATGTTATGAAGAAAGATAGAGTTGTTGCAGATATTAAATATGGATTAACAGCAAAGCAAGTAGAAGAACGTATGAGAGATGGACTGATTAATTATAATACGGAATCTACTACGAAATCAGTTAAGCAAATAATTAGAGAAAATGTTTGTACTTTATTTAATATTATTAACGTTATTTTAGCTGTTGCTGTTATATGTGTTGGATCTTTTAAAAATTTGACTTTTATGATTATTATTATTTTAAATACATTAATTAGTATTGTTCAAGAACTTAGAAGTAAGAAAACATTAGATAAATTACAAGTTCTTGCTAGTTCTAAAGTTGCTGTTATTCGTGATGGAGAAAAACAGTTTATTGATATTAATGAAATTGTATTGGATGATATTTTATCTTTTTCCACGGGAAATCAAGTTGTTGTTGATAGTTTGGTTCGTGATGGGGAAGTAGAGGTTGATGAATCTTTTATTACTGGAGAAGCTGAGACTGTTTTTAAGAAGAAAGGTGATATGTTAATTTCTGGTAGTTTTATAGTTAGTGGAAAAGGTATTTGTCAGGTAGTTCATATTGGCCTTGATAATTATACTGCGAAGCTTTCTAGTGATACTAAATATATAAAACCAGTATCTTCTGAAATTATGCGTAGTTTGAATAAGATAGTATCTACTATTTCTTTTTTAATTGTTCCAGTTGGAATTTTACTTTTTACTAGGCAAATGTATTTAGATGGAAATACCATTTCTCAGGCTATTGTTAATACTGTTGCGGCACTTATTGGTATGATTCCAGAAGGACTTGTTTTACTTACTAGTACGGTGCTTGCTATTAGTGTTATTCGCTTGTCTAGAAGAAAAGTTTTGGTACAAGATTTATATTGTATTGAGACTCTTGCTCGTGTTGACACAATTTGTTTGGATAAGACTGGTACTATTACTGAAGGAAAGATGGAAGTAGTAGACTTTATAGTGAAAGATAAGCGGTGCTCTATGGAAGAAGTTCTTGCTAATTTGAATTATTCCTTAGATGAGGCTAATCCTACTGCTATGGCTTTAAAAGATAAATTTGGGAAGAATTCTACTTTTCATTTGAAAGAAGTGATTCCTTTTTCTTCTAGTAAAAAGTATTCTGGAGCTATTTATGAAGAGGGCTGTTATTTTGTAGGTGCACCTGAGTTTTTATTAAAAAATAAAATAAAAAAATATAAAGAGGAACTTGATTTATATGCTAAGGATTACCGTGTTTTGGTACTTGTAAAGGCTCGTGATAAAGAGTTAGGGCAGCTTGTTGTTATAGGATATTTGTTGTTGCAAGATAAAATTCGTAATGAAGCACCTGATACTCTTCGTTATTTTAAAGAACAAGGCGTTAGAATTAAAATTATTTCAGGAGATAATCCGGATACGGTTTATGGTATTGCTGTTCGGGCAGGACTTTCTAAAAACTCTAGAAAGATTGATGCTAGTACATTAAAGACAGATAAAGATATTTTAGATGTGGTAGATTATTATGATATTTTTGGTAGGGTGACACCAGAGCAGAAGAAAAAAATTATTTTGGCATTGCAACGATTAGGACATACAGTTGCTATGACAGGGGATGGTGTTAATGATGTTTTGGCGTTAAAAGAAGCAGATTGTTCTATTGCCATGGCGAATGGTAGTGATGCTAGTAAAAATGTTAGTCAGTTAGTACTTTTGGATTCTAATTTTTCTTCTATGCCTCATGTAGTTGCAGAGGGTAGGAGAACGATTAATAATATTGAGCGTAGTGCATCTTTATTCTTAGTAAAGACAATTTATGCAACACTACTTGCTATTATCTTTATTTTTATTGAAATGCCATATCCATTTATTCCTATTCAATTGACATTAGCAAGTGTTGTTACGATTGGAATACCTTCTTTTGTACTTGCTTTGCAGCCGAATCATAATTTGGTTCAGAAAGGCTTTTTGAAAAATGTTTTAAAAAGAGCTTTTCCTCCTGCAATTACTATTGTTTTAAATATTTTGGTTGTGTTTATTGCTAGTAATTTATTTCATTTTAGTTATGAACAAACTTCAACTTTATCTGTTGCGGTTACGGGATATACGTCATTTATTTTGCTTTATAAAACATGTTTACCACTTAATCCGTTAAGAACTGTATTATTTATTACGATGTTTATTGCTTTTGTCTTTGGATTTTCTTTAAGAAGTTTATTTTCTTTTGCTCATTTTGATGGTCTTATGATTTTTGTTACTATTTTCTGTATTGTTTTGTCACATCAGTTATATAGGTTGATAGAGGACTGGGAAAATAAATTTTTTGACTATTTAGCGAAAAAAAATAAAAAAAGTGAGAATTTTAGCAAATAGTGCTTGACTTTCTTACTTTTTTTATAGTATTCTAATATTGCAACTGAAAAAAATTAATATTTAAATAATTTTTCTCTTGCATTTATTAAAAAAATAGTGTATATTGAATTAGTACTGTTAGTTATGGACCTGTAGCTCAGTTGGTTAGAGCACACGCTTGATAAGCGTGGGGTCACAGGTTCAAGTCCTGTCAGGTCCACCATTAATAGTGCCTCAATAGCTCAGCTGGTTAGAGCACTTGACTGTTAATCAAGGGGTCCTAGGTTCAAGTCCTAGTTGGGGCGCCATATGGCGAGTTGGTGAAGTGGCTTAACACACTGCCCTTTCACGGCAGCATTCACGGATTCGAATTCCGTACTCGTCACCATTTTGAAGTATACTCCGTGAGGAGTTTTTTTTTATATATTAGGAATTTGCTCCTTAAAATGCAAATTTGAAAACTTGATAAAAAATAGTTGACATACGAACAAATGTATTATATAGTGTTCTCATCAGGAGG
>CALVJR010000082.1 GCA_944332295.1 uncultured Bacilli bacterium | reverse complement strand
AAATAGAAAACTCTATCAGGGAAGAGATGATAGAAAAAGGTTTGAAGGAAGGGATGGAAAAAGGCTTAAAACAAGGACTAGAACAGGGATTGGAACAAGCAAATAGACAAATTGTTATGTCGATGTTAGAAGAAGGTCTTGATATAAATACTATTTCTAAATATACAAAATTAGAGAAAAACTTTATTGAAAATTGTCAAAAACAAGGAAAGTAATAGAAAGAAAATCAGCAGAATCATAAAAAAACCTAGAAAAGATATAATAAAAATGATACACTTATATTGAATAATATAAGGGAGCGTGTAATAATGAAATTAGATGGAAAAGTGGCAGTGATAACAGGTGGAGCCATGGGAAACGGACTAGGTATTGTAAAAGTATTCTTAAAATATGGTGCTGATGTTGTAATTGTGGACTATTCAGATAAACTACAACAAACACTACAAGAGCTAAAAAATCCAAAAGTATTAGGATATAAAGCAGATATTAGAGATAAAAAAATGTTAATAGCCGTAGTGAACGATGTAATTAATAAAAAAGGAAAAATTGATATTTTAGTAAATAATGCAGGAATAGCAAAATTACAACCATTTACAGAAATGACAGATGAAGTTAGAGATAGTCATTTTGATATCAATATTAAAGGTACTTGGAATATAACACAAATAGTAGTACCACATATGATTAAAAATAACTATGGTAAAATCGTAAATTTATCTAGTGTAACAGGACCAATGGTAGCAGATACGGGAGAAGTAGCTTATGCAACAACAAAAGCAGCCCTAATGGGATTTACAAAAGGTCTTGCCATGGAACTTGTAAAAAATAATATTAATGTAAATGCTATTATGCCAGGTTATATTATGACTCCAATGGTAGAAGGAATTGCTAAAGATTCTAATGGAGAAAATCCTCAAAGTGTAGTTGATGGAATTGCCTCAGGTATTCCCATGGGACGTTTAGGAACAATAGAAGAACTAGGAGAGTTAGCAGCTTTTCTAGCAAGTGATGAATCTACCTACATTACAGGACAAGGTTTTGTAATTGATGGAGGATCTACTCTTCCAGAAACAAAAAGTGTAGGAGTATAAAAATATACGATATTTAGAGATACAAAAGATAAAAAAATAAGAACTAGGAAATACTAAAAATAACCTAGTTTTTTTTCTATAAAAATTAGTTATAGAAACACTTGTCCTAAGAAGTATAAAGTTCTTAACATATAATAAAATATGTATTATAATAATCAAAAAAAGGAGGGAACATGAAAAAAATTACGATACCAAGTTATACGTTAGGAGAAGAAATAATGAATGCTATCTCTCATGGATTAGGAGTATTACTTGGAATAACAGCTTTAGTATTAACAATTGTTTTTTCAGTTAAAAATAATAACACAATAGGAATTGTATCTTCATCGATTTATGGAAGTACTATGATTATCATGTATTTAGTAAGTTGCCTATATCATGCATTAAGCCCTAGACTAAAAGCAAAAAAAGTATTTAGAGTAATAGACCATTGTGATATTTACTTATTTATTGCAGGATGTTACACACCATATTGCCTAAGTTTAATTGGAGGAACAACTGGATGGATAATCTTTGCTATTATATGGATATGTGCTATCATAGGAGTATTATTAAATGCCATTAACCTAGAAAAATTTCAAGTACCTTCAATGATTATGTACTTATTAATGGGCTGGATGATAACATTCTCCTATAACAGTATCAGCACTTTACTACCAAAAACCGGATTAATTCTATTAATTACGGGAGGAATAGCTTATACTGTAGGAGCAATATTTTGTGGTCTAGGTGCAAAGAGAAAATACTACCATTCTATCTTTCATTTCTTTGTACTGATTGGCTCAACCCTTCAATTTTTAAGTATCCTACTTTATACGATTTAATGAAATAGATAATAAAAAATTATAACAATATGAATGAAAAAGGAGAATAATATATGAAAGAATTTTTTGAAAAAGAATTAAAATGTACTCATGTACCACAACAAGTAATAGAATTTTATACTGAATGTGATGGAAAAGATTTAAAAACAAATAAAATCTTTAGTAAAAAAGAAATATTAGAAGAAATGGATAATTTCAAACAATATCTAAATGCAGGAATAAAACATAATGAAAGCGACCTATTAATTCCTATTGCCAACGACGGAATGGGTGGATATTATGCATTTGTTGGAAATAAAAAAGATGAAAATATATATTATTTTGATCATGAGTTTGCAGAGGAAGAACCAGAAATTTATACAATAGAAGATATCATTGATATGGATTTAGAATTAACAGAAGAATAGCAACCACTATGTAAAAAAGGAGAAAGCCAATGAGACTAACAGAAATAAACAAAGAAACACTAACCGATGAAGAAATAGAAAAAATCGTCTATAGTGATATCATAGATACTGGAGAAAATACAACCTATGGTATTGTATTTGGAAATAGTATGTTAATAAAAGAAAGAGTAAAAAGTGCGACTCTGGCTTAGCAAAACAAAAGAATAACAAAGGTAATTTTTACTGGTGGAATAAATGGAATTAGTAATGAAGAAAAAGATAAAATACCAGAAGCTAAAAAAATGAAAGAACTAGCAATCCAAAAAGGAATAAAAGAGTGTGACATAATCACAGAAGAAGAATCAAACAATACTTTCGAAAATATAGAAAACACCATGAAATTACTAGAAAAAGAAAATATATCTGAAATTACTTTAATTACTAGCGAATTTCATTTAAAAAGATGTTTGGCAATTATGAAGAAAAAATATCCAAATATAAAAACAATACTAATTCCATCCCTTGACGGATTTACAGACAAAAATAATTGGTATTTGAGTGATACAAGCTGGAATAGTGGAAGAAACATTGTAACTTATGAAGCAAACTTACTAATAAGATATGCCAAAGAAGGAAAAATAGAAAATTTAAATATCGAAGGCTTAAATAAAGTTCTACAAAAATAAACATTTCTAGAGAAAACCAAGAGTTTTCTCTTTTTTTTATATATTAGGAATTTACTTCGTTTAGTTGAATAGGAGAAAAACATGATTGTATCATCACAAAAACTCAG
>CALVJR010000081.1 GCA_944332295.1 uncultured Bacilli bacterium | reverse complement strand
GCTGCAGCTCAGTTTGGAGGCATGGCCGGACTTGGCGACGACAGTGCGGACGATGACGACGTCGATGGTGCGCGTCCAGTTCTCTATCTAAGATCTAATATCCAATTTACAAGTGGTAACGGAAGTAAATCACAACCATTCGTAATTGGGGCTTAATAAGATAGTATATAATCTAGTGTGTAAAAAAATGCACTAGATTTTTTTCGTGTGTAATATCGATATATTGGAAATATAATTATTTCTTCCTTGCCTTTCTCCTTAGAAATCGTTATAATAAAAAGTCATAGAGTTGGAGTTGTTGTCAAGTGAAGAAAATAAATGTTAAGTTTCCTGATTTTAGAAGAATCCCTGTGTATCAAACACTTGTGTTATTCTTTTTAGTAATGATTACAATTTTATTAGTAGTTATTATGTTTTGGATAAAAGATCAAAAGGGAGGAACAATTAATAATCCATTTCAAGTGCAAGTAAGTGATACTGATAATTTTGTTTTCTTAGGAGATTCGTTAACCGATTTTTATCCATTAGAAGAGTTTTATGATGAGTTACCGGTAGTCAATAGTGGAGTATCCGGTTATCAAACAACAGATATTTTATCTAGAATAGATAGTATGGTTACCATTTATAACCCAACAAAGGTATTTCTATTAATTGGAACAAATGATATTGAAGCAGAACGTAGTGAAGATGAGATTGTAGAAAATATTGCTGAAATTATTGATAGAATCTATGAAAAGAGACCAAAAGCCAAAATATATTTAGAATCTTTATTACCCGTTAATCGTAGTGAAGATGAGAAGATTAATCATGATACAGTAGGAAGAAGAACAAATGAAACAATCCAATCTATTAATGAAAAATTGGAGAGTTACGCAGAAGAAAATGATATTGAATTTATTAATTTATATGATGAATTTACAGATGAGAATGGAGAATTAGCGTTAAAATATACAGAAGAAGGCTTACATCTTTCTAATTTGGGATATTTACGTTTAACTAATATTTTATTGCCATATTTTCAAGATGAATAAAATAAAAAGGAACCATCCATAAAATGTATATTTTCGTACAAAATGCACGAAAAACACAAAGAAAATATGACATTTTGTACGAAAAATACGAACAAGTTTAACATCATATCACAAAATTCCAGCACTTTTACCCCTATAATTACACATTTTTCCAACAACAAAGCACTCATAATAATTATTTCAATGTATTTGATATAAAATCAGAAAGAACCATCCATAAGTACAATTAATGGCTGGTTTTTTTTGAAATATTTAATAGAATTCCTATTTCACAAAGTGTAATTAAAAGACTAGATCCCCCATAAGAGAGGAAGGGAAGAGTAACTCCCGTTACTCTTTTTAGTGTGGTAAAAAAATAAGGGGTTGCCTTTCCAAGTGTGGTATTTTTAATCTTTTATAGTAGTTGCAAAGTATGATAATGCCTTAAATTTAAAATTAACTTTTACTGTTTTTTCATCACCGTTATCATAAATGACAATATTATTAATTAAGTTTTTAATTAATGTTCTACTAGGATTTTTCATACTTACATAACTTTCAACTAACTCTCTGCATTTTGTAAAATCCATTTCAGCAGTAGAGTTTGCAAGACTTTGATATCTAGACTCTTTTAAATCTTTTTCTTTATTTAATTCTTGCAGATTATCTTCATGCTTTTTAGATAAGTTTTTATAGACTTCCAAAGAAATATGACCTTCAACTTTATCATTATATAGACTTGAAATTGTGTCTAATTCTTTTTTTATTTTAGTATTCAATGAATCAATTTCATTTTTCATTGACAGTACATCTTTATTATAAATATAAACAGAATCTTCTACTAATTCTCTCGTATTATAATGTTTTATAAATTCTTCACCAATATCTTTTAAATAATTTACAATATCTTTTTCTAATAAATCATAATTTAATCTATTAGGAGTACATCCTGATATTTTTCCTTTACGATTATAGTTATTACAACTTGTGTAATTAGTTTGTGTCTGTCTATTTTTTTTATGACCAATACCTAGTGTTCTACCACAATTACCACATATAAGCAACCCAGACAATAAATATCTATCAAAATTTCTTTCTTTTGGAGTTGTATGCCTATGCTTAAGTATTTCTTGCACTTTTTCAAAATCTTCTTTACTAATAATAGGCTCATGAGTATTTTCTACTATGATATATTCTGAATCTTTAACTTTTCTACATTTTTTATTATTGTAACTTATTTTCTCATGTGTATGTTGTACCATATTACCTATATACATTTGACTTTTTAATATATTCCTTATTGTTGAATGTTTCCAAATACCACATCCATCATTTTCTGTAACCTTTAAACCTCTAGGTTCTTTTTTATAAACTATTGGTATAGGGATTTTCTTTTCAGAAAGAATTCTTGAAATAACACAAACACCATTTCCCTCAAGAGCAAGCGAATAAATAAGTCTTACAACTTTACTTGCTTCTGGATCAATTATTAACTTGTGTTTATCATTAGGGTCTTTTTTATAACCATAACATGGAAACGATCCTATATAATCTCCTCTTTCTTGTTTTACTCTAAAAGATGATTTAACTTTTTTAGAAACATCTCTTAAATATAAATCATTTACCCCAAGTCTTAAACCTAACATAGAATCACCAATTAATGAATCATAAGAATCATTAATTGCTATATATCTAACATTGTGTTCTAAAAAATATTCTTCAATATATTTACCAGTTCCGTACATTTCACGACCAAGTCTTGATAAATCTTTTGTAATAACACAATTTATTAAACCATCTTCAATGTCTTGTATCATTTGAGAAAATGCTGGTCTTTCAAAATTACCACCAGAGTATCCATCATCTACATATTCTTTTACAATATTTAGACCATTATGTTTGGCAAACGAACGAATAATCATACCTTGACTTGATATAGAAGAAGATTCATCACATTTTCCAAAATCTTCTTTTGAAAGTCTTTTATATTCTGCACATTTGTAGATTTGATTTCCTATCATATATTTATATTCCTCCTTTTTCTGATAGGGGTCTAAAATATCTACGATTGCATGGTAACATCATTTTTGATTTTTTGCAACTCATCA
>CALVJR010000080.1 GCA_944332295.1 uncultured Bacilli bacterium | reverse complement strand
TAAAATAAGTTAAAATTATTATACTAATAAACTGATGATTTGCAACTTCATCAATTTACTAATTAGTATTATACGTGCTATAATAAGAAAAGGAAAGAAGGAGGAAGCTACATGAATGAGAATTTGAATGGTACAGAACCTTTTGATATAAAAAAGAAACGTATTAGTATCCTAGAAAATTATGGAGAAAATTTCCAAAATAAAGATTACATCACAAATCCTGCTATTGGTCGTGATGAACAAATTAAACAATTGATATTAATATTATTAACACCAGATAAATCTGCTGTATTAATTGGTAAACCAGGTGTTGGTAAAACTGCAACTGTAGAAGGACTAGCTTATAGAATTCAAAAAGGTCTAGTACCAGATGTTTTAAAAGGTTACCAAGTGATTAAGGTAAACACTTCAGCTTTACTTGGTGTAGATCCAGTAACTGGAGAAGCAAAGATTCAAACGTTAATTGATGAATTAAAGAGCAAAACAAAACTGATTTTATTTATCGATGAGATTCATACGTTAATGGGAACCAAAGGAGAAGCACTAGATTTTGCTAATATGTTTAAACCAGCCCTAGATCGTGGTGATATTAAAGTAATAGGAGCAACGACAACAGAAGAATATGAAAGATATATTCTACGCGATAAAGCTTTTGTTAGACGTTTCCAAAAAGTAGAAATAAACGAACCAACAAGAGAAGAAAATATTCAAATATTAGTAGGAACCCTTCCAAAAATAGAAAAAAGAACAGGTGCCAAAATGATGTATTCTCCCTTTATTCAAAGAAAAATGATGGAATTTATTACAGATATCACTAGTGAGTATAAAAGAATTTATGAAATTGGCTCACGTTACCCAGATGTTTCTCTAACAATCGTTCAACAAGCTTTCTCTAATGCCTTATTTGATAATAGAAGAGAAGTAAATGTATTAGATTTTAGAAAAGCAATTGTTAATAGTAAAAACATCTACCAGGATGTAATTAATAAGGCACTACCAGAATTTGATAAAATATTTAATGATGAGATTGCTAACTGCAAAAACACAACTAATTTATATGATACACTAGATACCTTACCAGAATAGGTATCTTTTTCTTGTTTACTTGAAAAGTATAATTTTGCTATAATAAGTATAGAATGAATACTAGAAAGGAAAAAAATTCATTTAAGCGCCTGGACTTTTACAGTTGACGAGGACAGTAGTAATCGAAAAATTCGGCGGATGCTACTGCGGATATGTGATTCGAAAGATATATAGCAAAAAATAAAATCAAGATTATAACAAAGGATATATCACCACAATTATTTTTAGCATGGAGGAAAATATGTGTGGAATTATAGGATATATTGGAGAAAAAAATCCAGTAGATATTTTAATTAATGGATTAAAAAGCTTAGAATATAGAGGATACGATTCAGCAGGAATCGCTTTAAAAAACAATGATGAAGTAGAAGTTATCAAAAGTATCGGAAAGATTGTAAACTTAGAAGAAAAAATAAAAAGTATGGAAGTAATTCCAAGTAATTTAGGAATTGCTCATACAAGATGGGCAACGCATGGAAAGCCAAGCGAAAAAAACGCTCATCCTCATACAGTAGGTAAGATTACGCTAGTTCATAATGGTATTATTGAAAATGCTGAAGAGTTAAGAGAAAAACTAAAAAAAGAGGGAGTAACTTTTAATAGTGAAACAGATACCGAAGTCGTTGCAGCATTAATAAATAAATACTATAAAAAAAATCCCGTAGAAGCAATTGATAAGGCATTAAAAGAAGTAAAAGGATCATATGCATTAGGAATACTTTTCCAAAATAATGATGATTTATATGCAGTAAGAAAAGATTCTCCACTAATTGTAGGGATTGGTAAAGAGGAAAACTTTATAGCGAGTGATATTGCCGCAATCATTGACTATACAAATAAATATGTATTACTAGAAGAAGGAGAAATTGCTCATATTACCAATGATAAAGTTGAAGTAACAAAAGATGGCAAAATAGTAGAAAAACAAGTACAAACAACAAATATGGAACGTGATGCTAAAGATAAAAATGGCTATGACCATTATATGTTAAAAGAAATTATGGAAGAGCCAGTAGTATTAGAAAAAACGTTTAAGCCATACCTAGAACAGTTAGATAAGTTACCTGACTTAACAAAATATGAAGAAATTCATATTGTAGCTTGTGGATCAGCAATGTATGCCGGAATGATAGGAAAAACGCTTTTAGAAGAGTATGCAAATACCAAAGTAGAAATTGATGTCGCAAGTGAATATCGATATAAAAATATTATCTATGATAGAAAAACACTAGTAATATTAATTTCTCAATCAGGAGAAACAGCAGACACGATTGCTGCTATGAGAAAAGCAAAAGAACATAATGTAGAAACGCTTGCTATTGTCAATGTAAAAACCTCAACGATTGCAAGAGAAAGTAATGAAAAGATATTTATTGAAGCAGGACCAGAAATTGCAGTCGCAACGACAAAAGCTTATATATTACAAGTAGGAATTATGGCACTACTTGCTTATAAGACAGCCTTAGAAAAAAATCTAATAAAAGAAAATGATAAAGTCTTACAAGAAGCAGAAAAACTACCTAGACTAATTAAAGAAGTACTAGATAGAAGAGAAGAATATCAAAAAATAGCAAAAGAGATTTACGACTCAGAAGACATCTTCTTTATTGGTAGAAAAATAGACTATGCAACATCCATGGAAGGAAGCTTAAAACTAAAAGAAGTCTCTTACATTCATAGTGAGGCCTATCAAGCAGGAGAGTTAAAACATGGAACAATCTCCCTAATAGAAGATGGAATGCCAGTATTCGCAATCGTAACAGATGAGACTATTAAAGATAAAACCGTATCTAATATTGAAGAAGTAAAATCTCGTGGAGCAAAGACAATTATTATTAGTAATGAAACTTGGCAAAATCAAAAACTACAAGTAGTAGTACCAAAAATAAGTCCATATTTCCAACCAATATTAATTGTACCAACACTACAACTAATCGCTTATGAAACGGCAAAACTAAGAGGTTGTGATATCGACAAACCAAAGAACCTTGCAAAAAGTGTTACCGTAGAGTAGTGTTAAACATTAGTTAAAATGTCACCGATTTATAATATAGGTAACAAACAAAGGAGTACTTTGTTTGTAGTAGTATT
>CALVJR010000079.1 GCA_944332295.1 uncultured Bacilli bacterium | reverse complement strand
GCTTTTAAACTTAGTTCTTTATTTTGTAAATGCTCATTACTCATAGATGTATAATTCTTAACTTTTCTCACTTTAAAAACTGCCATGTTATCATCCCTTTCTTTTACAGGTATTGTGAAAGGTTATATACTTTCCAATACCCCTTTTCTTTATTTTACAAGGATAAATAGTATATTTTACTAATCACCCCTGTTTTTAACATTTTCTACTATCAAAAAATGACAAATACCTATATAATGATTTTAGAATAAAACAATCATAGAAATGAGGTATTTGTCATGTCTAAAATCATATCACTAATTATTCAATTTTTAAATAGAATTAATAAAATTATTTGGAAAATTATTATTTTTCTTTCTAAATTTATTAAAATTGAAGATATTAATAATCAAAATGATAAGCCAATTAATGAACGTTATCGTCAGTTCAAAGTTGATGAACAACCCATTATTGAACCTTTTGTTAAGTTTGAACATAAAGATCATAAACAACTCATCAAAGATAATAATATTAAACCTGTTAAACGTCGTAATGGTAAATCTATCACTATTGATGTTTCTTGTCCTTGCTGTGGGGCACCTAAAGATTATCTTTATGATAATAATGGTAAACAAACTCAATTTGAATGCAAAGTTTGTTCTCATGTCTTTTCCATTAATCCAAACAAAGATAAAGATATTATTTTTAAATGCCCTCACTGTACTCACACTTTAGATCATAGAATATCTCGTAATGACTTTGATGTTTATGTTTGTAGAAATCCTAAATGCTCTTACTATTTAAATAATCTAGCCTCTTTAACTCTTTCTGATAAAAAGCTTTATAAAGAACATCCAGAAAAATTAAAACTTCATTATGTTTATCGTAAGTTTAACATTGACTTACCAAGAATTACTCAAGACTATCGTGACTTTATCAAAACTCCTATTGATATTTCTCGTGCTTATAAATCTCAATATATCATTGGTTTATGTCTTACTTACCACGTTAATTATGGTATGAGTTATAGACAGACTGCCGCTTTACTCCGTGATGTTCATGAGGTTTATATTTCTTATAAAACAGTCGAAAACTATTGCAAAGCCGTCTCTACTATCGTTCATCCAGTATTAGAGTTCTACCCTTATGAACTATCTGATGTCCTCGCTGCTGATGAAACTTATATCAAAGTACTAGGTAAGACTAACTATATTTTCTTCTATTTTGATACTATAAAGAAAATTGTTACTTCTTATAGAGTCTTTAATAAAAGAGATTCTCTTTCTTCTATTAAGGCTGCTTATTCCACTCTTTGTAAATATGATAAACTTCCAGAATCATTAAAAGTTATTTCTGATGGTAATCCTATTTACAATGTGGCTGTAGGGTATTGGACTGAACATGGTTTACCATTTAAGCTTTATCAGGTTATTGGTCTTACAAATCAAGATGATACTTCTCGTGAATATAGAAGTCAAAAACAGATTATTGAAAGACACAATAGAACTTTAAAATATTATTATCGTCCTAAAGGTGGCTTTTCTTCTCTTGATAATGCCAATTCTTATATGGTTTTATTTGCTACTTGCTTTAACTTTTTAAGACCTCATTCTGCTTTAAAATATAAAGTACCAGTAGAAATACCTGAACTTCAAAAATGTACTAATATGCCTAATAAATGGATTGAATTAATTAATTTAGGTTACAAATACATGAAGACTTACCATTAAATTAAAAAAATATCTTTTTTTAATTCTTTTTGCATGTCATAATTTTCTTTAATTCTATTTTTCAAAGAACAATTTACTACCTTTTTGATAGTATCGAATTAAGATTTTCATCTTAATATCATTTTCATCTAGTGTGTCTAGTTTTCCATAAAACTTTTCACACTATCTCAAATTTACCAAAATAATTAGTTGCGTCCCACCAATTTCTAGTTAATTAGTGTAACTTTCCGGTTGCATTTACATATTTTTCAAAGAAAAAAGACTAGTTTTACTAGTCCCTTGGCATCCAAGCTACTATTTCATCTAGATTATGATAACCAACTTCTTTTTTAACTAAAGTACCGTTTTTATATACTTCCATTGTAGGTACACTCATAATTCCATGACTTCTAGTTAATTCTTCAAATTCATCAATATCTACTTTAACTATTTTTATTCTAGGAAATTTCTCAGCAATTTCTTCTAAAACTGGACTTAACATTTTACATGGTCCACACCAAGTAGCATAAAAATCTACTAAGACATCTCCTTCTTTTATTAAATCTTGAAAATCATCTGCATTCTCTAAATAATTCATAACTATTCCTCCCTATATTTATCTAATACACTATCAAGTCCTGATATCTCATCAAGCTTACCTGTCTTTTTAAGATTATCCATAAAATCTGTAGAAACAACATCATATTTTAACATAATATCAATTACTTTCAAATCATTAGCATTTCTATCATCTTCACTAGATAAACTAAGTACATCTTCTATTGCATAGTTAAGTCCACCCAAGGTATCTTTTAGTACTGGCGTATCATTAACAATAAATTTTCTAACAGAAGAGTCCATAAACAATTCACTACCACTAAGTGGAATAGATAGAACTGTTAAAAAGATAAACATAAGTATATACCCTTCAATCAATCCTACCACAAAGCCTAATAATTTATTTGGTAGAGCAAGTATTATTGTTGCATTAATAATTCTACTAAATATTCCAGTAACATCAATTAATATTTGTAATATTAATCTAAGCACTATAACTATTAAAAGAAATGCTATTAATTGATAAAATATGATATTTAAACTTATAAGATTTCCTAATGGTATCCTAAGATTAAAAAATGGTAAATATTCACAAAAGAACCCCGCTAAAACATCTTTTAAGAAGAAAGCAATAACAAAGATAACTATTGTTCCTACAATTATAACGAGTTCTTTTAATATTCCTCTTTTACTTCCTAAAAGACCACAAGATAAAATAAGCAAGATAATAACTACACTAAATATATTAGGGCTCATAACATCACACTCCTATATTTATTATAAACTATTTTTTTAAACTATGCTATAATATTTTTTAAGGAGAGATAAATTTATGAACGTAGTTATTAAAGTTAATGATGAAGTAAAAAAGAAAATGCTTGAGTATTATAAAGATAAAATGCGTGATAAAAAGATTCCATATGTTGTTTTCCAAGCAAAAGATGAAGATACTGTTATTACGATGTATGAATCTGGTAAAGTTATGTTTCAAGGAACTAGTGCTGATGTAGATGCAGCGATGTGGGGAACATTTTTATCTAATACCAAGGAAGAAAAAGAAAAGCAGAAAGAAAAGGATTCTATATATCATAACTGTTCATCAGTTGG
>CALVJR010000078.1 GCA_944332295.1 uncultured Bacilli bacterium | reverse complement strand
GTTTCGAAAGGTTCAAGTGGATGATAAAGAATTTATTTTAGAAGCACATAAAGAGATTAATCGAGTTTCAGGGCTTAGTGAAAGTCATTTTTCTGAAAATATTGATTGCGATTTGTTTCAAGATAAAATATGTAAAGTAATTGTTGCTGAAGTTGATGGGGAGCGTGCTGGTTTTCTTTTATACTCTTATTTGTATTTTGCTGATTCTGGTCGTGGTATTTATTTATCACAGGCTTATGTAAAAGATGAGTATAGAAAACAGGGATTATTAAGGCAGATGTTAGAAGAGTTAGAAGCTAGAGAAAAAGACTGTAATTTTATTATGGATTTTGTCGGTAGAGAGAATAAAATTATGATGCATGCTTTAGGTAAGTTAGGATTTGTCTCTTCTGATATGATTACTTATTATAGAAAAATTAGAAAGTAGATAAAGTGTATGGAATTTAGAAAAATTACAAAAACTAATCTGGCTATTGCTAGTAAAATTCAAAATGAAATATTTCCTATGGAAGATGGAACGGAGAATTTTATTGAGAGTATTGAAAAGAATCCTTATCGAAAAGAAATGGATTATTATCTTGTTTATGTTGGAAATGTTCCTATTGGAGTTACTGGAATTTATTCTTATCATGAATATCCTAATGATGCTTGGCTTGCTTGGTTTGGTGTTTTACCTAATTTTCGAAATCAGGGATATGGTGATCTTATTTTTGATTGGACGGTTTTGTTAGCAAAGAAAAAAGGGTATCAAACATTACGTCTTTATTCTGATGAAACTTTTAGGGATGCTCATCAGTTATATAAGAAAAAAGGAATGATTTCGGAAGTTTATGATAATCCTGAAGATAAGGATCCTTATGAGCCAGATGGCTTAAAAACTTTTATTTTTTCTATGAGTTTAACGGATAAGAAAATTAATTATTGGAATCATAAAAAATTAGGGTTAAAAGAGCAAGGCATAAAAGAACGTTTCAGGAATTAACGTTGTCTCTGAATGTATTTCTGTAATATAACTAATTTTAGAGAGTACCGAAGAATATTTTAAAATGTTAGTTTTTTATGAGAATTATTTTTTTTTATTATAGTTATAGTATTTGGAGATATTATAGGATTATATACAGTTTGGAAGAATGAGGTTTTAGGAGGAATGAAGAATGGTTCAAAAAGAAAATATTTTTCCTATTGGTATTGGTACTTGGAATATTGATTGTGAAAATATAGAAAAAGAAATCCCTTCCTTAGTGTATTCTTTTTCTCAGGGACAAAATTATTTATCTTTATATATGTTATATAATCATGGTGAAGTTGTAAAAAAGGTAAAGAATTTTATTGATGAAGTTGGTAGGGAAAATTTGTTTATTACTGTTAATTTGGAGCCTACTATTGTAAATATATCAGATGTAGAAACACAATTAAATGAATATTTACAAGTTTTAGACCTTCGTTATGTTGATAGTTTGCAATTACATAGTCCTGTGTTTTCTAAAATTCCTTTAGTTGAAGTTTATTTGGAAATTCAGAGATTGGTTTCTGTTGGTAAAGTTAAATATATTGGTATTAGTAATGTTAATTTAGAACAGTTGACTGAAATTCATGAGGCTGTTTCTGTTGATTTTTTTGAAGGTGTTTATAATTTAGAATGTAAAATCTATGAAGATATTGGTGTATTAGAATATTGTAAGTGTCATAATATACAATTTGTTTGTTATCAGCCTTTAAGACGTGGTAGAACAGCTAATCGATATTATTCATTACTTTTGGAACTTTCTAAAAAGTATCAGAAAACTCAAAATCAGATTATTCTAAATTGGATATGGAAAGAAAAGCATCTTTTTCCCTTGGTTAAGAGTACTAATATAGATAGAATTAGTGAGAATATTCATTCATTGAATTTTGATATGAGTAGAGAAGATTATGAGAAGATGAATCAGTTTCGAAGTAATGAGTTTGATAGCGTTGTAATTGATTGGAATGGTGCTGGTGGAGTTAGTATTGATCAGCTTGCTAATCAATTTGAGTAAGGGTAGGAATTTTATGAAAGAAAAAGAGTTTGATGATTTAATAGAAGCTATGTCTAAGTGTAGAAGGTGTATGTCTTTAAGAAAGAAAAGTGGTAGAGATTGTTCATTAATTAATATATATTGTGATGTTGATTTTGGTAAAAGTATTCCTTCTGTTTGGACAGATTGGTACCGTAGATTAGATTCTTCTATTATGGTTATAGGACAAGATTGGGGACCTTATGCTGATATGGAAAAGTTACATAATTCTTATTTGATTAATCCAACACTTGAGAATTGGGATTATTTAATCAATAGTGAAAAGAGTCTTACTAAAAAGATGCTTATGAAGTATTTATTGGAGTCTGCTAAGATCTCTCATACTTCTATTGATATAGACAATATATTTATTACTAATGCTATTATGTGTGCTAGAAAAGGGAATCTTTATCGAGGAGAGAATATTGATTTATTAAAATCTACTATCTATTGTAGTGATTATTTAAAAAGACAAATTGATATTATTAAACCTAGAGTTATTATTACTTTAGGATATTATCCGTTATTTTCTTTAGCAACTATGTACGGCTTTCATATTAGTCATAGATTATCGGATATTATTCGCGATATGCCAGTTATTAAACAAGATGATTTTGTTATTATTCCGTGTTATCATCCTACTGCTCAGGTGAAAAAAGATGTACAATTTGAACAATATATGAGAATATGGGATTTTCTTGTTCCTTAGTCGTGTTTATGTGTTATTATCATAATAGAGGTGATATATGATGAATGCAGTTGAGAATAGTTCTTTAGGAAATGTTAATGATGTAGATAATAATCAGAAAAATAATATATCTTTTCTTTCTTCTAAAGCTATTATTTTGATGATTATAGTTTTAGTTATTACGATAATTATTTTCTTTGATAATTTTATTACTTCTATGGATTGGTATTCTAGATTAAGGTTTACTGCTGCTTTCTCTGGTAATCAAGGAGCAATAGATGTGTTAAATAATTTTAGAGATATGATTGTTGCTCTTAATTGGATTTTAGTATTGATAATTTTAATTGTAAGTATTATTTTTCGTATTAGTGATAAGAAAGAGAAAAAATTATATTCTATTTATGATTGGTATATTGCAGCAGGGGTGTTACATATAGTTGTTGGAACAGTTGGTCTTACACCGATGATTTATGTTGTTTCAACTTTGGTTTATGCTATTAAAGATAGAAATATTAAGAAACAGAATCAATTATCTACTAAGGCTAATACTTTTATTTCTGTTTTTTCTATTTTACTAATTGCATCTATTATTATAACTTTTCTTTTGATGCAAGATTTATTTTGAGACTTTATTGAGTCTTTTTTTTTTATTTTTTCTACCGGAAGTTATTCCTTGGTGTTATTTTTTATATAGTTAGGAAATTTATGAGTTTTTCTTGACCAAGTTATGTCTTATTTGTATGATAAATTTAGGATGGTGTTGTAATGAAAGATAACGAGTT
>CALVJR010000077.1 GCA_944332295.1 uncultured Bacilli bacterium | reverse complement strand
TAAAATAAGTTAAAATTATTATACTAATAAACTGATGATTTGCAACTTCATCAATTTACTAATTAGTATTATACGTGATATAATAAATTACATAATGAGATAAAATAAGAAAGGATGTAAAAATGAAAGAAGAATTAAAAAATATATTTTTAATGGGACTAGGAGCAATGTCTATGACAAATGATAAAGCTCAAGGTCTAAAACAAGAATTACTACAAAAAGGAGAAGAAATGTTAGAAGCTGGAAAAGTTGCTAACGAAGAATTAAAACATAATCTAAAAGAAAAAATGAAAGAAAATGTAACGGTAGTAGTAAAAGAAGAAGCATCATACGACAAAATAAAAGAGGTCGTAACATCATTATCAAAAGAAGAAAAACAAGAATTAATGGATTTATTGAAAGAAGATACAAAGAAAGATAAAAAGACAAAAGATGAAAAATAGTACGAGTAGATTAGGAGAAATCATTGCTATTGTAAAAAAATATCAACTAGCAAAACAGCCAACTCCCAAAAATGTTCGACTAGCCTTAGAAGATCTCGGACCAACATTTGTTAAAATGGGCCAAATATTATCTTCTAGAGATGATTTAATTCCCAAGGAATATTGTAAGGAATTACAAAATTTAAAACATTCTGTAAAACCAATGCCATATGAAAAAATAGAAGAAATATTAAAAAGAGAATACGACTGTTCCCCAGAAGAAATATTTTTAGAAATAGATAAACTTCCTGTAGGTTCCGCATCGATTGCTCAAGTACATAAAGCAAAACTAAAAACAGGAGAAACAGTTGCTATTAAAGTAAGAAGAGAAAATATTGAAGAGTTAATGGAACGAGATGCCAAATTATTAAAAAAGGTAATTAATATTTTAAGGCTAAATAAAATATTTGGAGATATCATCGGTCTTACAATGGTAGTGGATGAAATGTATGAAAGAGCAAAAGAAGAGATGAATTTTCATACAGAAAAGCAACATATTGAAGAGTTTTTAGAAAATAATAAAGAAATAGTATATATAAAACCATTAAAAATCTATAATAAATATTCAACCTCTAATATTTTAGTTATGGAATATATTGATGGATTCAAAATATCAGAAAAAGAGGAATTGTTAAATGCTGGATATGATTTAGATGAAATTGCTGAAAAATTAGCACATAATTATTTAAAACAAGCAATTGATGACGGATTTTATCATGCAGACCCGCATTCTGATAATATTAAAATTATAGATGGAAAAATTGCTTTTTTAGATTTTGGTATGATGGGTAGACTTTCTAAACGAAATAGAACACTACTTGAAAATTGTATTATCGCAATCGTAAAAAATGATATAAATGAAGTGGCTCATATATTAACTTTGTTAGATGTATCAAATAATAGAACAGACTATATGCAATTAAAAAATGATATTAGAAAAGTGCTAGATAAAAATAAAACAACTGCAATTGCTAATATAGACATTAAAGAATTTGTAACAGAAATGTTCATATTATTAAGAAGAAATGAAATAACATTACCAAAAGAAATATCCATGTTAATAAGAGGGATTGTCGTACTAGAAGGAACACTAGAAAAAGTTAGCCCTAATATTAATTTAATTGAAGTTTTACAAAAAAAAGTAAATCCAGCCGATAACTTATTTAATAAAGAAAAAGTAGGAGAATTTGCACTATCCAGTATAAAAAGTGGAGCAAACTTATTACTAATTCCCAATGAAGCGTTACAAACTTTAAGAGGAATAAATAGTGGGGAATTAAGATTTAATGTAGAATTAACGGACTCCAAACATCAAATAGATAGAATTGAAAGAATCGTTCATTTAGTAATTATTAGTGCCTTAGATGTAGCCTTTATTATAGGAACTAGTCAAATGGTAGTAAAAACAGAAAATGAATTACCAATTATATTTTATCTTTATATGCTGGGTGCAATTATATGTACAGTATGGTTACTTTATAAACTAATTATTTCAAAATTTAAAAATTTATAATTTCCTAGAAGAATAGGAAATTATTTTTTTTTACTAAAGGAAAAATAGAAAATAAATAATAAAAAGTATAAGTATAAATTTTTAAAAACTGGAAAAAATAAAAATAAATTAGCACTCACTATTGACAAGTGCTAAAAATAGTGGTATAACATAATTGTAAATGAAAGGAAGATGATAAATATGGATTTAATGCCAAGAAAATTTTATTTAGATGATATTTTTGATGATTTTATTTCTTCAAGAAAGGAACAAAACATGAAATGTGATATCTATGAAAAAGGTGGCGATTATCATATTGAGATGGATATTCCAGGATTTAACAAAGATGAAATTTCTGTCGAAACAAAAGATGGATATTTGACAATCAAAGCTGAAAAGAAAAATGAGGTTAACGAGGAAGATAAAAATAAAAATTATATTCGTCGTGAAAGAACTTACGGTAAATATGAAAGAAGCTTTTATCTAGGAAATCTAGATGAAGATAAAATTGATGCTACATTCGAAAATGGAATGTTAAAACTTGTAGTTCCTAAAAAAGAAGAAGTAGATACTAAAAAAGTAATTGAAATTAAATAACAAAGGTCGCAAAAAGCGACTTTTTTTTAGAAAATTGTATGTAATAGAACTCTTGACGAAAACATAGATATAGGTTAAGATAAGCGTATAAAGAGGTGAGGAAAATGACCTTGAAACAAGGTAGAGTATTTCCAATCATAATAACGGTAATATTAATTAGTATTATTATTTACTTATTTGCAACCATAAAGCAACCATATGTAGAATGTAGTAAAACAACAACAGAGTTAGGAATTCAAATAGTAGAAAATTTAAAAGTATCATTAAGTAGTAATAATATCGAAAAAATGGATTTAACAAAGACTATTATCTTACCAGAAAATTATACTAAAGAGGAAAATAACTATTTAGACTCAATCAAATTTGCTATAGAAGAGTCTTATGAATATTTACCTAAGAAGGTAGTACAAGTAACGCAGAATTCAGATAGAGTGATTGCTCAAGTAGTAGTAGTAGATGATGACGAAACATTAATATTAAATAATATTAAATTTACAAATGTAGAAGATTTACAAATAAAAATAAATGCCAATACCAAAGCGAAAGATGTAGTAACGTTAAAAATAAAAGATGCATATACAGAAGGAGAGTTCATGACCCATATGCGAAATAATGGTTATTCATGTAAATAGAAATGAAAGAATATAATATAGAAGAATTAGTAAGTCACCTAGATTTTGAAAAGAATAAACTACATAAAATAAAACACAATTTATTTTTAACAGCCTACGAAATAGAAGTATTAACAAAATATCATATTAGATATAATCAATATCAAACAGCGAAAGAAATATTACAAGAAATAGAAAATAAAATAGTAGATTTAGAAAAAGAAGATCAAGAAGAATTGGATCAGGTAGGCATGAGTATTGCAGAAAGAGACTATTATCAAAACACAAGAAAATAATGACAAATGATAGAAAGTATGATATAACCCGAGTTTTGTACTTGATCGATTAAAAAAAGCTTGATTTTTCCCGAAATTAAGCTTTTCTTTTAACAT
>CALVJR010000076.1 GCA_944332295.1 uncultured Bacilli bacterium | reverse complement strand
AAGTAAGAGAATGTTGCAAAAGAGCATACATTGATGATTACATTATGAGCTTACCTAATGGCTATGATACAATTATCGGTGAAGGTGGAGTAAACTTATCTGGAGGACAAAAGCAACGCATTGCGATTGCTAGAACCTTGCTATTAAATACTAAAATAATACTATTTGATGAAGCAACTTCAGCTTTAGACAATGAATCACAAGAGTATATCAAAAAGACAATTGATGACTTAGTAAAAGATCATACCGTAATTATTGTTGCTCATAGACTATCAACTATTATAGATGCTGACACAATTCATGTAATTGAAAAAGGTAAATTAGCAGGTAGCGGAACACATAAAAAGTTATTAAAAGAATGTCCAGCTTATCAGAATTTATATACAGCAGAGTCTGAAAAAGAATAAACTATTAACAATCAATAGTTTTTTTCTTGCATAAATAATTGCTTAATTATAAAAGTTGTATTATGATAAGTTTATTTAGGAGGGATAATGATGAAACCAACACATATCGCAACTATTATGTTAAGGCACTATATTTCAGAAGGAAACTTTATATATAATCTAAGTCATACTGTATTAGGCACTATAGACGAAAAAAACCAAATATTTAAAGATAGTAATGACAACGAGTATCTTCCAATAACTGATAAATCAATATTAACATCAGAAATACCATATGGATATTACAATATTATATCTATAGACAATATCAAAGAAACGCTAGGTAGTGAAATGACATTAGAAGAAGCAATAAAAGAATATGAAAAGCAATGGCAAAAGTATTTCTATTTTGTAGGGAGAACAAAAAGTGGAGAAATTATCACAGTCATGTTCGATTTAAATCGACTAAAAAACGAGGATAGCTATGAACCAATTTCTATGCCAGAATTAAAAATACAAGTAATAGAAGAAAGTCCATTTTTACAAGACCAACAAGGAATGAATCCAGATATTGCTGCATTAATAATGGAACTAAAAGATGATATCTATACATCAGAAGAATTAAAAAAGATTCAAAAAAACTTGGAAGACATAAAATCAGATATAGAACACACTCAAGAAATAATTACAGAAAAAATGTTTCCAGGATTAGCAGCACAAGCAGCCAAAACATCGAAAAAAGAAGAACAGTCAAAAACGAAAGTTCCAGAAGAAAAAATGTTAAGTATTAATGATGTGTTTTCTAAAGTAACAAAAACATTAATAGCTCAGGATGAACCAGCAAGAAGGGTGATTACAGAAATTGTTAGAAAAGAATTGGATCCTCGTAAGAAAAAAGAAGCTATTTTATTAACAGGTTCCACTGGAGTAGGAAAAACAGAATTAATGAGATTGATTGCTAAATATTTAGATAAGCCATTTTTAAAAGTAGATGCAACTCAATTAACAATACCAGGCTATACAGGGACGGATATAGAAGAAGTATTATGGAGATTATATGAAAGTTGTGGAAAAAATAAAGAAAAAGCAGAAAATGCTATCATATTTTTTGATGAAATAGATAAAAAAGGATCAGATAGAAAAGATGACGTTAGTGGTCAGGGTGTGCTAAATCTATTACTTTCTTTTATTACAGGAACAGAATATATGGCAACTGCTAGTACGAAACATCCAAGTGAAATCGTAAGGATTGACACAAGTAATATGACAGTCATTTTAGGTGGTGCCTTTACCGACGTGTATAAAAAATACAACACTCAAATTAGTGGTTTTATAAGAGAGAACCCTAAAGAAAAAGAATCACCAACTATGCAGGATTTTGTAGACAAAGGCATGATGACAGATGAATTCATGGGACGAACATCAATTGTTAAAATGAATGAGTTAGATATTGATGCTATTAAAAGAATTATGTTAGAATCTGATGAGTCAGCAGTTCTAATCCAACAACAAATATTTGATAAACTAAATGTTAAATTAACCTATACCGATGGTTACATTGATGCCCTAGCAAAAGCCGCATATGAAAAAAAGACTGGAGCTCGTGGATTAAATACCGAAGTTGATAATACGACTTGGTGTTGCTTTGATGAAGTCTATTCAAACCCTGGTGTTTATAAAGAAGCAATACTAACCGAAAAAACAGTAGAAAATCCAAAAGAATATCAATTAGTAAAAAAAGTTCAAAATCATTTTTCAAAGTATAAACATTAAAAAATCATAAAAAACATGCAAAAAGGAGAACTGATTATGAACATCGAAGAAAAACTAGAAAATTTAAAAATAAAATATGATATCGTAGAACATCCAGCAGTCTACACAGTAGAAGAAGCTAAACAAAAAGTTCCTAACATAGATGGAATTGGTTGTAAAAACTTATTTTTAAAAACCAAGAAGAAAGAATATTTCTTATATACACTTCCAGATGATAAACAAATAGATTTAAAAGAACTATCAAAAAAATTATCTGTAACACGATTTCATTTTGCATCAAGAGAAGATCTAGAAGATATTCTAAATATAACACCAGGTTCTGTAACACCATTAGCGATTATCAATGATAAAGAAAACAAAGTAACAGTATTATTAGATAAAGAATTAAAAAACAAAAAAATACTAGTACATCCTAACAGAAACACTGCGACAATTTCTATTTTTTATCAAGATTTAATAAAATTAATAGAAAGTGAGAATCATAAAATAATAGAAATATAAAAGGAGAAAATATGAGATTAGAAAGAAAAACAATCGAAAAAGAGGAAGAATATTTAAGACAAATATCAAAACCGGTAGACTTTAAAAATAATGAATGGAAAAAAGCGATAGAAGAATTAGACTATTTTTGCAAGCATGATGACAATATTATGGCAATGGCTTCTGTTCAATTAGGAATTCCTCTAAGAGTAATCTATCTAAAGAAAACAGATTTGGGAAGACTAGAAGAAAATTATAATGAGGAAAGAATATTAATTAATCCTAAAATTATTAAAGAAGAAGGACTAACCAGATACTGGGAAGCCTGTGCAAGTTGTCTAAATTATACAGGATTAGTAGAAAGACCTTACAAGATAGAAGTAGAATATTTTGATATAGAAGGAAAAAAACACAAAGAAACATTTGAAGGATTTGAGTCCACTGTCCTATCTCATGAAATGGACCATCTAGATGGAATACTTCATTTGGATATTGCTTTAAAAATAAAAAACTTAACTAAAGAGGAAAGAAAAGAACTAAGAAAAAAAGAGCCATATCAAATTATTAGAAAAAAAGGTCCATATACAGTGATAAAAAGTAAAGCAAGGCTGAATAATTAACGATAATATATAAAGAAAGTTCAATGTTTTATAAAGCTTATCATAACAAAAAATCTTCTCTTAAATATCAATAAATCCTATTTTGTATACTGTTAATTTATAAGCGGAATTAAGAGTAAATGCTATCAAATTAATACACTATAAAAATAATTTAAAGGGGTAACAGACAGTTGACATTTTTGCCGGGGGGAGGGGTATAATCTTAATAAGATAAAGTATTGGTGGTAAGATATGAATATAGGAAAAAAGTTAAGAAATAAAAACGGTTTTACTTTAATTGAATTAATCGCAGTCATTTTTATCATGGGTATTATGTTGATTTTAGCCTTGCCTCAAGTGTCGAAAATTCA
>CALVJR010000075.1 GCA_944332295.1 uncultured Bacilli bacterium | reverse complement strand
CTATTATTTGCCATATAACCACCCAATCAAATTATAACACAAGAAAAAAAAGAGGTAAAGCTCTTTTATTTCATAGTCTGAACAACACCAATCGATTGAGCAACTTCTACCAACTCATCCTGATTCAAGACATCGCTAACAAGATAATATTCAATACCATTAGTAGTCCAGTTTAAAGAGTTGTTAGTCATAACACCCAGTGTATCCATCAATCGATAAGGTTCTCCATAAGTAGGAATAATAGTAAACTCATCTTCAATATTAGCAGTTTCTTCCACTAACAAAAATGGTTTTTCCCCATCAAAGGTCATAATAATTCTTTCACCATTATCTTTCGTTACTTTCTCTTCACTAGTAAGTTTAGTACCAGAAGGAACCATTAAAGGATAAATACTATCACCTAAATTACTTGTCTGTTTTACTTCTTCTTCGCTAACAGAATAAGTTTTCATCACAGTATCCAAAGAGAAATAATTCTTTTTAAATGTAGGAGAATAATCAATATCTTTAAACTCCATAGTCATACAAATGACAGAATCACTATTATACACTTGAACTTTCTTCAATCTTAATTTAGAAGACAAATCTATTTTTTGTTTAACTAAATTACGATTATTAGGATAATTGACAGTTGTTGTAAAAGTATAGCCATTTTTAGTTTCCTTAAAACTACGTTCTTTATCATCCTCAATATCATTAACAATAGCCTCTAATAAATAAATCTGCGAGTTACTATATGGCCAATCACTTTGAAACTTAAAGCTCTTATTTAAAGAAGGAGTAACCACATAAACACCATCATCATTTTTTAAAATTACTTGAGTATGATTATTAGAAGTATTAGTAAGACTAACACGATAATAATTATCTTTCTTAAAAGCAACTTCTACATCATAATGATAAACATCATCATTATTGACAAGCTCCAAATTTCCTTCCACATAATAAGCTTTAGCATCTTTAACTTTTTTACTAAAATCTTTGATTACATCTTCTTCCCCATATTTACCACAACCAGAAAGTAAGAAAATACTAAAGAAAAAAACCAACAAAACTTTTTTCATAATCCACCTCTTATCATAGTTCTAGTAAACCTTATGCCTTTCTTAAAAAAATATGCAAAAAAAAAAGAGTAGCATTAAATACTCTCTGAAATCCTTACCTGTACTTGTTTTGTTTTTGGTGTATAAGTAAGTAATACATTAGATTTTTCTACTCTGACATCAACTTCATGCTCACCAACACTATAACCATCTAAGTTAACATAAGCAACAATCGAAGAGGCATCAAGGTTATTAACAATATCAGCACTACCACTAACAACAATAGTAACTTTAGTATCTGCTTGAGACAATGCCTGCACAGTATAACCATCAGCTAAATTTCTAAATTGAATTCGATCAACGGTAAACTCCTTAGAAATAGAATTATCAACCTTAACAGAAACAGTAATCGTTTTTTCACTAATTTCAGTAATACCATTAGGTTTCTTTAAAGTAACATTAAACTCTTTATCAGCATCTAATCCTTTAACATCAATTTCTACTTCTAATTCATTTATCTTATCAATAGCACTTTGTTCACCATAAACTGTTACATTAGAAACATTAGTTTCAATAGAAGTAATTGCTTTACCAAATGCTAAATCACCAGTAGGTACAATAGTAATAGGTATTTCCTTACTTGGAGATGTAATAGTAAGTTTAGCATCAACAGTTTTAGGTACAATTTCAACATCAACTGTTTTTCCTTCTACATCATATGCAACCAATGGAACATCCTTCAATGTTAACTCACCAGCTTGTGGATTACTAATTTCATCAACATCAACTAAAGCACGTACAGTAGCAACCTGTTCTAATTTATATTTTGCACCTTTAATAATAACATTAGTTCTATCAAGTTCAACATCATCAATATACAATTTACTATCTAAGTTATCTTGATGCAGAATATCAACAGTTAAAGTACGAGTTTCACTAACCTTTTCATAAATAGTAACTGTTACTTCAGACGGATCCAAACGATAATCCAAAGATTTTAATCGTTGTGAATACTCCAATGTAACCTTGTGATTTCCCGGCTTCAATCCTGTTAAATCAACAGTGACACCTTTAGAAGGTGATTGTTTAGCTAAAAATATATGTCTTCTTTGACCTATTAAAGTAATATCAACAGTTTTTGGCAATCCTTCGACAACATACAATTCCTCATTATAAACAGCAGTTACAGGTTCATCATATAATACTTCCGCATACTGATCAATCATAACACTTGACTCTTGATCTATTAATACAAAAACACCAAAAGCAAGAATTAAACTAACAATAATCAAAGTAGATTTTTTACCAGCAATACGATCAACACTTTTTGCATTATCCTTAAAAATGTCAGCGATTTTTAAAAATAACTTAGTAATGGGAGTAATTAACCATTTATCAAAGAATGATCCAATATGACGAAAGATTGACTTTATACTCTTACTTATTCTCTTCATATATCTCTTCCTCATCTATTTCATCTTCATCTAAATCAACATCTTGTTTTGGTCGAAGTTCATCAATTAACATCATACGAACATCATCCAATGTTAAATTATATAGCATTTCTCCCTTCAATGCTATAGAAACACGACCAGTCTCTTCTGATACCACTAAACATATAGCATCTGTTTCCTCTGACAAACCTAATGCTGCTCTATGTCTCGTACCTAATCTTCGATTTAACTTAGGACTGTTACTAGTAGGGAAAACTGCTCCCGCACAAGTAATTCTATCGCCCTGAATAATAACACCACCATCATGAAGTGGATTTCCTTCATAGAAAATAGCTATTAATAAATCACTAGATAAATCTGCATATAACTTTTTAGCCTTATCAATATAATTTCCTAAACTAATATCTCGTTCTAATACAATCAATGCACCTATTCTTTCTTTTCGTAAATAATCAACTGCATTAACAATTTCATACACCAGATGTTCCCGTTCATCAACAGTCAAAACTTTATGTCGTCCTAACAATTGACTACGACCAAGTTGTTCCAAAATTGTACGTATTTCAGGCTGAAATATAACTATTAAAGCAATTGGTGCCCATTGAATAATATAATCAAGTAAAACTGCAATAGTAGTAAAGCCTAACCAATCGCTAACCCAACTCAAAATAATAACAAAAACAACACCCTTAAAAATTAAAGAAAGTTTTATGTTATTTTTAATATTCTTCAAAATAAAGTAAAAAATAACCCAGACAAGACATATGTCTCCTAGTTTTCTCAGTATTGATATAACATCAGTAACTGTTATCGTCATCTAATCCCTCCACATTTCATAATAGTATAAATTAATAAGAATAGTAAAGGTAGCCCTCTTTTACAACTATATTTAAAATCTATTTCGAATATCTCTTCAAATGAGAACAAATTAACAAAAAATAATATATAAAAGGGTTTATATAAATAATATACCACCCTATCCTCAATAACAATAATAACATTTTTTCTACAAAATAACAATCAAAAAAAGAAAAGAATCAAAAATTTCTAAATTACGTATTTTAAAAAATGAAGTGCACAGAAGTTGTGCACTAAGATTTATAACTGATATAATATCTTCCAAGCAATTTAT
>CALVJR010000074.1 GCA_944332295.1 uncultured Bacilli bacterium | reverse complement strand
TAAAAAGAACTATTGTAAATGCAGTAAAGGATTTTAAAAAATTTGAGGTTAGAAAATCCCAAAAAGAAGTGTCAATTGATGACCTATCCAATAGCATAAGTAATGATGAAACAGCAATATTGTCTTATATGGACAATTACGCTGTTTTTTCTTTGCATTTAGAAGATGTTATTGAAGATGAACAGTTATACAAAATAATAAAATCTTTATCAGAAGAACAAAAAAGAATTTTAACATTAAGTATTTTGGAAGAATGGACATCAAAGGAAATTGCCATAAAATTTGGTAAGAGTGATAGCAGAATTAGACATATTATAAAAGACACCATTGCGAAAATAAAACAAGAATATGAAGGAGAGTAAAGAGTATGGAAAATCTATATTATGAAATATTATTAGCAAAAGAAGGAGATGTAATTGCAAACGAAAATATAATCAAACATTATAGCAAGTACATAACTTTTATGATAAACAGATATGAAATAGTAGATAAAAAAGGTTGCTATGATGAAGTTAGAAGAAAAATCTTAAATGCTATTCAAAAAATAGAAATTTAAAAAAATTTATAAAAAAACGCACACTTGCTAATTATTGTGTCGTGTATAGGAGTGAAAGGGGAAAAAGCCTTTTGCTCCTTTTTTGCACATTGAAAAATACACTAGATGTTAGTGTCATAGCTAGTTATAAAACAAAATAATGATACTTCTGTCTGGCTAACGTGATGTAAAGGGACAGCTTCTTGGAATAAAGGAGAGAGATGCAGAAACTCTATGTGAATTGAAAAATATTCATTTATAACTGGCATAAAAATTAGAAGTGAAAGGAAATGATAATTATGAATTTTTTATTAGGAATTATATGTTTTATATTAGGATTTGTTTTAGGAGTATTTACTAGAAATATTTTAATAAAGGTAATAAGCATAAACAATAAAATAAAAATGGCAGAAAAAATAATTGCAGAGGAAAATAAAAGAAGAGAATTTAAAGAAAAATATGATTTTTCAGATAGCTTTAAAGATGAAGAACAGGAGGAAAAATAATTGGAAGATGCAATATATGATAGAGATTACAATAAAGGCGAAAATAAAATCAGAAACGAAAGAAAAGATAAATTATATGAATTTGCAAAGAACAATAATATTGATATAAAAAGAGAATATTTAGATTATAACCGATATAAAAGAGGAAATATGATGAACAAATTATTGCAGGATATTGAAGATGGAAAGGTAGGAACTGTAATATTTAGTAGTTTAGATAGAGTATCAAGAAATTCAATGGAATGTTTGAATATATTAAAAAGAATTGAAAATGCTGGTGGAACATATCTTTTTGCAGATTCACGAGATAAAAAAGTAGATAAATTAATGATACAATTACAAGTTTTTATACAAGAACATTATAAAAAGTTAGCAGAAGAAAGGTTGAGTAAATATAAGACAGAAAAAGAAATACCAATGGGCAATGAAGAAAATTTTAATTTGATAAAAGACAAGAAAATTCCATTGGGAAGATTAATGTTATATGCATATAATGGTTGCATTATGAATAATTCTAATGAGATTTTAGGACAAGACTTTGATGATTTTTATGAAGAACAATTAGATGTTAATGTGATACCTAGAAGAATAGAGAAAAATGAAAATAATAAATTAAATGTGATTATTGATTTTGCAGATGAAAAAGATAAAAATCTATTTGAAGAATATGTCTATTATGAAGATGAGGATTTGGAACTTTAAAATAAAATAAGTTCCTCAATATAATTGTAGTAATATGTATATCGCCTATTTTTAGTAGTGATATACATTTTTTGATGGAGGTAAAATATGGGCGAAGAATATAAAAAAGTAGGCGAATATAAGGTAAAAGAGGTATATAACGAGGAAGGTCAGAAAATACAAGATGTTTTAGCAGAAATTTTTAGGTCATATTGTAAAGAAAATATGGAAAAAGAAGTTTTTGGTTAGACTTTTTTATTTTATGAATATATAATTATTATAATTATATATTTGTGGAGGAACTTATTGTTATTGGAAGGAGGAAAAATTGACAATAAGTAATCCAGAGAGATATATAGCAGGGATTTACCCTAGATTATCTAATGAGAAATTAGAAGTAAAAAATGGTGCAGTTGTTGAAACTTGTGAAGATGAAAGAGAAAGTGGAAGTATAAGTACCCAAAAGATATTTCTTAAAAATTTCTGTAAAGAAAATGGAATAAGAGTTTATAATGCAGATTATTCTGATGATGGCTATTCTGGTGCTAATTTTGATAGACCACGGTTTTAAAAAAATGATAGCTGATATAGAGGCTGGAAAAATCAATATGGTAGTTGTTAAAGATTTATCAAGATTTGCAAGAACGAGTGGTGGAATTGATAAATACCTAGAAGAATACTTTATTGAAAAGGGTGTAAGATTTATAGCAGTTACAGATGGAATTGACACAGGGCATATAGAAACATCAGAAGAAATGGTAAAATTTAAAGCATTCTTTAATGAGTGGTTTTTAAGAGATACATCAAAGAAAGTAAGAAATGGAAAGAAAACACGAGCAAGTGAGGGAAAAGTAATGACTACATACCCTACTTATCGGTTACAAAAAAGACCCACTAGATAAAAATCATTATATTGTTGATACAGAAATTGCACCTTTAATAAGAGAAATATTTGATTGGGCTAAAACTGGAATGACCCCATCAGATATTGCTGTAAAACTATCAGCAAGAAAAATACCTTTACCAAGTGAAGTGGTTGGAAATGTACATACTAGAAATCAATCAGAAATAAAAAGAGGTTGGAATAGAAATACAGTAGTTAAAATATTAAAAAATGAAACTTATTTAGGATATGTTAGAAATGGGACTTTAAGGAAAGTAAGTTATAAAAGTAAAAAAATTTTATTAGTACCTCACGAAGATTGGGTTATAAAGAAAGGTATGCACGAGCCAATTATTGATGAAGAAACATTTAAAATTGTACAGGAACAAATAAAAAGTAGAACTGGAGTCAGAAAGAAAAAGTATGACTGGCTTTTAAAAGGTATCATTCAATGTAAAGAATGTGGCAAAAAATTAAGTGTATTACCTGCAAAACAAAAAAGTGGTAAAATTATATTCTATTTAAGATGTAATACTTATGCAACAGCAACACATTTAAAGTTATGTACTTCTCATAATAATAATTTGGAAAAGGTAACAAATATTATCTTAGAAACAATAAAAGAAAGGTGTAAAAACTTTCTAGAAGAAAGCAAATATATAAACATAGCATCTACTACAAAAAATAACTTACTTTGTAGAAAGAATATGTTAAAAAATGAAATTCTATCATTAGAAAAAAGATTAAATGATATTAACAACAAAATAGACAAGTTATATGATGATAAATGTTCTGGTTTGTTAAACGAAGAAGATTTTTTTAGAATATATCAAAGAAGTAATGAACAAAAAATGATATTAACACAAAAAATAAATGACTTAAAAGAAGATGAAGAAAAAGAAACAGATGGAATTGATATATATAAAATAGTTGCAAACTTTGTAAAGCAAAAAGAAATTACAAGAGAAATGTTGGTATCATTAGTTGATAAAATAGAATTATCAGAAGATAAGGAAATTACAATTTACTATAAATTTAATGCACTAAATATGAATATGGTAAAAAATGATAACAAAGAAAATATAGACAAAGTGTGCTAAAAACTTTATCATAAAAGAACATTAGCACAAT
>CALVJR010000073.1 GCA_944332295.1 uncultured Bacilli bacterium | reverse complement strand
TTTTTTTACATTTTTTGACGAATTTTGTCGAAAAACGTCACATTGGTAGTTTACATTTGTTTTTGTGTATGATATTTTTATATTAAGAATAGGAGGTATTTTAAAATGCAGAAGAAAAAGAATAGAGTGATTCTTGCTTTAGCAGCAATTATTGGATTTATGGCAGTTGGTTATGCATTATTAAGCCAGGAATTGACAATTAATGGTACAGCTAATATTGATTCAAGCTGGGATGTAAAAATAACTGATATTACTGATGGACAATTCGAAGGTGGTGCTGGAAATGCATTAGATGAAGAGGAGTCAGAAATTTTACCATCAGTTAGTGGAGACGGATTGACTGCTACATTTAATGTAAATTTAACACAACCAGGAGATCAAGGAACTTATATTATTACAGTTACTAATAATGGTTCTATTCCTGCTGAATTAACTGAAGTTCCAGACGTTACTACTGTTAATGGAGAAGAACCAACACAAGTTCAATTTGCAGTTAGTGTTCTTGGTGAAAAGATGGTATTGAATCAAGGAGAATCTGCTCAAATTGCTGTTGTAGCTGCTTGGCCAGATACATCTGAAGATTTTCCTGAAGGAGAAGTTAGTAAAACTGCAACTATTACTCTTAATTATCAACAAGTTACAACTGATGATGTAGGTGCTTAAAATATAAACAGGGAGTAATAACTCCCTTGTTTTTGTTTTTAGAATGGTAATATTTTTAAAAAAAAATTGCAGTTGGCTTGCTTTATTATTTGTTTTATTTATAAGAGTTATTTGCTTTTTCTTTCATGTAAATATTCCTATTTTAGATTTTATACTTTTTGGTAGTTTATTTATCTTTTTTCTACTTTTTTTTCGAAGAAAGAGTCATACTAGAAATTATCAAAAAAGTTTAACTAAAACAGTACTTATTATTGTTATTAGTTATTACATCATTTATTATTTATTAGGATTAATTATAGGTTTTTCATATAACTTTTATGATACTAGTTGGTCTGGGATAGTTTATAATGCTTTTATTTTTGTTTTACCACTGTTATTACGTGAGAAAGTTCGTGAAAGATTTGTTCATATTTATAAAAATAGAAGTTCTTATATTTTTATTACTATAATATTTATTTGTTATGAGATTTTTAGTTCTACTTTTTTTTCTTTTCAGAATAATGAACAATTAGTTTCTAATATATTTTCTATTATGATTCCTTGTATATTAGAAAATATTTTACTTACTTATCTCGTTACTATAAGTGAAGTGAAAACAATATATGCATATTTTATTCCTAGTCTTATATCTAAATATTTTGTACCAATTCTTCCTGATTTAGATTGGTTTTATCGTTTGCTTTTGCAAATTATTTTGTATATTTTTATATATTCTTTTGTTTCTAATGAATATTTACTTAAGGTTTTAAGAAGACCTCCTAAATCTGAGAAAGGTCAAAATATATTTTATTATCTTTCTGTTTCTATTGTTATTGTATTAGGATTATTTGTTGCTGGATTTTTTAAATATCAACCTGTTGCTGTACTTACTTATAGTATGGATCCTACTTTTACTAGAGGAGATGCAGTTATTATAAAAAAGATGGACTCTTCTGAAAAAAAATTATTACAAAAAGATGATGTTATTCAGTATAGACGGAAAGATACTACAGTTATTCATAGGATTGTCGATATTGTTGATAATCAAGGGGAGAGAGGTTATATTTTAAAGGGTGATAATAATGAAAGTGATGATCCTTTTATTGTGTATGATCATCAAATTATAGGTAAAGCTACACTTATTATTCCTAAACTTGGATATCCTAGTGTTTGGTTAAGTGAGTTTTTACATTCAAATGGAGAAGCAGAAGTAGAAGTGGGTAGGTGATACTATGTTAAAAGTTGTGACTAAGAAGTTTTCGTTGCGAACACTTATTGTTTCGGCTTTTTTCATTGCTTGTTGTTTTCTTGCACTTTTATTTTTTTCAAATATTTTAAATCCTACTGTAACGCGTGTTAATTATGCTGTTACTCAAAATAATCATGTTAGTTATTATGTCTCATTAATGGATAATAGTTTTATTGACGATAAGATTTTAGGTATGAATCAGTCTTATATTTCTTCTATGATTCAGTCTATTAATATTACTTTTTCCCATGAGACTTCTATTGATACTAGACAAAGTTTTGATTATGATTATACTATTTATGCGAAAATTTCAGCTTCTTATAAGGAATCTAATGGTGCTAATACAGAGATTTGGGATAAAATGTATCCTTTAAAATGGCAAAATCAACTGAAAGCGAATGATGGAGTGTTATCTGTGAATGAACAAATATCTATTCCTTATCAAGATTATCAAAATGTTATTAATGAATTTAAGCAAAATTTTGGATTAAATGTAGATGCTAAACTTGATATTATTATGGAGATGCATCAAGTATATGGAGAGAAGGAAAATAAAACTAGTAAGATGTTATTATCTATTCCCATGGATCAAGATGTAGTTCAAATTAGTACGGAATATAATAAAAATGATTCTTTTGTCAATGATGAGGAGATTTCTACCGTTAAAATGAATTCAGGTTTAGTTACTTTTTTATTGATAATACTTGGTTGTTGTTTTGCTTTTGTAGTAGTACTTATTATTTTTAAGATGCTTCCAAAATATTCTAAAAGTAAATATGAAATGATGAAAAATAAAATAAAGAAAGATTATAGTTCTATTATTATTGAAGTTGATAACCATATTGATTTTTCTAATTTTACTATTTTTGAAATTAAAACTATTGAAGAACTGGTTGACTTAGAAGAGGAAGTTAGGATGCCAATTTTATTTTATGAAAAGAAAAGAGCTGGTATTTGTTATTTTGTAGTTATTAAAGATAACTATATGTATCGTTTTACATTAGAAGATTTTGAAGATGAAATTTTATAAGGTAGGGATAGTTATGCGTAGGAAAAGAAATAGAAGATTTAGACTTATTTTATTAATCTCTTTTTCTTTTCTTTTTTTGTTTCTATCTTCTTCTTATGCTATATTATCTGAAAATTTAGAAGTGGTTGGGCAAGCAACTATTTCTTCTCGTGTTTCTAGCGGAGGAGATTTTGTTGGAGAGGTTTCGGATGAAGAAGATGGTCTTGTGGAAAATGAAGACGGTTCTTCTAACTTTGTAGGTGATAGTGGAACTACTGTCAATAATTTTATTCAAATGCCAGGAGATAGTTATCTTTGGAGAATTTTATCTATTGATGTAGATGGTAACTTAAAAATTATTCGTAATCGTGATGAAAGTTTAAGTATGGCTTTTATAAGTTCTGGAGGGAATGCTCGTGATTGGGCAAATACTTTAATATTACAAAATTTAAAATCTTGGTATCAAGAAAATTTAGGTGGTTATTCAAATATTATTGTTCAAAATCCAGAATGGTTACTTACTGATGCAGCAAAGCCTGGTACTGTTGTTAATGTTTTAGGTACATATACAGATAGTCCTATTGGTCTTATTCGTAATGATGAGATTGTAAATAGTTCTTCTACTGGTGCTAGTGGTCAGAAGGTTTCTTCTTGGTTAAATGATGGTTATATTTGGACTATGACTTATGTTAATAAAGGTAATAAAACTGATCGTGCTTGGAGGGTAAATGGTGATAAGTTTATGGATTCTGCCGCTATTAATGCTGGTAGTACTGTTGCAAGACCAGTTATATATTTAAAGTCTAGTGTTATGTTTTCTTCTGGTACTGGTACAGAGTCTGATCCTTTTGTTGTAAAGTATTAAAAAATATTTGTTTTTTAGTATTATTATGTTATAACCCGAGTTTTGTACTTGATCGATTAAAAAAAGCTTGATTTTTCCCGAAATTAAGCTTTTCTTTTAACATTAT
>CALVJR010000072.1 GCA_944332295.1 uncultured Bacilli bacterium | reverse complement strand
ATTTTAATTCTTTTTTCGAAAGTGTTGCCATATTATCTCTCCTATCTTAATCATTATATATCAAAATCTAGTTTTTTGAAAGCAAAAAAAAAGACAAATTCATTTTATTCTTAAATCTGTCTTTTATTATTTTATTATATTTTCTTTGAGTTTTTCTTGTACCAAAAATACGATTAAAAATTGATTTTTTCTTTACTACAGGAGTTGGTTCTTTACTAGGTTGTTGTCTATATGGTACATAAAATCTTCTTTCCATTTTTTCAAACTCCGCTCTCATTTTTTCTTGCTCTTCTTCTTTTCTTTTTCTATCCTCTAAGAATGGTCTTAGTATGATGCCATCACTGTCTCTTGTAATACGATAATTGCTATTATTATCTTCTAAGTAAGAAATTATGTTATCAGATGCAGGAATATCGTCAAAAAATTCAATTACATATCTTTCTTTATTTTCTTCTTCGGTATTACTTGATAACTTTTTAAAATCTTTTATTACTTTTCCATCTAACATAATTTTATAATCACTATTAGAGCAAGTTAGACAGTCTTTTACCATATCTAGTCCAAAAGAATCCATATCACTACATGGACTTTCTATTTCGGTTACCATATCTAGGATAGCATGATTTTTGCTATACTCTTCTACTTCTCTTCCATTGTTTATTATCTTTATATTTTTCTTCCAAATTACATCTATTATATTTTCTTCCATGCTTTCTTCTATTCTACACTTTTTAAGGATTCAATCATATCTATTTTCTTTAAAGAGAAATATAGAATGATATTTACAAGTATAGCAAAAGCAGCTGTTATTAATATAGCATATAGATAACTAGATAATGCGATTGTTGGATCAAACATAAAAGTATCTACTTCGCATGTTTTAAGGATATAGACAGTTAAAATATTACCTACACCTAACCCTACTAATATTCCTATTATCGTTAGAATCGTATTTTCTCTATTGATATATTGATAGACTTCTTTATCATAGAAACCTAATACTTTGATGGTTGCTAGTTCTCGTTTTCTTTCACTGATATTTACACTGGATAAATTATATAATACCACAAAGGCTAAGGCACCAGCAGAGATAATTAAGATAAGTGAAACATAAGCAAAATTTTCCATAGTATCATCAAATACATGTCTTGTGGATGAAGTAAATGAAATACTTGAAATTCCAGGAATTTGTTTTAATTCATTAGCTAACTTCTTTTCTTTTCCTTCTGTCATTTCTTTTGTTTTAATTAACACTGAATTATAAGTATCATTTTCGTAAGCTGAGTTTGGTAAGTAGGCATAGTGGAATAAATAGTTTTCTGTAATATGAGATATTTTCTCTTTGTAAGAATTTGTTCCTGTAAATTCTAGGATATCCCCTTCTTCTACTTCTAATAAATTGGCTATTTTTTCAGTGATAATTAGGCCATCGTTTAAATCATATTCTTCTTTTGTTTTTCTATCTTGTAGATTTATAAATCCTGTTGGATCTTTTTCTGGAATTATTAATGTTACTGATTGATTAGTGTCTTTGTTATCTATTGTGATTGTTTCTTCTTGTGCTCTTAAAATATCTGTTATTTTATTATTTTCTTTTATCTTTTTTATCGTCTCATCTGTTGCTTCTTCATTTAATGAGATGGTTGCTTGATAATTAAATACTTCTTCATATTGTTTTGGTACCATTTTTTCAATACAATCTTTTAGACCAAAACCCGCAAGTATCAATCCAGTACAACCTGCAATACCGATGATTGTCATTAGAAATCTTTTTTTATAACGGAACACATTTCTTAATGTTACTTTATAAGAGAAAGATAATCTTTTCCAAATTCCATTTATTCTTTCTAAAAGCACTCTTTTCCCAGGACTTGGTGCGACTTGCCTTAATAGATTGGCTGGTACTTCTTTTAGTGTTTTTCTACAAGTATATATGGTTGCTCCCAGAGTACAAAGTAGTGCTATCATCATACCTTGGAAAGTAAGGGATGAATAATAACTTAATTTTATATCACCAATTCGGTACGCTGCTTTATACATTTCAAAACATAAATCTGGCAATAGACGATAACCAATGATTACTCCTATCATAGATCCAATGATAGTAGCAAGTGATGCATATAGTATATATTTAAACATGATTGCTGAATCATTATATCCAAGAGATTTTAGTGTTCCAATTTGACCTCGTTCTTCTTCTACCATACGTGTCATGGTTGTAAGACAAATCAATACGGCAACTACAAAGAATACCAACGGGAATACTTTCGCTACATTATCAATTCTTTCTGTATCTTGGTCATATTGATAAAATCCGGCATTTGCTTTTATGTCTAATACATACCAAGTTTGTCCTTCTACTTTTTCTTCTTTTAAGTCTTTTCTTATATCTTTTTTTGCTTTTTTTACTAAGTCTTCATAGTCTTTCGAAAATCTACTTTCCTCTGTTTTTAAGTTAATATAGGCTGCTGTTTTGATTGGAGAGATAATGTTTTCTACTGGCATATATAAGTAATAGTCAATCATTCCTGATAATAGGGATGTCGAATCTCTTTCTGTTGAAATATATAAAGGACTTTCTACATATCCTGTGACTGTTAAAGTTTTATTATTTACTAAGGGAGTGTCTATGGTAATTTCGTCTCCTATTTTTATTTCGTCTCTAAAATCATTATCGATTACTACTTCGTTATCTGATTTTGGCATCTTTCCTTTGATTAATTTAGGAATATTCATATTAGAGTTTTTATCATAGGAGATAATTTTTGTTGCATACTCTTCTTCTTTGGTGGTAATTGCATCAAAATTGTACCCTGCTTCGATATCGTAATTTTTCTCTAGCTTTTCTATGATGTTATCTCCTACTCCATAATTTGATGTAATATATACATCATACATATTGGTATTATCAAAATAGTCATCTAAAGTGTTTTTCATATCTGGTGCTACTGCTTTAATTCCTGCAAAAAAGCCTACTCCTAATAAGACAATTACTAAGATTGAGATAAATCTTTTACTCGTTTTTATCGTACAGACAAGTGTTTCTTTTAATAGTTTTTTCATCTACCAGTTAATATCCTCTACTTTTTGTGGATGTTCGTTGATGCTTACATCCTCGGCTTTTCCGTTTTTAAATCTAATAATCTTGTCTGCAATTGGGGCAATCGCACTGTTGTGAGTAATGATAATTACTGTCATTTTATCTTTTCTTGCTAGCTTTTCTAACACTTTTAAGATTTGTTTTCCTGTTTCATCATCTAAGGCACCAGTTGGTTCATCCGCAAGCAAAATTTTCGGACTTTTCGCAACTGCTCTTGCAATCGCAACACGTTGCTGTTCTCCACCTGATAGTTGAGATGGAAAGTTATTTAGACGGTGATTTAGTCCTACTGCTTTTAGCGTTTCTACTGGTGATAGGTGTTTTTTACATATTTCTGTTGCTAATTCTACATTTTCTTTCGCTGTTAGGTTTTGGACTAGATTATAAAATTGAAATACAAAACCAATGTCATTTCTACGATATTTTATTAATTCTTTATTTGAGTATTTGGTAATATCTTTTCCGTCAATAATTACTTGTCCTGTAGTTACTTTATCCATACCTCCTAAAATATTTAATGCTGTTGTCTTACCTGCACCAGACGGTCCAAGTATTACTACTAATTCTCCTTTATCGATAGAAAAAGAGGTATCATTTAATGCAATAACTTTAGATTCTTTTTCTCCATAAATTTTACTAATATTTTTAAATTCAATATAGGCCATAAACATCCTCCTATCTATATTTGTATTATACCATTTTTTTACTAAAAAAATGACAAAATAAATTTTGTCATGCGTCCCTTTTCAGGGACTTTTTCTTTTGATATAATTCTATCATGGAA
>CALVJR010000071.1 GCA_944332295.1 uncultured Bacilli bacterium | reverse complement strand
ATAACGCTCGCCACCTACGTATTACCGCGGCTGCTGGCACGTAGTTAGCCGTGGCTTTCTTGAATGGTACCGTCACGTAGATAGCATTTCCTCTATCTACCGTTCTTTCCAAACAACAGAACTTTACAACCCATAGGGCCTTCATCGTTCACGCGGCATTGCTCGTTCAGGGTTTCCCCCATTGACGAATATTCCTAACTGCTGTCTCCCGTAGGAGTCTGGGCCGTGTCTCAGTCCCAGTGTGGCCGATCAACCTCTCAGTTCGGCTACGCATCGTCGCCTTGGTAGGCCGTTACCCCACCAACTAGCTAATACGCCGCAGGCCCATCTCCAAGCGATGCTTTAAAGGCATCTTTACTCCGTAGAGCACATTCGGTATTATCAATCGTTTCCAATTGTTATCCCCATCTTGGAGGCAGGTAACCCACGTGTTACTCACCCGTTTGCCACTAAGGAGAGAATCCAAATCCAAATAAATCCATAATCCGTGCAAGCACTTCAAATTTCATTAAATATCAATGGGCTCCTTCGTACGACTTGCATGTCTTAGGCATGCCGCCAGCGTTCATCCTGAGCCAGGATCAAACTCTCAATAAAAAAGATTTATAAATTTAAATCTAAATTTTAAGTTTAATCAAAGCTACTCAAAATTGACTTTTTTACTCAGTTTTCAAAGATCATTCGCTACACTTTTCCGTGTTGCACTAGTAATATATCAAACTAAAACGAACTTGTCAACAAAAAATTTCATTTTTTTTGCATTTTTTTCAAATTTTTGCAAAAATTGACTATTTTTCGCTTAATTTCTATATATTTTATGCTATTTATTATTAAATGATACCATAATTTTTTAATTCATTATATTTATTATGATATTTTTCTATAACATCTTTGTTAAATGGCCCAGCGTTATTTTTCTTCATTTCGATGAGCTTATTTAATTCTTTTTTTACTATTACATTAATTTCCGGTGGATAATTCATTATCTTTTTATGAAAATTATATTCATTATTATCTAATATTTTATATCCGCCGTCTGGAAACACACGCAAATCCAAATCATAATCGATATATTTTATAACATTTCCATCTATTGCATAAGGCGTTGCTATATTACAATAATAGAATAATCCATATTTTTTTAATTGAGCTATTACATTAAACCAATTATGCTTATAAAAGAATATTATCGCGAGTTCCTTTGTTTTGTAACTTCTGCCATCGGTTTCGGTAACTGTAACCATATTATTACCACAAACTATATAATCATCAAAAATATCGAGTACTACCGCTTCTTCACTAGCTTGATATATTTTTCCGTTATGTTTATAACAATGTATTTTATACTTCTCTCCTATTTTCATCTAATTCATCTCTCTTAAAAAGAATTATACAATAAAAATCTCTAAATATCAAAAAAAGCACATTATTATAATGCACTTATTACTTCTATTGCTTTTTGTAATTGGTTATCAATCCAATAACCTTCTTCATCATATGTTTCGGTTTTAGCTACTTCATAATCTGGTTGTAAACCAACACCATTTATACAATCTCCATTAGGGCGCAACCATCTGGCAGATGTGTATTTTGCCATAGATCCATCACTTAAATCATACGTTTGTTGAACTAACCCTTTACCATAGCTAGTTAATCCTACAAATGTAACCCCATATCCATAGCTATCTTTAAGGGCTGCTGCTAGAATTTCTGCGGCTGACGCTGACTGATTATCTAGCAATACTACAATAGGGTATGTTGTATGAGCCTCTGTCTTATCATAATAATCTGCTTTAGTATCCTTGTTTTCCAAAGAGTAAATCAATTTACCCTTTTCTAGGAATAAATTGGCAGTAGCTTCAGCACTTTCCAAATATCCTCCAGTATTTCCTCTTAAATCGATGATAAGTTTTTGCATTCCTTGGCTTTCTAAATCAGATAATGCGGATTCTACTTGTGTTCCTAAAGTTTTAGAGAAAATATCCATTTTTAAATATCCTATATTGTTTTCTTTCAATTCATAAGAAATTGCTTTTGTAAGAATATTGCCAATGCTAACATTAAAACTCATTTCTACGCCATTACGATATACTACTAAAGCAACAGTTTTTTTAGAACTATTTTTTATCATACTAGAAATTTCTTCGCTAGTTTTATCGCTAACAGATGTTCCGTCGATACTAACTAAGATATCCCCCGCCAAAAGACCAGCTTTTTCTGCTGGAGAATTACTAGTAACTTCGGCTATTGTAGCTCCCTTAATAGCAATACCAATTCCTTGATAACTACCAGCTAGACGTTCTTCCAATTCTTTAGTTTGTTCACTATCTAAATAGGTAGTATATGAATCTCCTAAATATTCTAACATTGCATTAAGGGCTGTATCAATCATTTCAGTTGTGTCAACATCTTCATAATAATTGTTAACAACTGATGAATAGACTTCCAAAAATTCATTTAAACTTTCATCATTCAACAATTCATTGTAAGTCAACCCGGTTGAGTTTTTATAACTATTAGTAACTATAACCCCAGTAGTTATACCAGAAATTATGGAAGTAACGCAAATAATTATTATTACACTCAAAAGATTAAATCCCTTATTGCTTTTCATTGTATCACCTCCTTCATTTTATCACGCTTGAAAAAAAAAGAAAAGTTAAAAACTTCTCTATTCAGCAAATTCAGCTTTAAATGCGTCAAGCCCTTCAATATATTCAGTAATTTCGCCATTTTCCACTTTGATTAATGTCAAATCACCTAAAGCAAGTTCTGATACACTTTGAGCATTTGGATTAGTTTCGCCATCTGGACCTACATAATAAGCACTATTTAATCTATTACCTAAATCGCAAAAGAAAACTTTAGTAGCATCTTCATTTTGTAAATATTTAGTTATTATTGCTGAATATATAACAGCATTAGTATCTTCTTCGTCGTAAATGGCAACATAGTATTCTGAATAATTACGATTTAACATTGTTCCGATACTAACTTTATCATAATCTATTTGGCCAGCTTGAACGGTTCTGCCGTTATCTTCTGTTGGTTCATCATCGATAAAAATCTTAGATACTCCATAAACAATTAATACAATTATTATTATACTAAATAATATTATAAGAAAGTTACGCATTTCTTTAGATTCTTCACTAATATATTTTGGTTCTTTGATTGTTTTTTTCTTACTATTAGTCTTTTTGTTAGCAAGTTTATCATTTAATTTTACTTTATTTTTTGGCATACTTTCCTCCTTATTTGATATTATATCTAAAACATACCAATATTTCAAGCTTATTGCAAAAAAACGCATTTAAAAACTCTCGCTAGGAGAGTTAATTTTATTACTATTTTGTTGACATGACTGTTGTTGAATTTCCTAATGACTTGGCTACACTAATCATCTCATTAGTTGTTAAATCACTACTAACAAGATAGTAACTTATGTTATCGGCATGCCAACTTATAGAATTAGAGCTTAATGCTCCTAGGCTTTCATTTAACATAAGAGGGTCTCCAAATACTGGTATTACTTCAAATTCATTACTTATACTAGCTGTTTCTTCCACTATTACAAAGTTTTTATCACCACTAAATGTTAATATTACTCTTTCTCCTGTTTCTGTTGAAACTGTTTCTGAACTACTTAAATATGTATTTGAAGGAATATATAATGGATAAATTATACTATCCAAAGTTGCATTAGTTTGTTCTTCACAATTTTCTCCTTCACAAGCATTAGTGTTGTTTTCTTCTTTACAAGTTTCATCTGTACATTCTTGATTATTTTCAGTATTATTATTTTCCTGTGTATTCGAATCGGTGTTAGTATCTTCTGTATCAATTAAATCATCTAAGACAAAATCATCTTCACTTAATTTAGCTTTTAAATCTACCGATTTAAATGTTACTTTAATTTTAACTACATCTTCACCGTTATAGACTTCAACTTTTGTTATATTCATATCTTTATCAAAAT
>CALVJR010000070.1 GCA_944332295.1 uncultured Bacilli bacterium | reverse complement strand
CAAATGGTAGCTGCCAGTGTCAAGCCTTATAGGCTTCAGAGAAAAACCACCCTTTTTAAGGGTGGATTTTTACTTTTCTAAAAAATCTAGTGTTAATTAGAAAAATACAGTATAATAAGAATAGAAGGTGATACTAATGAGAGATGATATAATTAATATATTAAAAAATAGTGATAAAGCACTTACTATTTATGAATTGCAGGATGCTTTGGAATTAAACGCTGTTGAAGAGGTAAAAGAATTAAGTGAAGAGCTTCGCAAGATGGAAGAAGAAGTTATTATTTATTGTTCTAATAAAGGACGATATATGATGCTTGAGAAAAGCCATTTGCGTAAAGGAACTTTGAGGGCTAATAAGAAAGGGTTCGGATTTGTTGAGATTGAAAATATGGAGGATGATGTCTACATTGCTCCTGAAAATATGAATGGTGCTATTCATGATGATATTGTTTTAGTAGAAATTACTAGTAAAATGAACTTGGATAGATTAGAAGGACGTATTTTAAAAGTTTTAAAAAGACAAGTAGAACGTTATATCGGGGAAATTAATTTTGATAAAAAAGGTGTAGGTCATATTACACTTGATGACTCTAAGATAAAATTAGATATTATGATTGCTAAAGAGGATTCTTTGAATGCTGTTGATGGACATAAGGTTGTTGTAGAGTTGATTAAGAAGTTAAATAATAACTCTAAATATTCTGGAAAAGTAGTAGAAATTATCGGTCATAAAAATGATCCTGGTGTGGATATTTTATCTATTGTTTATAAATATAAGATAAATACTGAATTTCCAGAGGATGTTAAGGAAGAAGTTAAAAATATTCCAATGGAAGTTAGAGATATTGATTTAGTTGGTCGTAGAGATTTACGGGATTTAGAAATTTTTACAATTGATGGAGATGATACTAAAGATATTGATGATGCTATTTCTATTGAACTAATGAATAATGGTCATTATAAGTTAGGTGTACATATTGCAGATGTTAGTTATTATGTTAAAGAGGGAAGTCCTCTTGATAATGAAGCAATGGAAAGAGGTACGAGTGTTTATTTGGTAGATCGAGTTATTCCTATGCTTCCTCATGAACTTTCTAATGGTATTTGCTCTTTAAATCCTAATGTTGATAGGTTAGCTATTTCTTGTATTATGGAGTTTGACCATGATGGAAAACAGTTAGATTATGAGATTTTCCCTAGTGTTATTCGTTCACGTATTCAAATGACTTATAAAAAAGTTAATAGTATTTTAGAGGATAATTTTGTTCCAGAAGGTTATGAACCATATGAAAAATCATTACGTTTGATGGCAGAACTTGCTGATATACTTAGAAAAATGAAAGTAAAACGTGGATATATTGATTTTGAGGTGGATGAGGCAAAAATATTGGTTGATAAAGACTGTAAACCAACAAAAGTTGTTCTTAGAGATCGCGGTACTGGTGAGAAGTTAATAGAGGATTTTATGATTGCTGCTAATGAATGTGTTGCTACTCATATTTATTTTATGTCTTTACCATTTATTTATCGTGTTCATGAAGTTCCTAAAGAGGAAAAATTACGTAGCTATTTAAGTTTTGTTGGGAGTCTTGGTTATCAAGTACCTGGTGATTTGAAAGATACCAGTCCTAAAACGGTACAAAAAATTATTCACTATTTGGAGGATAAACCAGAGTTTAAGATTTTATCTAGCTTACTACTTCGAAGTATGCAAAAAGCTGTTTATCGACCAGAAAATTTAGGACATTACGGACTTGCTAGTCAATGTTATACTCATTTTACTTCACCAATTCGTAGATATCCAGATACTACTGTTCATCGTTTACTTAGAACTTATTTATTTAATAAAGAGTTAGATATGGGAACTATTCGTAAATGGGAGGAAAAGTTGATTTATATCTCTGAACATTCTTCTTCTAGAGAAAGAGCTAGTGTTGATTGTGAGAGAGAAGTAGAAGATATGAAGATGGCTGAGTATATGGAGGGTCATATTGGTGAAGAGTTTGAAGGTATGATTTCTTCTGTTACTAGTTTTGGAATGTTTGTTGAACTTGACAATTTAATTGAAGGACTTGTTCCACTTCGTGATATGAAAGATTTTTTCCATTATGATGAGGAACATATGACATTAACAGGGGAAAGAAGTCATATTAAATATACGATTGGTGATAGATTGTTAGTAAAAGTAGTTCGTGCTTCTAAGGAGGATAAGACGATTGATTTTGAGGTAGTAAGGAAGTTATAGTATGGTTAAAAAGAAAGTTAGAAGATTGAAAATGGCTGGTAAGATAATGGTAACATGTAGTATTTTGTTATTGGTATCATTTCTTGTTGCTGGTTATTACTGTTTTTCTAACTTTTCTTTATTTAGTTCTAACCATATAAGTGAAAAAGAAATAAACACAGTCACAGAAAAGGAAAAATATCCTAAAAAATATAGTTTTGATTTGTTGATGGTAGGGGATGCTTTGATTCATAGTGCTATATATGAAGATGCGTTATTATCTGATGGTAGTTATGATTTTAAACCGATGTTAGAGTATATAAAACCAATTTCTTCTAAGTATGATTTAGCATATTATAATCAAGAAACAATTCTTGGTGGAGAGGATTTAGGCTATTCTAATTATCCTAGATTTAACTCTCCTGATGAGGTTGGAGATGCTTTTATTGATGCAGGATTTAATCTTGTTTCTTTAGCAACGAATCATACGATGGATAAAGGAGAAGCTGGTGTTTTACATTCTGTTCATTATTGGTCTTCACAAAAAGATGTTGTCTGGGATGGACAACGTAGTTCTCAAGAGGAGAGAGATAAAGTACGTATTTATGAATGTAATGGTATTAAATATGCATTCTTTTCTTATACGACTTGGACGAATGGTTTAGAGACACCAGTTGGGAAAGAATATCTAAATAATGTATATTCTCCAGAAAAAGCTAAGAATGATATCGAGAAAGTTAAAGATAAGGTAGATGTTATTATTGTTGCGATGCACTGGGGAGAGGAATATTCTACTGATGTTTCTCAAGAGCAAGAAATGATTGCTAATTATTTATCTTCTCTGGGAGTTAATCTTATTATAGGTAGTCATCCTCATGTTGTAGAACCGGTTGAATATATTAATGATGGAAAGACATTGGTTATTTACTCTTTAGGTAATTTTATTTCTGATCAAGTAGGAATTGAGAGATTGACAGGATTGATGATGGAAGTTACAATAAATAAAGTAGAAACCGAGAATAGTACTGTCGTTACAGTGGATAATCCTAAAGTGGAATTTATCTATACTGATTCTAGTTATGGTAGAAAGCGTAATTTCAAGGTTTATCCTTATTCACAATTAACAGAATCTATTCTTCCTAATTATATGAATTATTATAATCAATATAAAAATATAGTTAGTTCTCGTTATCCAAAACTTAGTTTTGGACTTAGTAGGAGTTGATATTATGGAAATATTAAATAGAAAAGCAAAACATGACTATTTTATAGAAGAAGTATATGAAGCAGGTATTGCTTTAACTGGTACAGAAATTAAATCTATTCGTAGTGGTAATTGTAATATTAAAGATTGCTATGGAATTATTCGTAATCATGAAGTTTACCTTTTAAATATGTATATTGCCCCATATAAAGAGGGGAATATCTTTAATCATGAAGAAAGTCGTAGTCGTAAATTACTTCTTCATAAAAAGGAAATTAAAAAGTTAGAAGATGCTATTCAATTAAAAGGTCTTACTTTGGTACCTATTAAGCTTTATTTTAAAGAGAATCGATTAAAAGTATCTTTAGGTGTTTGTCGTGGTAAAAAGGATTATGATAAGAGAGAGTCTATGAAAGATAGAGATATGAAAAGGGAAGCATTAAAAAACATTAAAAATTATTATTAAAAAAGGAAAAGTTTATTTAGGAGTCTGTAAATAAATCTGTGTAAATAGAAATCTTTCCATGATAAAATAAAAAGAAATGGAGAGATTTTTATTATGA
>CALVJR010000069.1 GCA_944332295.1 uncultured Bacilli bacterium | reverse complement strand
ATCAGTTAATTTATTATCCACAATATCAATAATATTATATTTCATTATCTTTCTCCTTTACATATTTTAAGTTTGAGAAATAGAAAGACATTTGTAATAAATTTTATCTATATTTTTTCTCATATTATCAATCCTCCAATCACTATTTAATTTAAAATAATTATTTTGGTACATTTTATTAAAAGTTTTATCTTCTTTCTCATTTATGCAAATTTAATACTATTTTGGTTACAAATATCTTTTTTAAATATTAAGAGTTTACTTATCTACTTATATCAAAATCATCAGATTTATCTTTTTCAGGTCGTTCGTATTTACGATTAACACCATTTGCATAGTATTCCATATCATCGTAATTAATATCGCTATTTTTAGAAAAATGAATTCCTATCTTATGACCTAATGCTCGGCAAATTTTATCACAAAAGTTAAACATTTTTTCTTTGAAATTATTAAAAGTTTCTTGTATTTCATTAACTTTTTCTTCTAATTTTTCAATAATAGAATTTTTTTCTTTAATTATTGATTTTTGTTTAGATATAGTTTGTTGTTGCTCTTGAATTTTTATATCTCTTTCTTTGATAGCTCGACCATCCTTCAATTTTGAATTTTCAGTTTGAAGATTTTTTACTTTGTAAGTTAGTTCTTCAATAATAACATTTTTTTGTTTAATAACATTTTTGCTATTAGAATTCTGTTTTTGAATATTTTTAGAATAGTCAATTAGATTATTAATATCTTCATCTTTATAACCAATAATTTTTCTTTTTACTGGGTTTAAAACTGCATTAGAATCAATTTCTGATATTTCCTTTGATGTTTTTAATTCTATTTCATTTAGTCTTTTATTCTTCTCAAATTCAATTTTCATTTCACTAATTTGTTCATTTAAATCTTCAATCTCTTTTTGAGCTTTAGTTTTATGATATTTATTATCGCCAATATTTCCACGAAAGAGATTATAACCTTTTTCAGTAATGAACTTGTTGTAGTTATCTTGAATTTTAGCATAAGAATTTTTACCGCCTAAAGTTTTCCAAAACTGATCACAATTTAAAAATTTTCCTTTTTCAACTTTAAAAATGTTTTTACCATCCTTATCTTTCTTTTGAACTGGATACATTTTTTTATTTCCTTTTTTATCTATTCCTTCACGATAAATTATATTTCCGTTTGTATCTGTTTCAAAAACTTTTCTCTTAACTTCATTAACAACAGGGATAAAATAAAATTGTAAATGTGGTGTATCTTCATCGAAATGAATTTCTGCATATACTATATTATCTTTACCAACAAGTTCTTCTAAAAATTTATAACTATCATTAAAAAAGTCCATAACTTTGTTTGGTATATCTTCTTTAGATTTGATATCAGGTACTAAAATAGGTTTCCCTTTATCTTTTCCAATTTGATGGATTCTATTACTTTCTTTAAACTTCATTCCCAAACTTTGAAAAAATTCTTTTCCACTTGTAACGATAGCACCATTTAATAAATTTGTGTTCTTGCCATCGTTATAATATATTTTATTATCTTTTAATTTAGAATAGACTTGTTCTTGTAGAGTAGGTTTAGATAAAGGTACATAACTATAATTAAATATTGTTCTATCTTTATCATAATTTCCTGTACCTTTTCGCTGTACAAGTTCTATACCAATTCCACCTAAATCATTGGCTTTATATTTAGTTTCAAACCTTAATACTTGATTTCCATCATACATTAAATACCTCCTTTGCTAGTTCTTCTTTAGGGTAAAGGTCAATTATTGACCTATCTCACTAGGGCATAGCCCTGTGAGATTAGGGTGTTCCCTAATAACCCCTTGCTTGTTTATGCGCAAACCACCTAAACTATCGTAAAGGTGTAATGCTTATAAACAAGATTAAATAATAACTATCTACAAGATACTTATTATTTAATAAATTATTAAAATTGATTTGAAAATCATTTTAATAATTGTAAAAATATTCACTATCGCCACTTTCATTTTTCTTGCGAAAAACAAAACGTGCCTCGTTCATTTTTTACTTTTTTTAATGATTATTCATCATAATCATCAATCGGTTCTTCATATCTCGCTGCATACATTCTTAAAGGTCCAGTTCTTTTTGACTCGATATGAAGACCTTCTTTTTTTAAATTATCAATATTTTTATTTAATAATTTTCCAAAAGCAGTTGGTGTAATTTGCAAATTTAATTTGCTTGTTATTTCTGAAGCAGTAAAGTTAAATTTTTTTTGCTTAATTGCATAATTTAAAAATAATTGTAAAATTGGATTTAAATCATCTGTTTCAAATTTTGATACTGTAAAGGTTAAATTATCATTAAATTTTAATATTAAATCTATTCCAGCGTAATCTCTACTTTCATAATTTAATAAAACTTTTTTAGGAATATTGTTATCTAATTTTAATGTGATTATTCCATCAACTGATCCATCTATTGCAGTAGATCCTAATGAAGTATTATTTTTATTTAAGTGATGAACTAAAAGAATTGTAAATCCATATTTTTTACATAAATCTCTGTAATAAGGAAATACATATTTACCCATATCTTGATAATCATTTAAATTATATCCATTATTTAAATCAATACCTGTAAACATATCAACAATAACAAACTTACCACCTTTATTATAAAAATCTTTAAATGTTATTTGTAAGTCCATTTGATTTAGTTTTCTTTCATTAGAGTATTGATCTTCTAAACTAAAATTATCATCAGTTAGGTTTAAGTTCATTTGATTAATTCTATCTAAAATTTGATAAAAATTCATTTCTGTGCTAATATATAAGACAGGTGATGGATTTGTTTTAAATCCTAAAAATGTTGTCCCGTTTGCTATAGAGTTGGTAAGTTGTAAGCAGAACATAGATTTACCAACTTTAGGTCTTGCAACTAGACAATATAGCCCACCGGATTTCATAAAACTGTCAACTATGAAATCCTTTTTTTTGTAGTTTTTTTTCATTTCACTTATGGTCATCATAGTTTGTTACCTCTAATAGTTTTTGAATTAATATCTTCTAAATAATCAATGTCTATTTTTAGATACTTTACAACTTCATTCATAGGTAATAAACCATTAGGTAAAGAATATTCTCGAGTATTTAAAGAATCTTTAATTTGTTTTTTTAACTTTAAGACTGTATTTCTTCCTAAACCCGTAATCTTTATTAGATCTTCTGTATTACACCATTGTTTTGAAATTATTTCTAATAATTCATTTGCTTTCATTTTCTCATTCCTTTCTATCTTTATTTATAGATATGATATTAGTCACAATCTATCTACGGATGGTTTTAGTATTACCAACAACTCCCTTTTAGGATGTATATATAGTTACTAGCCATATATGTAACGAAGATTTTAGATTATCTACAACTCTCGTGCCAATAGAGGATACCCTTGCATTTGTTTTAAGTGTCGGCATATCGGGGATTTCCAACACTACTAAGTTTTCAAAGATCTAATGTTAAGTTGCTCCAAATAGTTAATTTGTGTTGCAACTTAACACCATTATAACATTACAATAATCATTGTCAAGCACTTTTACACCAAAAAGTTTAAAAATGTTGCAATTTAGCACAATAAGTGTTATAATTATATTGCGAAAGGAGAAATTGATATGCAAACAAAAGTCGGAGAATTAATTAAAGAAGGTAGAGAAAAACAAAATCTATCAATGAGACAATTAGCTGAACTTGCAAAAGTAAGTCATTCTGACATATCAAGAATCGAATCGGGAGAAAGAGAAGTTCCCAATCCTAAAATTTTAAGAAAAATTAGTAAATACATAGATGTTAATTATAATGACTTAATGTATGCAGCTGGACTTGGATTTCAAGTTACCCCATTAAATCCATTTTTAAAAAGATACTATTCTTCTTTAAAGGGACATGAATTAGATGAAGCATTAATTAATACATTGGGAAGTATTGAAAATTGGGAAGCATTAGTTAAATCATTAAGAAATAGAGTTGAAACTGAAAACATATCAGAAGAAGAAAAAGAAATTATTCTTCAAACAATAGAAGATACTGAATATCAAATAAATTCAGCAAATGAAATAGTAAAATTATTACATAGTGCGAAAACGAAAGAGAGGATCGAGAATGAAAGAAAAAATTAAAAGTATGAACTTAATTCAAATAATAAGTAATATTTTGATGTTAATAACAGTAATTGGCAGTATTTTTTCAAAAGATAATATAAAAGATGTAATGATTAGTCTTTATTGGCTTTCAGTAACAATAAATATTTTTGG
>CALVJR010000068.1 GCA_944332295.1 uncultured Bacilli bacterium | reverse complement strand
TAACGCCACCGCTTCTTCAGCTCTCACCCGCATAGCGGGTGGTTTTGTCCTGTTCCTATCCCGGAACATAATAAAAACCTCTTCTTTCAATATCAATATATCAAAAGAAGAGGTAATATATATGTCAGTTTAATTTTTTTCTATTAATTCTATCTTTTTAATACGATTAAGATAAAAATGTCTAATTTCACCCTTTAACTCACAATAAGCAGCAACACCCCATTCGTTCCCAAATAAAATTAACTCATAAGGACAAATAACACGTTTAGAAATATTTTTTCTATCTTTAGAATAATACTCTAATAAACATTTAGTTTTATTATTAATCGCCCTATTAATCAAATTATAAATAGTCTTATCACTAACATCGATAGAAGAAGGTGTAATAAATCGTTTAGGAACACAAACATCCTGTCTTAAAACATATCCTCCATAAGGTCCTTTCACTGTATCAATATAAATACCTGCTTTTTCACATTCATCCTTATAAACGCGAATCATTCTAGGACTAACTTCTAACTTTCCAGCAAGCTCTGATATCTGATACTTACGACCATTACTAAGTAATTCTAACATCTCTAAAACATTACTAACTTTAGACAAACTATCACTTCCCGAAATAAAGATTCTATAAATATTCCTGATAATATTTTTGAATCTTACTCCAATACTTCTCAGTCATAGGAGACAAATTATTAGGCATCTCTTTTAAAGAAAACCATCGTAATTCTCTAGACTCATCATCTCCTATTTTTAACTTTCCATGATATTTACGAACTTCAAAAACAGCAGTAATATCATATAACTTATCACCATTAGGGTACTCACGGTAAGTATCTTTACCAGATAACACCTCAAGTAACTTCATATCATCAATAACAAGCCCTGTCTCTTCCTCAAGTTCCCTTACAGCAGTCTCTTCAAAACTCTCACCAAGTTCCATTGCACCACCAGGAAATCCCCAGGAATTAAAATCAGTACGAAGTTCCATTAATACTTCATTCCTTTCATTAAAAACAAGTAAACCTGTACCAGCCGTTAAAATTGGACTATGACCAACATACTGTCTTAAATATTGAATATATCCCATACTACCTCCAAAAAACTACTTTTTTATATACATTTTAGGAAACTTTTCCGCAACACTTAAATCCTTGTAATAAACATCATTATTAAGATTTTTATATTCTTCTACAATTTCAGAAGAAATACAACCTCCTTTATTACTACAAACCCTTAGTTCTCGAATAAAATCTAAAAGATTATAAGAAAAAAGACATATATCAAAAAAACAATGAGAAAGAGAATCAAAATAACGCATCATATTACGATTTTCTTCTCGTAATCTGTTAAGTTCAAAAACGCGCATAACATTATCTTTTCTAAAATCAGAAATACCAGATGTAATATAAATATCTCCATTATGCAACTTCTTTTTTACTTCCTTATCACGCAATTGATATAAAGAAGAAACAGAAGAAAAATGCCAAGTTGCTAAAGCAAGTTCACTAAAAGTAAAATCAGCCAACTGTTTGCCAACATCTTCATTATAAGGATTTACATGACGATAAAAACTCTCAGTTGTCACAACCAATCCACGACTAAAATCAAAAGTATAATCATCTAAATTACTACCTCTAGACTGAATAATATCAAAATCACGTTCCACACTATCAAGATTCATTCTATATACTCGTTTATGTATTTCCCTATCAATATTCTCTTTAGAAACACCACTTTGTTCATGATAAACAGAATAAAAAAGAAGCTTAGAAGTAGGAATATTTCTGAGATTTAAATTTTTAACAGTTATCAAAGACATATTAACGCCCTCCATTTCTATACTGAAAAATACATTCTGAACCAGGATACTTTTTAATTAATCTACGATCAACAGTAGCAGCATTAGGATTATCAACAATCTCTTCTAAATCATTAAAAAGTAAACTATCATTAGTTAGCACTTTTGTACTTTCATAATCACAAATCCTCATCATTTTAAAAATAGCATACATAGATATATTAGTCTTATAATCTGCTTGTAAAAGTAAATGTTCCTGAGTAACTTTTTTAAAAAAACTATAATAATCTTGTAATTGAGATTCCAAAAAATGATCTTCATCAGAAACATCAATATCTTGTGATAAATCTAATCTTTTTTTATAACTATGCGTTAATTTTTCAAAAATAATAGGCATCAAAGCCAACTCACTAAATGTTAAATGAGAAAAGCATTTATGAATATCAAAATCAGGCTCAATAGGCAAAAGATTTTGATATATAATATTTAATGTATCACTTAAAGTATGTCCTTCCATAAATGCATAACTAGAAACATTATTTCCTCTACACTTAAATATTTGATAATCACTCTCAATAATACTCCTAGATCGAAAAGAATTTAATTTATATTTTTTTCTAATCGCTTCATCAAAACGTTAGAAACATTTTTATCTTTTAAAGATATTTCATCATTATAAGCTGATAATAAAATTTGAGATGTAGGAGTAACATTCAAATTTTTAACTACTTGATTCATATATATCCTCCTAGATAAAGTGCATATCAATCATAGCACAAATATAAAAGTATGTAAATAAACTAAATTTTTTCATAAAAAAAGACTCTCTAAAGTCTTCTATTTTTATAAATTTGCTCCATATTAGAATGCTTCTTAATTAATTGCATTTCTTTATCATAAGAATCACTATCTTGCTTAAAAGTATTCCATTCTTGACTCAACACAGAACAAGGATTTTCATATAAAACAGCCGTAGCAGCTCTAGTAACATCCTTAAAAGAAGGCTTAACAACAGAAGAACTATGATCTATTTCCTGAAGTAATCGAGAACGAGCTGCTAATTTCAAGAATCGGTAATAATCCCTAATATTTTCTTCATTACTTAAAGTTTGACAATCAGTATTCATTTTTTGTAATTTAGAATATTTAGTATCATGAAAAGTTTCCAAATTACCAAACATTCCAATGGAAACAGCAAGTTCACTAAAAGTAAAATCTAAAAATCTCTTTGTAACAAAAAACCAATGTTCATTCTCTTGTGGTTGAATATAATCGTATATAATATCTAATCTATCATATACATTAGTATCTTGACAAAAAGCATAATCGTGAACATAATCTCCTCTTTTAGAAAACACTTCATAATCATGCTGAATAATTTTATCAATAGTATCAGATCTCAATTTATATTTTCTGTCTAATCTTCCCATAAAAACACGAGAAACATCTTTATCTTTTAAAGAAATATCTCCTCGGTAATCAGAAAGTAAAATCTGTGAAATAGGAGCCACCTTCAAATTTTTAATCATATCCATAGCAAAAACTCCCTCTATAACAAATTGTAATTATAATACCAAAAAACTATTTCAAAGTAAATCCTAACGCTTCTATCTTATCTTGGAACACAGAATCATCAATATCTTTCGCTAGTACCAAATCTGCTTTCTTATCTTCTAAACTAACAGAACAAGATTTTACGGAAGAAATAGTAGACAATGCATTTTTAACACGATTAACACAACCTTCACATTTCATTCCTTCTATATAAATAGTTTTATTTATTTTCTTAAACATAAAAATCCTCCTAACTTGTAAACCTTAATAAATATCCATCCAAATCTTGAATTAGAAACTGTTTATCAGAATAAACCTTATCATCTACTAGGTACTCATCTATTTGCATATCACGAAATATGGGATAATGATTCTTCTGAACCAAGTCGTAAATCATATTAATATCACTAACTTCCATACTAATATTAATTCCTCTTCCATAAGGATATTCTAACTCTCCTGTATTCCAATGATCATTTACTTCTTCAATCATAAGTTGATTACCATCTAACTCTAAAAAACAAAATTTATCTTCAACTCTCTCATAGACAATCGAAAATCCTATAGATAAGTAAAACTCTTTACTTTTATTAATATCAGAAACACTAAGTTCTGGTATTAATTTATTAAACTTCACTTCCATTATTTCACCATCCATCTAAGTCTTAAAGAATTAAAAACAACAGTTAAACTACTAATAGTCATAAAAATACTAGCAAGCATAGGATTTAAAACAATACCATATGGTTCTAATAATCCTGCTGCAATTGGTATCATACATACATTATAGAAAAATGCCCAGAACAAATTTTCTTTAATAACATGATTAGACTTACGACTAATATCAATAAAATCCAATAAATTAGATAAATTATGATTCATCAAAATAACATCACTAGCATCACTAGCAACATCACACCCATCACTAATACTAATACCAACAGTAGCTTCTACTAACGCAACAGCATCATTCACACCATCACCAACCATGACAACTTTATTACCTGAAGCAACAAA
>CALVJR010000067.1 GCA_944332295.1 uncultured Bacilli bacterium | reverse complement strand
CCTAATTTGCTCCACGCATTTAGATCTAACAATATACTACAAAAGAGAAGTGGTGTAGCAACCCAAAATAAATTTTTAAAAATATCATCTACTATAACTTGTGATAGTATAAAACTTACTATAAAAAATACAGTTAATAATACAACTACAATATTTAATATTTTTCTACTTCGCATTTTTATTTCTCTCCCTTACTTTTAAACTTTGAATTAAATTAATAATTTCATCTTGAGTTTTTATTTGATATTTTGTATCTTCGATAGTATGTAGTAATAAATCTTTTTCACTTTCTAATATGTTTTTATCATTTAATTTTTTTTCACAAGATAAAACTAATTTTTCAAGATTTTGCTTATTTCCTAAAACATTTATTTCAGCATCATTTAACTCTTGTCCTTTTAAGTTTGAATAATAATCTTTTATAAAAGGATTTAATGGACTTACCTCTATACCTAATCCCATTTTATACATTAAATCACTATAATTGACATCAATGTATTTACTAATCTTTCTTAATATTTTAGGACTAGGCTCTCTTTCTCCAGCTTCTATTTTAGACAAACCAGAACTATTGATTCCAGCAAGTTTTGCTAAAGCTCTTTGAGATAAATTCTTTTCTTCTCTTGCTTCGGCTATTATTTGACCGATAGTTTTATCACTAGTCATCTGTTTCACCTCACATACTAATAATACATCAAACGAGTACAGTTGTCAATAAAATAAAGCAAAATGAATAAATGAGTATTGACAAGATAGTATTTACTATGATATGATTAATTTGCCAAACGAGTACAGAAGTACTCAAAAGATAAATAGAGAGGAGGAAATCTATGAATGACTAAAGACCAACTAAGAGTACCGCAGAGTATTTGGAAAGATAAATCTATTCCAAAGGAAGCCAAGTACATCTACTCCTACATTTATAGTAAAGGCTATAATAGATACTTTACAGATATAAATGTTGGAGAGATACAACAAACCGTTAGAATCACTAACAAAGGTTTGAGGAAAAATCTTGATAGACTAGAACAATCGAAGTATCTAGTATATCATGAATATTCCAATGGTATGTACACCATAACCCTTAACTAAAGAGCTACCAAGCGTTAGTTAAGTAAGGTACAGTAAGATATAAGGCTTATGTTAGTACCTATTCTAGTAATAGAATGAATCTAATTTGAAATAAGACATATTTCAAAGAACTATTAAAAAATAATATATATATGTGTTATTTCAAAAAATCCTAAAGGGAGGATTTAAAATAAACCCTATGGGAAATATTGCTGTTTTTTAGATGTGCTTGTAGTTGATACAAGTTTTTTTGTTGTGAAAATAAAAAAGAAAGGAGAATGTCGATGAGGTTATTAAGTAATGAAGATATATTAAAAAATAATGTTGATACCATACCACAATTTTATATTTTAGATTATTTAAAGAAAAACTTAAATATTGGTAAATTTGATGTTTATATTGTTGATCGTAATAATTTAAAAGTTATTGATAAAGAAGATAAACATTTATATTTTAACTATGATGAAACAACTAAAGAAATTTCGCATTTTGAAGATTTAAAAGAAAAAGATTATGAAATAGGAATTTAAATACTATGGACTGTATAGTAATTGAAAGTTCCATAGTTAAAAGTAATTCTATTAATTCAACTGATAAACTTGTATATGGAATTATTAAAGCACTTACAAATAATTTAGGCTATTGTTATGCTAGCAATGATTATATTTCTAAAAAAATCAATTTATCTAAAAGAACAGTATCAAAATCCATAAGCAATTTAAGAAAAGCAAATTATATTAGAGTTGAGACCATAAACTATCAAAGAAACATCTATCTGGTAAATGATGTATAGCAAGATTTTTCTATACTCTATGGAAGAATATTACTATACCCCATAGCACGATATTTCTACTTAAATAAATAAGAATAATAGATAAGTATAATAAATAAATATTTTAATTATATTTAAAGAACTAAAATAGAAAGGATTTGGTAAATGCGTTATGAAGATAATAATTTGAATGAAGTCATAATATCAGGAGTTATCAATGCAATTACTGATACTAATGATAAATATATTAAGTTTGGTATTACTACAAAGAAATATACTACAAAGGAAGATAAAAACGTTTATGTTAGTTTGAATATAGCAAGAGAACTTTATAATATTTATCAAGATTATTTTGTGAAAGATAATAAGATTTATATTAAAGGTTATCTAAACTCTTATATTGATAAGAATAAAGGAATTAGAAGTTTTGTTACAGTTACTGATGTAGCAAATAATAGGGAAGAAATTTTAAATGGTAAAAAAGCACCACATATCAGAGAAGATGATGATGGTGTTTTAGTTTGGAATGGAAAAAGATGTGAGGATACACCAGCAACAGAAGAAGAAATAAAGGAAATGGAAGAACTATTAAAAGAATATCGATAGTATATAACGAAAGGAATGAGATTAGTTATGAAAAATTATAGTTAAAAAATTATTAGAAAGGGGGATTAAATATTGACAGATAAAAAGAAACTAACACAATTAGAAATTGATAATATTATTGATGAAACTATTAACTTATCAATTTTAGTTAAATTAAAAGAATTAAATATCATTACAGATAAACAATTTTATGTTTTAAAGAAAAAAATAAAGGGATTTTATTAATAAATACTACAGAAGTTACAAAAAATTTAGTATAATATGTACGAGGACAAAATATATTGTTCAATATATATAGAGAAAGTGAGGTTAAATGGCACAAGTTGAGATTATTAAAGCTAATCTCAAAACTAATGAAAAAGAAATCGTTAATAATACTAAAAAAGTATGTGCTTATTGTCGTGTAAGTACAGATTCTGATGAACAAATTAATAGTTACAATTCACAGATTAAACATTACTCCAATAAGATTAAAAGTAATCCAGAATGGAAATTTGTAGGTATTTATGCTGATGAGGGTATTTCGGGAACACAAGTTAAAAATAGAACAGAGTTTCAACGGATGATAGATGATGCCTTAAATGGTAAGATAGATATTATCATTGCTAAATCTATTTCACGTTTTGCTAGAAATACTTTAGATACTTTAAAATATGCTAGAGAGTTAAGAGAACATAAAGTCGATGTTTATTTTGAAAAAGAGAATATTCATACTTTAGAATTAGATAGCGAAATGTTTTTAACTTTATATAGTGCTTTTGCTCAAGCTGAAAGTGAATCAACTTCGATGAATGTTAAGTTAGGACTTAAAGCTAAAATGAAACGTGGAGAGTATGTTGGAAATGTAGGTTGCTATGGTTACAACTGGAATAAAGATACAAAAGAGTTAGAAATAAATGAAGAAGAATCAGAAGTAGTTAAAGATATATTTAATTGGTATATTTCTGGAATAGGCTCTTATACAATTTCTAAAATGTTAAATGAAAAAGGCATAAAATCCCATAGGGGCAAGAAATGGCGACCTAGTTCTGTTAGAACAATTTTAAAGAACGAAAAATATGTTGGCGATTTATTAAATCAAAAAACATATTCAGTAAGTCCTCTTACTCATAAAAAAGTTATTAATTTTGGTGAGAAAGAAAAGTATTATGTCAAAGATCATCATGTTGCCATTATTGATAGAGAAACTTGGAATAAAGCAAGAGAAATCTATCAAAGAAGAAGTGGTAAAATGCTTCCTGACGGACAAAAGCATAATGGTAAGTACAGTCTAAAATATGTTTTTAGTAGCAAGATAGAATGTGGTATTTGTGGTGCAAACTACGTTAGGAGAGTTAATGAAAAACGAAAAGATGGAACACGCAAAATCTATTGGGCTTGTTCAAGAAGAATCACTTATATTGAAAATTGTAATCATTCAATTTTTGTAACAGAAGATAATTTAAAAGAGATTTTTATTCAAATATATAATTCTATTATCGAACGAAAACATAAGACTAAAGATAAACTTTTAACTGCTATTAAAGAAACATTAAGTGAAGATAATAATGAAGTAAATATTGATAGACTTATGCAAGAAAAAACAACATTAGAAAATCGTTTATCTAATCTTATAGATATGAAGTTAGATGATTATATGAATAAAAATGCTTATTTATCTAAAGAAAAAGAAATTAATGATAAAATAAAAGAGATAGATGATAAAATTAGTAATTATCAAAATAGGTTAAAAACTAATAAAGATATTTCTAAGCAATTAAAAATAGTCGAAGAAATACTATCAGCCCCTAAGACAATTAATGATTTTAATGAAGAAACTTTTAATAATTTAGTTGAAAAGGTAATTGTTGGAGAAGTTGATGAAGATGGAAATATCTATCCCAATATAATTAACTTTATTTTAAAAGTTGGCTCTAGTTATCAGTATGAAATTAACGATGATAAAACCGTGTCATTTAGAACAACCAAC
>CALVJR010000066.1 GCA_944332295.1 uncultured Bacilli bacterium | reverse complement strand
TAAAAAAAAAGAATTAAATTGTCATTAATTCTTTTTCTTTTTCTTTTAACATTTCCTCTATCTTTTTATTATAAACATTAACTAATTCTTGAATATCTTTTTCCATACCTTTTTCAATATCTTCTGGAAAATCTTCTTCTTCTACCATTTCTAATGCTTCATGACGATTATTACGCACAGACACTTTAGCATCTTCTGCAATAGCTTTCACTTGTTTTGTAAGTTCCTTACGTCTTTCTTCCGTTAATGCTGGTATCACAATACGAATAGTTTCACCATCATTACTAGGAGTATAACCTAAATTAGCAGCCAAAATAGCTTTTTCAATAGCTCCTAAACAACTTCTATCAAATGGTTTAATTAATAACTGATTCGCCTCTGGCACAGAAATGGTTGCTAGCTGTTTAAGTGGTGTCATACTTCCATAATACTCAGCACTAACACCATCTAGACTACTAGGATTAGCACGACCTGCACGCACAGTAGCAAAACGCTTTTCCAAATTTTTTAAAGTATTGTCCATACTTTCTTTCGTCATTTTAATAATTTCATTACTATCCATCTAAATTCATCTCTCCTCAATATCATTATAATATAAAGAAAGCATAAAAGAAAGAAAAATAAAAGCTAAAACTCTTATTTTCTTTCTTTTCATAATTCTTTAATAATTTTATAATATATTTTTATTAAACATATAACGAAATTAAATCTGAATATTCTTCTTCCAAATGCTTTTTGTTTTTATCATCAGTAGAAGCATCATCATGAATAGGATAATCTACACAATCAACAACTTTACCATCGATAATAACATAAACAATTGGTAAATTACTATTTTTCTCAACGCTTAAATGTTCAGTAATTGTTTTAAATTTCTTATTATTTTTATTTTTAACAGTTTCTGGATTAAAATAATACACCAAGTCAATTTTTTTGTCTTTCAATACTTTATTTAAAATTTGAACTCCAAAAGTAGACCATTCCGAATCAGAATCACCTAAAAACAAAATACCTGATTTATTATCTGTTACTAAATCCAACACCTCATCAATAGTAGCATAATGAAAAGGATTATTTTCACTAATAGAATACTCATTAGCAAACTTTTCAGCATCTGTCAATTCTTCCATCTTTTTAATAGAGCAACCATTAATTAACAATAAACTACTAAAAATTATAATAACAACTACTACTTTTTTCATAACGACTCCTAAATATTATGCATTTTGAATTTGACTCATTACTTCTTCAGCAAAATTTTCAGATTTCTTCTCTATACCTTCACCTACAGCAAAACGAGTCATAGAAACAATTGTTCCACCATTAGATTTTACATAATCCAAAACACTCATATTAGAATCTTTAATAAATGCTTGTTCTTCTAAACAAATTTCTTTATAGAATTTATTAAGTCTACCAGTAACCATCTTTTCAGCAATATCAGCTGGCTTTCCTTCATTCATAACTTGTTCTTTAATAACGTGAGACTCTCTCTCAATCATATCTACAGGAACATCACTGCGTTTTACTGCAACAGGACTCATAGCAGCAACATGCATACTAACATCACGAGCAACCTCTTCATTAGCGCCATCAATAACTACTAAAGCCGTAATTCTTCCTCCCATGTGAGAATAAATTCCAAAGTTTTGACTATCTTCTTTTACAACTCTTTCAAATCTTCTAAAACTAATTTTTTCTCCTATTTTAGCAGTAAAGTTAACAACTGCCTGTTCAACAGTCTCACTACCACCCTCAATAGTTAATTGATTAGCTTCTTCCATAGTATTAACTTCATTATGTAATAATGTATTTCTAATATCTAAAACTAACTTCTTAAAATCTTCATTTTGTGCAACGAAATCAGTTTCACAATTAATCTCAGTAATAACTGCTACATTTCCCTCACTTGCCCCATCAGTTAATCCTTCAGCAGCGATTCTACTTTCTTTCTTAGCTGCCTTACTAATTCCTTTTTCTCTAAGCCAATCAATAGCTTTTTCCATATCACCACTAGTAGCTTCTAATGCTTTTTTACAATCAAGCATCCCAGCTCCAGTTCTTTCTCTTAATTCTTTAACATCGCTTGCTTTTATCATTTTATCCTCCTCTAATAACAATAAAAGGGTGAATACCATCCACCCTCCCAATTCTAGTTTATCATAATTATTTAGTTAATGCTTCAATTAATTCAGCTTTTTTCATAGTAGAATATCCTTTAACACCAGCATCTTTTGCTTTTGCTTTTAAATCAGCCAATGTCATAGAAGCATAATCAGAACTTTCTTCTGTAGCCTCTTCTACTTTTTCTTCTACTACTTCTTCTTTTACCACTTCTTTAACTTCTGATACTTCTTCTTTTACATTTTCCTTCTTAGCAGATTTCTTTTCACTTTTAGATTTATCTTCATCATTAATATAATCGATTACTTCACATCCATTAACTTCAGCAATAGCATTAGTTAAAACACCAAGTAATAATTTAACAGCACGTACAGCATCATCATTACCAGGAATAACATAATCAACTAAATCCGGATCACAGTTAGTATCTACGATACCAAATACAGGAATTCCTAGAATACGAGCTTCTTTAATTGCATTTTCTTCTTTACGAGGATCAACAATTACTAATGCTTGAGGTAATTTCTTCATTTCACGAATACCTCTTAAGTTCTTATCTAACTTAGCATATTCTTTCTTAATTTGGATAACTTCTTTCTTAGGTAACAAATCAAAAGTACCATCTGCTTCCATTTTATCAATATCATCCATTCTCTTAATTCTAGAACGAATAGTCTTAAAATTAGTTAAAGTTCCACCTAACCATCTTTCATTAACGAAATACATGTTAGTTCTAACAGCACACTCTTCAGCAGCTTCTTGAGCTTGTTTCTTAGTTCCTACAAATAAAACCTTTCCACCTGCTTCAGCAATTTCTTTCATTGCTTCATATGCTTCCTCTAATTTTTTTACAGTTTTTTGTAAATCGATAATATAAATATCATCTCTTGTTGTATAGATGAACTCCTTCATCTTAGGATTCCATCTTCTCTTTTGATGTCCAAAATGAACACCAGCTTCTAATAAATAATTCATTGATACTATAGACATAATTCTTTCTCCTTTTCGTTTTTCTTCTATTAGTTTCTAATATTTACCACCCGAAGGCACTAGATAAATAAATTCGCTAATATGTTTATTTTATTTAGTTAATGCTGCTACTAATTCAGCTTTTTTCATAGTAGAATATCCTTCAATATTAGCCTTCTTTGCAGCTTCTTTTAATTCAGCTACTGTCATAGAAGAATAATCAGTAGTTGCTTCTTCTTTTACTTCTTTCTTAGTAGCTTTCGTATCTTCTACTTTTTTCTCTTCTTTAGCTCCATTAGATGCAGTTACAGTAACTTCACGTCCAATAACTTCACTAGCTGGAGTAACCTTACCTTCCTTACCATCACGTGCAATTTTAACAAATTCACTAAACATCTTAGGATCATTAATTGCAATTTCTGATAACATCTTACGGTTTACTTCAACACCTGCTTTAGTTAAACCTTCGATAAATCTAGAATAACTGATATCATTTTGACGACATGCAGCATTAATTCTAGTAATCCATAACTTTCTGAATTCTCTCTTTCTTTGCTTTCTGTCTCTAAATGCATATTGACCAGAATGCATTAATTGTTCTTTTGCTGACTTATAAAGTCTATGTTTACTACCAAAGTAACCTTTAGCTTGTTTTAATACTTTTTTATGACGAGCTTTTGTAACTGCTCCATTCTTTACTCTTGCCATGTTTCTTCCTCCTTCAAATTATTACATAAAATTAGATTAGATTCTTTAATCTGTTTTGATCTGCTTTACTTAAATTAGATCCTTTTCTATTCTTTCTATTAACATTTGTAGATTTTGCTCCAGTATTATGACGACTTCCTGGACGTCCAATTTTATAATCATTCTTACGTGCTTTTACAACTTTTGCAGTACCTTTATGTGTTTTAATTTTTGGCATATTTCTTCCTCCTACTATTTATTTTTCTTTGGAACCAATAACATAGTCATGGTTTTACCGTCTAACTTGGGACTCTGTTCTATATCCGCAATTTCTGTAACTCGAGATGCAAACTGTTCTAAAACTTCCTTACCTAATTCGGTATGAGCCATTTGACGACCCTTAAAACGAATAGTAAGTTTAATTTTATCACCTTTCTCTAAATACTTAGTAGCATTTCTAAGCTTAGTTTCAAAATCCCCAACATCAATAACTGGTGATAAACGATATTCTTTTAACTCTGACATATTAGCTTTTTGTCTTTTTAAAGCTTCTTTTTCCTTCTTTTGTTTTTCGTAACGATATTTATTATAATCCATTACTTTACAAACAGGTGGAGTAGCATTAGGACTGATAAGAACTAAATCTAAATTTGCATAACTAGCTAAAGTAAGTGCATCTTGTAAAGATTTAACTCCTACTTGTTCCCCATTAGGACCAATAACTAATACTTCGCGAGCTCTAATTTGATCGTTTATTAACAAATTACCTTTATTGCTTGCTATAATTAACACCTCCATATATTACAAGAAAAAGAAAAGCGGATATACACACATTATATCCACTTAAACCATAACATAACAAAATAACTTTGTTCATAGGCTTTTGACCCAT
>CALVJR010000065.1 GCA_944332295.1 uncultured Bacilli bacterium | reverse complement strand
AAATTTAAAATTAATTTAATTATAGACGTTTTTAGGAAAAAAATCTCCCCACTTATTCTACACTAACTTATTGGAGGCGATTTAAAGGAATAAATTAATGCTACTATAACAAAAAAGATGACTGTTTGTCATCTTATTTTGTTATTATCTATTTTGTATATACAAATACTTCTTCTTCAGAATAGTTTTCTGGATTTTCAGCCATATCGTTTACAATTGCATCAGCCATTTCTTCGTTTGTTAATTCTTGTTCTGGTTGGGTCTCTTCTACTGGTGTTTCTTCTACTACTTCTTCATATTCAATGATTACATGATTACTGTCTGGCATTTGAGTAACAATGTATTCTTCTTCATTTGCAGTATTACCATTAGTGTTATCATTGTTTTCAGTATTTGTTTCTTCCGATACTGAAGAGTCTATAGAATCTTGATTTTCTTCTGCCACTTCTGTTGCACCTGTGTCATCAGAGGTCTGAGGTTCGCTAGATTCTTCAAATTCTGTCTCTTGACTAGGTTCATCGTATTCAAAAAATGTCTGTCCATTTGTTTCTCCTACTTGGAAATTTTCTAGCTCATCTTCAGGATTATAAGTAACTTCTGTTCCCTCTGTATTAGCTACTTCATTAGATTCTACTGGTGCATATGTTGTTTCAGGAACTTCTGGAATAGCAGATACTTCTAGAGAAGAATTGTTGTCATAACTATAATCATAATTATGTTGGGTAGTATAAGTAGTAGATGCACTCATAGAAGATGGAACACTTGTGTTAGCTACAGCAGGTTTAGCTGCTTCTGTAACTGTTGCTTCAGTTAATGCCACTTCAGATTCTTGTTCTTTTGGTTCTTCTGGTGCTGGTTCTACAGGTGGTAGTACTATACTTTCTTCTAGGGTATTACCTACTACTAAATCGCCATTCGCATCCAAATTAAAATGCCAGTTTACTAACGATTGGAAGTTCTCTAATCGACTTAAGTCACGTTTTTTATCGTTTTGATAATATGCATTTTCATTTTCTAAGCTATTAACTTTTGCGTCTTTATATTGTTCGTAGGTAGGATTTTCCTGGTCTTCATTTCCGTTTAATGTTTTTGCTATATTGAAATTTTCTACTGCTTTATACCCTACTTCATTAAAATATGTAGATACCTGATCAACTAGAGTTTGATCAATTTCTAAATTTTCAAACAAAGAGGTAGCTGCGACTACAATTGGTGCAACAGCTGATTTATAAGAGTCTATTGTGCTTTGATTAGTCGATGTAATTGCAAAATCATTCACTGCTTTTTTATACAACTCAGTTACAGCTTGTTTTTGTTCTTCTCCTGTTAGCTTTTTACATTCATAAAATGCAGTTTCATAATTTTTAACAAATGTTTTACCATTTTCATCATTGATTAATTTATCTAACTGTACTGGATTGTTTTCTGTTGCTAGAACAAAGGCACCTAATAATTGTAAATATCCTTCCTTATATGCTTTAGTAAAATCGATAGATTTAGAACCGTTAAATATTGCTTGCATATCTTCTTGAGAATAATTATTATATGCTAGATTAAGTGCATTTGCTTCTGTCCAAGTAAGTGAAGTGCGTATTTCTTGGGCATCTGTGTCTATACATTTATCGGCGAAAGTAATATTGTAACTATTTAGGAAATCAGAAATCTTTGCCATTTCTTGTTGTTGGATACTACTACTTGTAATATTTAATAACTGTTCAAAAGATAAATGCTTGAAATCATCATTTGTAATCTTTCCATCACGTATTAATTGAGCGACTTGGTCAGCAGTAAGCTTATATTCTTGTATTAATCTAATAATCTCTGCTTTATCAAGATTATCTAGCGCATCCGTTGTAGATTCTACTCTTGTTTTGTTGTTTGCATCTGTAGAAGAGTTACCTTTTTGACATGAACTTACTCCTACTGCTCCTGCAACCATTAGAATAACTGCAAATATTGCTGCTTTGACTCTAGTAAAAAATCTTTTTTTCTTTCTTTTACTTTTGCTCTTATCCGTTACTTTTTTTATTCGATTAAAGAAACTGTTTTTAGTTCCAGTTGAATCTTTTTCTTTTTTAAATCTTTGAAAAAGACCTTTCTTTTCTTCCTTTTCTTTTTTTCTTTTCTTTCCCTTGTTTTCGTTACTTTGCTGTCCTTCTACTGCTTTCTTTGCTTCTTTTATCGCTTTTAATTTTTTTCTTTGTAAAATATGTAATGTTGCAAAATAGCAAACTTTCTCTAATAAGGAGTATAAAAATATAAAAGGTTTCACAATAGGAGTTTTCAGAATAAATTCTTTTACTGTATTTAATTTATTTTTTATTTTTTGGAAAAGTGTAATATTCTTTTCTTTTTTTTCTTTTTGTGCTGCTCTTTTTGGACGAATTTTCTTTGTACGATATTTTTGAAAGTTTTTCTCTAATTCTTCTGGAGTAGTTTTTCTGATTTTTCTGTTATTTTTCTTTGATAGCTCAATTGCATCATCTATAGGTATTATTTCTACACTGCCATCTTCATAAAATACTGCTGCTTGTGTCCAAGTAGTGTCTTTTTTATCTGGTCGTTTTTCACCTATTGTATCTGTAACTGAAAATTCTACAATGTTTAATATTTTTTTCTCTTCCATAATATATCCCCCTTAAACTATAATACAAGACTTATTATCTTGTATAATCTATTTTGCAAATATCGGTTTTGCAATAAGAATATTTACCTAGGTGTACCAAAAGATAATCTTCTTTGCTGCTATCTTTTAAGTTTATTTTTAATAAATATCCCTCATTTATTTTTGTGATTTCTACATAGCTATTATCAACATCACACGACTTATTGTTATTATCCATTAAGGTCGTAATTTTATTTTCTTTTATCATATCATTTAATGTTATTGTATTCGATTTTCCTATTTCATCTGGTAAATTTTCCTCTGTATAATAAGTAAGTGCGACATCTTTCATTTTTTCTAAATTATCAGTATAAACTTGTGAAGTGAATGGTGAGTTAGTTTTGGCACTTTTACTATTGGAAATTACCTTGGGTTTTATAGCTTTAGGTAATATCCATACTAATAAACAAATTAAACTTATAAATAATAGTAACTTTAATAAAGATGCTTTACTTAGAAAACCACGATGATTATGTTTTTCACTATACATATAAGGCTTTCCTCCCTTTCCCCTTATTCTTTTGTTCCACTCACCTCTTTTTTTCGCTATTATACTATCACTAAAGCAAAAAAAAGTCAAGACTAACGCTTTTTTAACTCAACAATAGTCTCGCCTTCATTAAATATATCTATTTTTTTACTTTCTACATATTTATTCTTACTTAAAACTTCTTGTGTAGTCTTACGAAGAATACCAGTTCCAATTCCGTGAATAATTATTGCTTTTTCACATCTCATTTGATAACAATCCATAATGAAATCGTTAATCATAATCCTAGCATAGTCACGATCAAATCCATGTAAATCTAAGACCGGATAACGATTATATAAGTTCATCATATTCAAGTACTTCTTTTAATTCTGGAATAGAACATCTTGCGCCTATTCTCGTGATTGAGATGGCAGATGTAATTGATGCATAATGAATTGTATCTCTTAAGGAATAACCATTACCAATAAAATAAGTAAATGCTCCATGGAAAATGTCTCCCGCACCAGTTGAGTCTACTACTTGTACTTTTACGGTTGGTAGTATTTCATAATCGTCTAGTTTTGTAAAACTTCCCTTATCTTCTAGAGTAATTACTACCGTATTTTGGAAAAATTCTTTTAATCTTTCGTAGCAATAAATTAAACTACTCATATCGTTAACATCTATTTTTTTACCAGCAAACTCTTCAGCAAATGTTTTAGAGCAAACAACATATTTTACTAACTTTCCTAAACGTTTGGTATCATCAGTTAATCTACCTGCATCGATTACACTGATAGCATCAGGATTCGCACGTAATACTGCTTCTGCTGTCTCAGGATGCTCTCCATCTACTAAAATCAAATCAGCATGAATATTGCCATTATGATTTAATTTACGAATAGGTGGTTTTTTTGATGTGATAATTGTTCTACTACCATTGGAACGATTGGCAATAATATAGCTACTAGAAGTCATAAAATCGGGATGTACTTCTATACATTCTGTAGAAGCATGAACTCGTTCAAACTCATGGATTATTTGTTGCCCGTAATAGTCATCACCTACGGCACACATGATAGTGGTATCCATGCCCCATTTAGCTAACAAATAAGCCCCGTTTGCAGCAGGTCCTCCTCCGCATTCCATATGTTCATGAATTCTATATTTTAAATTTTCTGTAGGATAAAAATCCATTGGTAACGTTGTATCATAAGTAGAATGACCAACACAAACTACTTTCATTAAATCACCTCTTTATCTTCTTTTATTATTATAGCAAAAATAAAATATAATTTCTACGTAAGAGATTGTATTTTACGAAAGGTTTACTTATAATTTTTACTTACATGGATTGTTGCTATTATTTGTTTGAGATATTCTAACATTACATATGTATTAGATAACTAATATGGTTTTAAATTTATCACTGTAATTATTATTTCTATATTTTCATAACAAATAAAAACTTCATTAGAAATCTAATGAAGTTTTATTGTTTTAATAACCTGCACTATTATTATATTTTTTAGGACATTCT
>CALVJR010000064.1 GCA_944332295.1 uncultured Bacilli bacterium | reverse complement strand
TTATCAATTCCATAAGCATTCATTAAAGCAACAAATAATACTGCAGGCCATGCTTCTTGTTCATCTTCTTTTACTAAGGATTTTACATATTCGTAACTATTGTTGAATGTTCTATTTAGATGGTATTTTATTCCTAACTTTAATTGAGGTATTTTGAAGATACCAAATAGATGATCTGTTTTCGCTTTATGTTCTTTTTCTAAATGATTCTTTAACATCCAAGCGGCTTTTATTCTATAAGCATTATTATCTTCAATATGATATTCTTCTTTAGCTATAAAAACGTCTGCTTTCGCTCTATCTACCATACGGGTAAATTTAGACCAGTCATAAAGTTTTTCTAAAGATTTATTACCTTTTATTGTGGCTTCAATAATTTCGTTGCGACGATTACCATCATTTTTATTTTCATCTTTTACTTTTTCTCTCCATCGAAATAAGTCCTCTGTTGTTTGAATAAATGGAAAATCTCTAAAATCATTTTCTACTTTTTCATACATTTTTATTAATTCTGATTGTTCTTCTTCGGTTAATGTTTTTCTTATAACCATCTCTATAATCATCCCTTTCGTGCTCTTTATTATCTCACATTTTGTTCATTAAATCAATGAAATATAATTATTGTAATATTTAAAGATGATAATTTGATGAAACTTTTTGCTTTTTATTAAATAATATGGATAGCTACATCTATCTATATGGTTCAAGTTTAATCCCAATTCTTTCGCAATATTCAATAATAAATCATACTCTTCCATAACTGATTTAGTATATTCTTTTACTTCAATTTCTACAAAATATCCTAATTTTTCTACATAATCCAAAGCAATGTTTATAAGTTAGAATAATTCTACTCCCTCATTTTCCAATTCTTAACCATTCATCAATCACTTCTTCATTATCTTTTACAAATTTTCTATAAGTTGGTTGATAATAAGTATCTAATTGATAAGACTTTTTTATAAATTGACCAGCATCTATCATTTTCATCTCTAATACTTGATATTCTTCTTTAGAAAGCTTTATTTTAATTTCTGTTTCTATATCATTTCTTTTTATATCACCATAAATTAAATAAGAAGCATTACAATCTAAAACTTTACTTAATTTTATAATATCTTCTAGACTTGGCTCTGTTCTATTTAATTCCCAACTTGATATTGTTTTATCTGCTACATAAATATATTTTGCTAAATCCTGTTGTGTCATCTTTTTATTTTTTCTTAGACTTGCTATTCTTGTACCTATTTTCATTTTTCATCACCGGTTTTATTATATTGTTCTTTTATGAAAAAAGCATTCTACGTTTTGTAGAATACTTTAGTCTAGTGATTCATTCATTCTTATATATTTAGTTATACTATTTAATTTAATCTAGATTATTTCCTTTTTTTATTTTTAAATATGGTTTTGTCATTTCAAAGTCATCATGAAATTTTCTTGTTTTGTTTCTTTGCTTAGAAATATCATATTCGAATACAGCACCATTTTCATCTATTACTTCATTCCATTCGTGTTGTAGATTTCCAGCCATTCCTAATGTTAGAAAACATGGTACTCTCATATAATAATTATTTAGCAATATTTTTAATAATGCAGCTCTTCCTGCACAAACTCCCTTTCTTCTTTCAAATGTCATGATAGGGTCTTGTGTATCTCTTCTTTCATAATTAAAACTGCCATCTGGCATTGTTCCACCAAAATCATATTCTATGTTTTGACAACACCAGTGATAGGTATAATCACTTTTTTCTTTAATGGACGCTTTCTTTATCTCCTCTGGTACAAATCTATAAAAATTAAATGCAATATTTCGTAATTTTATTGCTCTTTGCCTAGATTTTGGTGTTAACTTGCTTATTACAGTTTCATAGTCTCAATCATTACAGTTTAAAATCCAATAATCAAATGAATTATCACCATAAAAAGGAAGTTCTTGTTGTTCTTTATTATCAATCACGTTGGATACTTTTACATTTGAAGGTAACGATTCTATATTTAATGCTACTCCATTTCCAAATCTCATATTAGTAATATTTAAGATAACCTCTCTATTCGTTGGTATTCTTGAAAAAGCATCACATAACATATTAAAACCAGCCGTCTCATTGAGAGATGTATTTATTTCTAAAATAATATCTAAATTTAAGTTTGCCGGAATAGCATTAATATAATCTATTATAGTCTCACTAAAATAGTCATTAGATGTTATTGTTAAAGTATTTCTTTTTAAAGAATATTTGATTCTCTGTTTATCATACCAAATATTTTTATTAGATTCTGTTCTAGGGTGAGTAAATGTTGTATTTTTACTACTTCTTCTTGGTGGAAGCGATAAAGCAACAATTTCATCTGTCTGATATTCATGCTCTGTACCATTTCCAATACTTTTTAATAATTTAAGCATAACGTAATCTCCTCTTTTCTAGTTTTTTATTATAGCATAAACTTTATATAGTGCAACTTTTATACATTTACTTCTATTGAAAAATGTTAATGATATAGTATAATACTATTAAAACAAAAGAGGTGTTTATAGATGGAAACGAGTGAAAAGATAAGGTTAAGTCCAGTTGAAGTTACTGCTTACTGGTGGACTAATTCTATCAAAGAAAAAGTAAGAGAAATCGTAACCAAAAATTCTTGGGATGATAGTGAAAATAAATTTGCCAGTATTTTTTACGGATATACTGAACTTGATTGGAGAAATATGTATTTAGCATTAGCTAAAGATATAGCTCATGATGTTGAATGTTTTGATACAACACAAGGAAGCTGTTTTAGCCAAGATACTTGTATTGGCGGACATGATAGACTTAATGAAGAACTATCTCAAATCATTCACCAACCAATTCCAGATATTCGTCTTGCTGCTAATTGCGTAAAAGATTTTGTAATTTATACTACTTCGTCTAGTGCTAGTGTCTGGTATAAGTCATGTGGAGAGCGCAAGTTACCTGCTATGTATGAGGAAAGCTATATTTTAACTGGCAATCAGAAAAAATTAGATTTTTATAATACGCTAATTTCTACGATTGCTATTATAGAACAAAAAGATAAATATTTTAATTCTGTTCCTACTCTTAGAGAAAAATTTTGTAAAGAATATATCAAATTGTCTGATGAAGAAGAAAAACAAGAAGAAATTACTCAATGGTTTAATACTTGTTTTGATAAAGCCTCTGATAAAGGAATTATCTTAGGAAGACATTTTGATAAAAAATATTTTCCTTCTTTCCGAAATATCGATTTTGTAGGATTAAATCCATATTTGCCTTTAGCAAATCATTATGCAGATGTTATTTTAGAGCATGTTAAAAATAATAATGAAAGCAAAACTTGTAAGATATTGAAAAAGCATGATAAAAAATATTAATTTCATCATGCTTTTTTATGACCTGATATCAGAAATATTTACTGTGTTTCTAACTTGTTCTGCTATTAAACTGAAATAATTATTTCTATTTTCATTTACTAAAGTACTTATTTCACCAAATAAGTTATCAATTAGTAAGCTTATTACATATTGTTTTTTAGGCTTAATTGTTTTACTTTTCCTTTTGTTGTTTCTTCTGTATTAATTTGATTAGCTAATACATTGACCATTCTTTGGTGTAGTGCGGTTTCTTCTTCTGTATAATCATTAGTTGTAGTTTGAATTAATTCTTGGATTGTTACTGTATCTCTTTTGTCATATTTCTTTGCTCTTGAAAAATAATTAACATAACATACTAATTCTTTAGATCCTCCGGCTTTTATATATTCATTCATAAATTTTCGTAATTCTGGATCGGAATTATCTACACCATATATCATTGGGATATCTATATTTCTTCCAAACTCTTTAGCGAATAGAAATGCTCTACGAGGCCCAACTCTATTTCCACCTCTTTCAATTATTCTATACATTACACAATTAAGCATTTCTTCTTTTTGATATATCTGTTTTGCTGCTTTATTAATTGCTGCTTCTAATTCATGCTTACTAGGTAAAACTACTCCTTTTTCTTGTAGCATTTGTATTATTTTATTGATATGTAGTCCTTGTAAGTCTTCATCTTTTATTTTAAAATGTGTATACTCTTCTACTCCTTCTGCCTGTTCAACAATTCCGTTGGAAGTTAAACTGACGTATGCACTTTTATGATTAGAGTCTATATATATTTCTGGGTTTTGAAATAGGCATTTTTCTTTAAAAGATAAGGTGTCCAAAAATGCTTTCGTATCATAAAATTTGTCTCGAGCTAATAACTCTCTGTCTAAATTTTCTTCTGATGATTCGCTGTTTGATTCACCTATTAACCTATTAACTTCAGAATTTGAATATCTAAGTTCATACCATACTGCCATTTTTTCAATAAAGTTTCTCATTACTGTTGGTAGATGATTTTCTCCAATATCTGTATAATGTTCTTTCACCATGTTTTCAAAATACCAATCTATAAATTCATCAACTTTATCATCTAATACTATAGTTTTGTTACTTTCTATATGTTCTTCTTTCAACTTTCTTGTTGGCATTCTTTTTTGTAATAACATATAATAAACCTCCTCTTAATTAAACTTATTATATTACATACATTACTTAATAGCAAATTTATAGATTGCTTTTATTAGCAATCTTTACTTTTTAACATTTCATATAAATATTTCATCATTGGATAATTTATTTATACTTTCCTACGATTACTTCTTTATATAAAGTATTATTAAAACATTTTAATAGAATTGTAATTCTTTATCATTAAGCTTATTATAGCACGTATAATACTAGTTAGTAAATTGATGAAGTTGCAAATCATTGATTTATTAGTATAATATTTTTAC
>CALVJR010000063.1 GCA_944332295.1 uncultured Bacilli bacterium | reverse complement strand
ACACTCATATGCTATCGCAACATCAACAGCCGCACCACTAGCAGAAATCACTCTAACATTTTGTATGTTCTCATATAATTTTTCTATTATCGCAACTCTTTCATCAATGGAAAACATACCCTGCATTTTATTGGGATTGCAAAGTACTGCAACCAAAACTTCATCAAACAAATTACTTGCTTGTTCAATAATATTCATATGTCCTTTAGTAATAGGATCAAAACTACCAGGATATAACACTCTACTCATAACATCACTTCTTTCTATATAGATATTTATATTATAAAGAAAAATCAAAAATAACAAAAATACATATATAGAATGACAGATATAATCTAGAATTATAACTAAAAAACTACCCTAAGGTAGTTTTAATCACCAAACATTTCAAAAACTTCACCTAAGAAAGATTCTCTTTTTCTTTTCTTAGTATGACTAGACTTTTTCGCATCTTTTCTATCTTCTTCATATTCATAATTATTTCCACGAGCTTCTTGATAAATTTTTTCTTCTTTTTCAATTAATTTATCTAACTCTCCACGATCAAGCCAAATTCCACGACACTCTGGACAATAATCAATCTCCACACCTCTTTTTTCTGACATTAATAAAGTTACATCCTTACAAACTGGACATTTCATAAATAATATCTCTCCCTTAATCTATTATACAAGAACAAAACAAGAAAAGAAACACTTATTTTTTCTCATATGGATAATCCCAGAAACTTAGTTTTCCATTAACATAAATAGGATCTATTTTTTCTATATTTTCAAGTTGAAATCCATATCCTATCAAACTTGAATCTTTAACAACTCCAGAATAAACAAGAGGATCCTCTAAATTTAATTTTTTCTTCATTTTATCATCGATTGCTACACAGTCAGTAATAGTTGCTTTCGCTAGAATACATCCAGTAGGATAACTAAGTCCTAAACCAGAAAATTTCTCCATAGCTTTCTTATCCACACTTTTACCAGCATGAATTAAAATATCTCCACGATATTTTGTCTTCCAAGTCCGAAATTCATATTTCTTTAATCCTTCAGCAATCAAAGTAGCGAATGGTTGCTTAATTGTAATTACTTTCATAACTCCTCCTAATTAATTACTAGTATATCAAAAATATATGATAAAATAAAACCGAGGTGTTTTTATAAAAGAAGTAACATATAAAATATCACTAGACCATCTATCTAACTTAGAACAATTAAAACTAGATTTTTATATTTATTACTTTATGGAAATGACTACTAGTGTATCATCACCCTTATATAAAAAAGTAATCAAAGATAAAATTATAACCGGTAGTATAACCAAATCAAAAAAACAATTAGAAAATTATCTACTTTTATCGATAGGAAGTTATACAGATAAAAAAGATGAATTAGTAAACAGTATCATAGAAGAATTTAAAAATCCAACATTAGACAAAGAATTATTTGAAATAGATAAAAAAAATACCATACTAGAAATTATATTAAGAGAAGAAAATCTTTCTTACATGATAATTCCATTAATTGGAAACATAGTAGACTTTAACTATCCTTATCCAGATACAATCGAAGATATAGAAAAGTTTTCTTTTGAGGAATTTAAAAAATTAATCCAGTCACTAGACTTTACAAATTATACGATAACTACCATAAAAAATCCTAAAAATTAAAAACTTTTAGGATTTTATTTATAATTGATCATAAGGAATTACTATTTTAAAGGCTCCAGAAGAATAAGGAGCAATCTGATATTCAGGAAAATAAATCATCATACCACGAGAAGTAAAGACAAAAGTTTGAAAATTAGATTCCTCTGGACTAGTACCTGCAAATAATAATTCTTGATCTCGAATATTAGGATTCTTAGAAAGAATCTTTCTACTTTCAGTAGATAAAATAGAAAGTAAATAATCCTTTTCTCGTACCAAATCATGAATAGTAATAATCTTATCACACGAAACATCATAAACAAAAGATGAAATTCGATGCTCCGGATGAGCACCACCAGTATAAAAAGAAACATAAAAAACAACAGATAAATAATCTTGATAACGATATTCATCATGAGAAACATCTAAGGTATAAGTAAAATTCTCTTGAATTGGTTCCTTGGCATACTTCATAAATTCATGAATTATTTTTTCTAAAAACTCTTGCATTTTCTGATTTAATGTTAAATATTTAGTCCTCGGATAAATAACTTGTATTCCATTATTCATAACATCACCAATAAAATATATGTAAAAATATTAAAAAACTTGAAAAGAATACAAAAGAAAGTTATAGTAAACACTAGGTGATAAAATGAAAGTAAAACATACACTAAAACCAATTTATGATGAATCATCCAAAGTATTAATATTAGGAAGTCTTCCTTCCGTTAAATCAAGAGAAATAGGTTTTTATTATGGACATCCTAAAAATAGATTCTGGAGTACACTAGAAAAAGTCTTTAAAGAAAAAATTGGTAATACCAAAGAAGAAAAAATCAACTTTCTAAAAAAACATCATATTGCCTTATTTGATGTAGTAAAAGAATGTGATATATCTTCATCAAGTGATGCCTCTATTAAAAATGTAATACCAAATAATTTAAAACCAATATTAAAAAACTCAAATATTAAGACTATCTTTACAACTGGAACCAAAGCTCATCAGTTATATAAAAAATATATCTATCCCAAAACAAAAATAGAAGATATACCTTTATCAAGTACATCTCCAGCGAATTGTAAAAAAGGAATAGAAGAAATATTAATCAAAGAATATACTAAAATCAAAGAAAAAATAGATAACAACTAATTTTTCTTTTTTTGTATATTATGAATTAAAACTTCATCGATATCAATAACATTTTCAGATGAAACATCATCAAGCACACCTACTCCATAATAAGAGCCAAAACTATTTCCCTGGCCAATAGCATAAAATTTATCATGATATTTAACTGCATAATATTGTCCACCCACATCATCCTCAGGAGGAATATGATAAACACTAGAATATAATTCTAAAAAATCAAAAATATGAGGAAGATACTGCAATTGAATATGACTATTAGGAGAAATATCATAAGGAGAATACAACCATTGATTATCTGAAAATCTAGGATAAGTAACAGTAAACTCTTCTAGCCAATCAAAAAAATTTCTTATTTCTTCCTTATTATCTTTTTCCTCATTTAATCTATTTTCCTGATACCAATCTAAAAATTGTAAAATCGCACTCTTTTTTTCATTTTCCTTTTTATATTGTAACTTCTCCTTAGAAGCCATACCAGCAAGTGTAGAATGATATCCTTCTGGAATAAATACTTTCCATAAATTAGATTTAGCCCCTCTCATATCATCTCCACAAACCTCTGTTGCAAGTACTCCATGATGTTCCTCAAAAAAATGAACAAACTGGCACCCGTCATAATAAGTAATGCAATCGACAAACTTACAACTTCTATCCTCTACTTTCCTCATATCTTGAAGTAACTTTTCAACATCAGAGCTCACTTTACTTCTTTTTACAAAAGCTCCCGGATATCCTGGATGATTAGGATAATGATCAATATAAAAACCACTATCAGACACAAAACAAGGAAGTCCAAGTTCTTGGTACGCAGCTTCTGCCTTCTTTTTAGAAATATAAGAAATATCATTAACATTAGGTTCTAAAAAATCTAAAGAACAATAATAAACCGGAATTTTCCTTAACTGCGCATACATTATAACAGAGCTTATTTTACCAGAATTTCCAGAAACAAAAACTAACTTTTCCATATCACATTTCTCCTTTATACTTATATAATTTTTTTACCATTTCAGGATTATATTCAGGCATAGTAAGATCAATCCCTTTATCAGTAGCAATTTTTTTAGATAAATAATACATTTGTAAAGACAAATAAAATTCTTTCCAAAAAACATTTTGTTCTTCGTCTAAAGTATGAAATAAAAATATATTAGGATATTCCTTCATAAATAAATGAAGTAGTTCATAATCAAAAGACTTCATTTGATGAGTTAAATATATCATAGGACTATCAGGATTTTGAAATAATAAATTACTTCTTCCATGACAATAAGAACCCTTATCATGAACACAAACACTCGTTGTTCCAGTCTCAATCATATTAGACTCCAAAATACAAGAAGAAACTTTTGTATCATAACCACTAGAAACCTGAATTAAGTTTGTATCTTTAAAATCAAAATCAAGTCGTCCTACTCTTTCTCTACTTTTCGATATAATTTCTTTTAATTTATTATTAATTATTATATAATCTTCCTTCGTTAATTCATCCTTTTTCTTTTCTAATAAATATTCTAACTCTAAAAACATCAAATTAGGTCCAAGCGTAGGAATAATCGAGATAAAACTCTTTTCTTTATTATCAAGATAAAAACCATTACTCCAATAAATAGTATCAAAAAGAGGAACTTTCCTATCCCCTTCCCAGCTATAATCTTCATCTTGCATAACATATTCACTAGTAATTAAAGTAGCTTTCCCTGGAAATATTCTTAAAGCATCTAACATTCCGTTGGATTTACCACTATTAGACAAAACTATTAATCTCTGATAAGAAGAAATATTTTGTTTATAAAAATAATCCCTAGGCTCAATTACTTCACACAATATCCCCTTACTTTCTAAAAACATTTTTAAATACTTAGCAGAAGTAACAGAACCACCAGTTGCCATAATTAATGTTGGCATCTTTCTTAACAAACTAGGAAGTCGTCTACTAAACTGAAAATTCGTCCGTGTTATTTCATCATTAACTTGTAATAACCTTTCTTCTAACTTAGAAAAATTAACTTCCGCTGGCTCTGTATAAACATGTTTTAGCATAGTAAAAATCCACCCTTAAAAAGGGTGGTTTTTCTCTGAAGCCTATAAGGCTTGACACTGGCAGCTACCATTTGGT
>CALVJR010000062.1 GCA_944332295.1 uncultured Bacilli bacterium | reverse complement strand
TTAGTAAAAGAAGATGAACAAGAAGCATGGCCTGCAGTATTATTTGTTGCTTTAATGAATGCTTATGGAATTGATAATGAAGATTTATTAACCGTAGGTAGACAAGCAGAAGCATTAAGTAAACAATATTGTAAAGAAATTGCAGAAGAAGCAGAAAAGAAGAGTCATGTCTCTTTACAAGAACAACCAAAAACATATAAAAAAGTATAATAAATATCAGAAATAACGAAAAAGACTAATTTGTCTTTTTTATTTGCAGGGAATTTGCTAAAATAAAGACATAGAGGTGAGAAAATGAATCTTGAAAAAGACCAATATATTATTGTAGAAATTATACCAACTCATTCTAAAGCAGAAAAAGGTACTATTGCTCAACTATCAGCACTGAAATTAGAAGGTTTAAAACTATTAGATAGATTTGATTATCGTCTAAAAGATGAACTTATTGAAAATAAAGATTTAAGAGAAATGATACAGTATGATAAGAAAAATTTTACTTATGTAGACAATCCTTATTTTATATTAGAAAAATTTAAATCCTGGGCAAAAGAATTACCATTACTAATTATAGAAGATAGTTATACTCTAGATTATTTAAAAGAATTAACTAATAAAAAAGAGTTGATTTATCCCTATTTGAACATGGAACATTCATATGATGTTTTTAATCAAATTATGAAAAAATATAATTTAGAGCCAAGTAACCACTTAGTAGATTTATTATATGAAGCTATTATTTATGAAAGTAATAATAAAACTAAGGAAGAAAAAAGCAATTAATTTGCTAGATTGGAATAAAAAATCGGGAGGAATTTATGAAAATAGGAGAAGTAAGTAAAGAGTTGGATATTCCTAATGCCACTCTTAGATATTATGAACAGATAGGATTATTAGAAAATATAAAAAAGAAAAGTGGTATTAGAGAATACCAAGAGGAAGATATAGAACGAATTAAGTTTATTATGTGTATGAAACAAGCTGGATTTTCTTTAGAAGCTATCGTTGAATTTGTAAAATTAGAAAAAGATAGTAAAAACGGAGAAAATAAAAGATTAGAAATGTTACTAAAACAAAAAGAGATTTTAATAGAAGAAATTAAGCAAAAAGAAGATACCCTAGATTTTTTAAATTATAAAATTGGTATTTATAAGGAAAAAGTCTCAAACAAAAAATAAGGAGTCCCGAAAGGACTCCTTTTAAAGATTACACTATTCTAGTAATAGACACAGCTGCTGAATATAAATCATTAGGTACTAGGCTAATGTCGATTCCTGATGTGTTAATTAAACGATAGCTTGCGCCTGGAAGTGCTGCAAATATTGCGTTACCACTAATAGTACCAGTATCACAACAAGTAAGTTTATTATGAGTAGAAGAATGGGCAATTAGAACGTCTGATGGCCAGAATTGATGTAATTCAACTCCTAAAGTTCTAGGTTCACAAGTAGAGTGATCACTATCAGTATGTCTTACGTTAATCCACCAGTGGATAATATAAATTCCTTCTTCAGAAATAGTAAAATCACCAGTTGCAGGGTTATATGATATTTTGTTAGAAATATTAGTATTTTGGAAAAGTATTGGTTGATTGTGTGATACAGTTGAGTTTGTCTCATCATGTACCATAGCATAACTATTGAAAGTTGTAGCATCTTCTCCGGCAGGTCCTGTTGCTCCAGTTGCGCCAGTTGGACCAGTGATACCTTGAGGACCAGTAGCTCCAGTAGGACCGGTTACACCAGTTGCCCCTGTTGCGCCAGTAGGTCCAGTAATACCTTGAGCACCGGTAGCACCTGTAGGACCCGTAACACCTTGTCTACCAGTCGCACCCGTAGGTCCAGTTGGACCAGTAGGACCAGTAGGACCAGTTACTCCTTTTTTACATACGCAATCTAATACTCTGCATAAGCAATCATCTTTTTTATCTTTGCAGTGCTCATCATTTCTTTCTTTACAGCAATCTCTCATGATGTCTTCTAAATTATCTTGATTCAATGTTTTCTCCCTCCTTTCAATATATCATATGAAGAAGTAAAAAAAGGTAATGAGCTAATAACCAGTCAAGATATATTTTTTTTAATTTTTAAAAAGCATTGACTTAAAGTTAGCTTTAAGAAGTATAATATAAATGGTAAAAAGAAAGGATGATGAAATATGGTAAAACAAACAGCAGGAAGAAATCAATTAGGAGAATTTGCTCCCAAGTTTGCAGAATTAAATGATGATGTCTTATTTGGTGAAGTATGGTCTAGAGAAGATAAATTATCATTAAGAGACAGATCATTAATTACTGTAGTTGCATTAATGAGTAAAGGAATATTAGATTCTAGTCTAAAGAGTCATTTAATCAATGCAAAGAAAAATGGAATTACGAAAGAAGAAATGGCAGAAATTATTACTCATGCCGCTTTCTATGCTGGATGGCCAAATGCCTGGGCAACATTCCGTATGGCAAAAGAAGTATATGAGGATGAACAATAAACGAAAAGAAGTACCGGTATTTTATTATATAAAAAAGAGAATGATAACTTCTTAGTATTGTTAGCACACTTTGGTGGACCTTACTGGGAGAAGAAAGATAAAGGTGCATGGTCAGTTCAAAAAGGAATAGTGGAAGATGGTGAAAAAGTATTAACGGCTGCAAAAAGAGAAGTAGGAGAAGAGACAAATTTAAAAATTGTGAACGATATCTATTTCTTAGCATCTAAAAAAGTAACAAATAAAAAATTAGCAATTATGTTTTATTCCTATTATGATGGAGATATTTCTAACTTTAAAAGTAATACATTTCAATTAGAATGGCCAAAAAACTCTAATAAGATAGAAGAATTTCCTGAAATGGATAAAATAGACTGGTTTACGTTAGATAAAGCCAAGGAATATATTCATCCAACACAACGTTTCTTTATTGAAAAATTAGAAGAAAAAATAAAGAAGGGAGAAAAATAAAATGACAGATACTCTAGTAATTTATTATAGTTTTACAGGAAATAGTAAAAAAGTAGCAGAATATGTAAAAGATAAGTTAAACGCAGACATTTTAGAATTAGAACCAAAGATTCCATTTTCTGATGACTATGACACAGTAGTAGAAGAATAGCAAAATAATGACATCAAACGAGATGTTGAGATTAAAGAAGTAAGCATAGACTTATCTAAATATAAAAAAATAGTTTTAATTACTTGTACTTGGTGGTATGAAATCAGTCCTGTAATGAAAAAGTTTTTAAAAGAGTATGATTTATCTGGGAAAGATATCATTGTTGCAAGTTCTAATGCTGGTTGGATTGGTCATTGTTTTAGAGACTATAAAACTTTATTACCAAATTCTAATATCAAAGGAGAACTTGATTTATTGTTTTCAGCAAATGAAGGAGAACGCAATAAAATGTTGACATCTTGGAATGATGTTGATGCATGGATTGAAAAATTACAATAAGATGAAGGAGAGATGAATGATGAACGAAAAAGAATTTGAGAAAGTTAATGTATTTGGAAAAGGGAATCCAAACGATGCTTTTGCTAAATATTTTATAGGGAAAAGTTATTTAAATCCCTTAACCGATCCTAAAACTTGTAATGTTTTTCTAGCAAACGTTACATTTGAACCGGGATGTAGAAATAACTGGCATATTCATCATGCCAAAAGTGGAGGAGGACAACTTCTAATTTGTACAGCAGGATCTGGCTGGTATCAAGAAGAAGGAAAAGATGCAGTATCACTAGAGCCAGGAATGGTGATTACAATACCCGCAAATGTAAAACACTGGCATGGAGCAAAGAAAGATTCATGGTTCTCACATATTGCAGTAGAAGTACCAGGAGAACAGACACAAAATGAATGGTGCGAACCAGTTAGTGATGAAGAATATAATCAATTATAATGGAAAAAGTCCTACAGTTGAAATGAATGATAAAATATTATAATAATTTTAAAACAAATGTTCGCAAAATTGTTGACGATCACTTTTCTTTACTATACAATTTAGCTGTAGAAGTTAAGAAAGGAAAGTGTAAATGAATCAGCAAAATGAAATAATCTTATTTGAAAATCAAAAAGTCAAACTTGAGGTAAATATGCAAGATGAAACCGTATGGCTAGCAGTAGAACAAATGGCCAACTATTTGACAGGGATAGAACTGTTATTACTAGACATATCAACAACATTTTTAAAGAAAAAGAATTAGATAAAAATGAGGTGTGTGCAAAATTTACACATACCACTAAACATGGGTTTTCCCTAGATAAAACTCAAACAAGAGAATTAGATTATTATAATTTAGATGTCATTATCAGTGTTGGCTATCGCGTTAAATCACCAAATGGTGTTATCTTTAGAAAATGGGCAACAAAAGTTTTAAAAGATGTTATGATAAAAGGCTATGCTGTTAATCAAAAAAGGCTAGAATATTTAGAAAAGACGGTTAAATTAATAGATATTGCAAATAGAATTGATGAAAAATTAGATAATAATGATGCGAAAGAAATTTTGAGAGTAATAGGAAGTTATTCAAAAGCTCTTAATTTATTAGATAATTATGATCATAGAACATTATTAAAACCTAAAGGAAATAATAGTCAGAAGCGAATAAAATATAGTGAGTGTTTAAAAATAATTAATAAATTAAGATTTAATGAAGAAAGTGATATTTTTGCTATTGAAAGAAATAAAGGCTTAGAAGCAATCATAGGAAATATTTATCAAACATTTGATAATAATGATGTTTATCAAAGTATAGAAGAAAAAGCTTCTAATTTCTTATATATGATTGTTAAAAACCATGTTTTTATAGATGGAAATAAAAGGATTGCAGCAACGTTGTTTATTTATTTCTTAAATTTTTATGATATTTTATATAAGGATGGTAAACAAGTTATTGATAATAACACTTTAACAGCCTTAACATTACTTATTGCGGAGTCAAATCCAAAAGAAAAAGAAGTTATAATTGAT
>CALVJR010000061.1 GCA_944332295.1 uncultured Bacilli bacterium | reverse complement strand
AATTTTTTTGATATGGCAGAAAATTATATTAAAACTGCCATAATTTACTTATTGACTTTTACCAGATGTTCTTTTAATTTTTATATCCTCCCCAGTGATTGAAACCAGGTTTTAACATAAGTCTTTTTGCTCTACTTTCTTTTCTATCTTCATTCACACGAATATCTCTCATATTATCAAGTGCAACCTCAAAATATTTTAACGCAGTAACATCATCAATATCAGGATGATATTCTACTATTTTAGAATACACGGCACGTGCCAAATCAAAATCACATAATATATGCGATTTTATACCTTTACGTATAGCATAATGTTCAAGTAAATAATTATACATTACTCTATCTTGAACAGATAAGAAACTAGGATTAGAAGCACTCAAGATTCTCTGATCTAATCCACATTTCATACACCCATAATCAATATCATAACGACCTTCATAATAATCAACTGTCTTACTAATAGGTACCCAAATATGACTACATTCAGAAAATTCTTCTTTCTTTACAGAACGATACAAATTCAATAGTTCCGAATTTAACTCCAACCTTTGATCATTAAGTGTCAAATATTTTTGAACCTGTTTATCTTTTTTTAATTCCTCTAATTGAACTTCTATTTTCTTCACTTCAGCCAACTTTCGTTCATAACTTTCACGCATTTCGCTCATTTCATTTCCTCTTTTCTAATCTTACAATACCTAAAAATATAATTAATTGCAATAGTTTTATCAAACATTTATTTCTTTTCTAATACTTTTCCGAAATCATTTTTAGGCAAATGACCTACCGGATTCATAAGTAGAAAACTATAATTAATTCTCTCAGTCAAACCAAACAAAGGTAACTCACCTTTAATTCTCTTTACAGTATCAACTACTTTTCGTTCCGCATCATGAACTGCTTTCATATTAAAGTCAGTAGCATCAAAACTAATAACACGATTATTTAAAGAATCAGCAACCGCTTGTTGTGTAGAATCAGCAAAATTAGATATCACCATATCAGAAGTACTAGAAGAATTAGTAGAAAGTAAAAGATTTGCTTTCGCTAATATTTCAGGATGTCGAATTAAATCTATCTTAACACCTTTTCTAGAATAAAATTTAGCACGAGCACCTTTCTCTCTACTTACATCAAATCGATAAGTACCATTTACCTTACCATTTCCTTTATACGTTTTAATATCGACTGCACCTCTTTGAAAAGTATCAAAAGTATCAAGCACAGCTTCAAAAGTAACAGCAGAATTATAAGATTTATTTTTCTTATTATATTTCTTTTCTATTCTAATCATTTTCCTATTAGTATTTAAATCATGATAAATATAAATATCATTGAATCGTTTTACTACAACATCTCCTAAACGTGAAAAACTTATATAATCCCTATAACGTTTACAATATCGTTCACCCGTAATCCAATCAACTGTAATATCTAAATGAAAATCATCAGATAACACATTATAAGTAGCTTCATAAGAAGTATAAACATTATCTTTTTCCATTTTCTTTCTTCTCGTATTACTTTTTATCTTGTCAGCTTTTGTAAATGATATTTCTCCATCATTAGCAAAAGAAAAACTTCTTATAGCTTTCTTAGAACACATTCCTTCCCAGACAACCTTAGCAAATTCACAATTATATTCCTCTCCATAATCTCCTATTAACGTTACTTTTCTAAGAGTCTCTCCATTTCTCTGCTCAAGAGGCCTCACTCCCTCTAATAGATAATGATTATGATAAGATTCTTGAAAATCTAAAAGATCCGCATCCCTCATACCATATAAATCATCACTATAAACATCTAAATACTGTTCATACCAAGATGCCTTCCATACACCAACATATTCTTCTGCCCTTGACATTTCTTCAAATACTTTTTCTAGCGCAATAACCTGCATTGTACTATCTAACATTTTATATCACCTTTTCCAAAACCATAAATAAAGTAACATATCTACTCTATATAGCTATATTTTTATGCGACCCTTGTTTCTCATTATTAATACTACTTGAATATTCCCTGAACATTATAGACGATTGTAATACATCTTTTCTTTCTAGCAAATCATGAATAGTATCTCTTGGCTCTTTAGATTTAATCAATTTAATATACGGTTCAAATAACACCAAATACTCATCATTCTCCATAGTAACTATCTTACTTAAAGCACCATTATCACGACCCGATACTTCATAATTCATATTAAAATCATCTGTTGTTATATTACCAACTAAAAAGTTAATAGCTTTATCAAATTCATTTTCAGGAGATTGGTTCTGCAAAACAGTTAAAGTTTCTTTACCACCTAAATATTTTCCATAAGTAAATAAAGTTCTAGCGGGAACTCCTGCTATATGATATAATTTTTCTTTAACAAGAGCTTCTTCAAAAACTTTAGAATCAATATTTCTTCTGGTAGAATCAACATAATCATAAACTGGAAGAGCACTATAAACTTCTCCTTGATAATTTGCAATATAATCATCATAACCATATTTTTGATGTACAGTAGTAATATCTACAGACTCAACGTGATTTTTAACATCTCCTATTTCCTTTTGAACCGTTAACACTAACATATCATATTTATCATTAGGAGTAACAACCACAGCTCTATCCTCATAACTATGATCTTTTATATGATAAAAACTCTCATCATCAGCTAAACTAATACTATAACGTCCTTTTCCAGCATCTTTCTGATAAGTTGCTTGTAAATCGTCTATTTGAACTAAAGGTACTCCTAAAAAAGCCGCAACATTAATTTCCTCTTCTGTTGGATTATCACCCAGGAACGCTATACCACTTGGCATCAATCCATCACGATAAGCATCAAACTCATTATACGTTTCCGAACCATGCACTTGTGTAGTTCTAACTATTTTTCTAAAAGGCATCATATCTTTAGGTAATCTAGTAGATATATTTTTATTATTATAACCAGATCCAATACCAGTATCCCTATTTGCCGCACAAACTAAAGAACCATATGGTAAATGAGAATACAAAACTTTAATAGAATATATAGACTGCCTGTTAACACAAATTCTATTATATTCATCACTAATTCCTGTTAAACAAATATAGGCAGCACCAATTAACTTAGGAGTAATGACAGATTCAATAGCACCTCCAGTAGAATAAGAGTTTAAAACATGAAGATAAGCATTAAATTTCTCTCCACTTGGAATATGAGCAACATGTACTCTTCTTCCATTAACATTAGTACCATCTTCAAAAGTATAATCAGTAGCATCATAAAACCTATCTGTAACGTAATCATTAAAATCTGTCATACGCTCATTAAATTCATAATTATAAAAAGACATGATTTTATCATTAAAATTCAACCATTTTCTATTCACACCATATTTTAATATTTGATTATTAAATAATCCAGCCAATTGTTTTAGTTTTTCTACATCATCTATTTTATCAATAGTACTCAATAAATCACTAATAATAAAATAACTATCTAACTCTTTAGCTAGTTTTTGATTATGAAGTGAATTCTTTAAAGGAATTAATCTCTCTCTACTTGCAGACTCTAATAAACCTTGTCTAGTTTCAAAATAATTCTGATTTAATAATATATTACAAATAATATTTTTTAACTCTATAGAAGAAGTTGCTGAATCGATTCTTTGTTGTTTTTGTTGATAATATATCTGCCTAATATTGGTTAACTCTTCTTTATTTCTAACAGCAAGCTCTTCATATTCAAAATATAATCTTAAATTTTCTATATTTTCTTCAATACTATTATCATCCAGACTATCAAATAAAGCAGTATTTTGATTAAACTTATAAGTAATTTTTAGAAACAATTCTAAATTAAATCCCTCTTTTTCATTTAGATTATCATATATTTTTTTGACTAGTAATAAATTTTTTGGTCTCACTACTTCACTTAAATCAACTTTATGAGCACCTAATAATATATATTTTATCATTTGCTCAAAAGCATCCTGACCAAGTATTAAAGGAACATCGTCGTGAAATATATCTTTTTTGCAATGCAATAATTCCGCATAAGAACCCTGTATTTTAAAAAGTTCACGATCTAGGTTTTGAAAAAACTTAGGATTCATACCATTTATCGATTTATAAAATACTTCTCTCATAATTTCATTATTATTACATATCGAAACTGGTGAATTCTCATCAACTACATATCCTAATTCCATAATTTTTCTTATTAATGGTGTATCAAACTCCCAAGAAACCATCTTGGTAAAATCTTTTTTTTCTGGATGTTCCTCAAAATAACGAATAATTTCTCGCGTAACTTTAATATCTTGAAAATGACGATTAAACGCAATTATTTCTGATCTATCATCTCTTTGCGCTATAATTTTTGCAATATGTTTATCTACATAAGACAACTTCATTAATATTCTTTTTTCTTCCTCTAAAGTTGCATTTTGTAAAAAATATTCTACCAAAGGCTTAAACTGATAAATAGTATTAGTTTTCATATCAAGAGATAGGAAATCATCTAATTGAAAATTCTTATCTTTTAAATATTGTAACAATGTTTCATCATGGCTTTCTTTTTCAGAAAATTCCAGAATATAGTTAAACTGTTTTTGATTTACTGCACGCTCTAATAATTCTATAACTCCAGAGCTATTATTTAAATAATCAGAAAGAGAAGCAATATCTCCATATCCTTCTATATTATATATAGGTTCCTCCGAAGGATTAGATACCTTAGATACATTAGATATATAAACATCAATATCGCTACTGCCAACATCAATAGTACTAGTATCTATCAAAGCAACATCACTCGTTTGAAATATCGCATCATCAAAATCAACAGTATCATCTCCTGGAAAATCAAAAACATCATCAAATCCATCTGCCATAGGAAATATATTTTCCATCTCTTCTACTTCTTTATTCATATTCACCACTCCTCGTATAATAGTTTTTGTAAGTGAAAAATCACTTATATTAACTATTTTTATTTATTCTATTTTTATAAGTAAA
>CALVJR010000060.1 GCA_944332295.1 uncultured Bacilli bacterium | reverse complement strand
CATTATAATGATTTGCTCTTATTATTTAGTACATAATATTTCTTAAAGTCAGAATAATGTATTAAAGCAACATCAATTGGTTGCAAATTTTTGTAACTTTTATACTGTAAAGAATCTTCGGGTTCATTCCTAAAAGAATCATTGTAAGGAAATACATAAATATAACCAGCTAAATCATCAGGAATAACTACATTTTCCATAGTCATAATAGGTACTGTTTCTGTAGACGATATTTGAAAGTCCCAATTGAGATTATTTTTTTCACTTTCTTCTTTTATCTTATCTTTAAATGCATAGCAAGAAGCAATTAAAAGAGAGGATGTAAGAAAAACCGCAGTATCAACATTATCTAAATTATAATTACTATCATGGGAAGTATGTAAAGTTAAGCTATCTAATACTAAAGGACTACCATGAAAAAGATAATTAGGACGTAATACATCCTGAGAAAAATACTTACTAATTTTAATCGAAGTTACTGCTTCGGAAACATATTGATATCCGCGAATGATTTTTTCTTCTATAGGTTTATTGTCATAATAAATGTCTTTAAGAACAGCCATAACATTCCTACCTTGATATTGATAATCATAAAAACTATCATATGCTTTGAACGGAACACTCAATTTTTCATCAAATATACTATTTAAAATTGGATCAACAACCATTTCACTATATACCCAGGGCATAAAAGGAGAATCAAACTCTCTACGATTTGCATTTGGAAATAACCTCTTCCATTTTAAAAACCATAAAAAATGCAATGTTTCATGACAAACAGCCTCTATTAGTTTATCTTTACTAACATTAGTAGAAAGAGAGAAACTATATGTATCTAAATATCTAGGAAACGTAGGAATAAGTCCAACACTAGCACTAATAGAACAAATATTATCCCAATCACAATTTAAATATTTAGAAACAGCTAACATATAATTATCATTATATTTATCCCAAGTATCCTGATATCTTATCACTTCATCTTTAATTTTTTGTTCATAATGGTAATAATCTTTAGAAACTACATCTTTAATCCTATCTAGAATAACTTTTTTTTCACAACCTTCCATATTAGAAAGTTCCGGATAATATTCTAAAACATAATTATGTACATCTAAAGAACCATTATTATCAAAATACGCCCATTCTATAACAGCTATATTTTCATCTACTGTCATAGGACGAAATACTACTTTAGGTATCATACCCCGCCTCCAAATACTAATAATTAGTAGTTCTTGTTAAATGATGTGGTCTATCTTTAACAGAAGGATTTTTACTTAACAACCATAAAGCATTATCAATCTCTATAGAATTTAAATCTTTTCCTTGATCAATTAACTCTTCTTTAATTAATTCAATACAATATAACATATTAGCTCGAATTTCAATTTCCATATCGCCATCCTTAGGAATCTCCTGCTTATTATCAACTAACAAAGATAACTCCTTAGAATATTCTAAAATACCAAAATGTCGTAATACTTGAGGAATCTTATAATCAGCACAACCTAGCATTTGATTATTATCTTTAATTTTTTTAGAAATAGAATCTACATTTAAAGACAAATCCCCTACTAATAAAATAGCTCGTTTAAAGAAATAAACTTCCTTCCCATGATATAAACTAATATCTCTAAAATTATGAAAAGTATTAACAATACGATTAAGTAACTCTATATCCGTAGAAACATCAAATAACTTAGTTAAACTTGGAACGCTTTTAAGTTCACAAACTAAACCTTGTAAAATATCGAAACGTTCCTTTAAAAGAGGAATTGATGTTGTTCCATAAAAAATATCATCTAAATCCTCTATAGTTAACTTTTCTAAACAAGAAACATCTAAAGATAATTTTCCAGTTTCTATAGCTTTAGCAACAGCATAAAAAACTCCATAAGAACCAGAATACCACTCTCCATGAAACTCTATCTTCCACTTAATATCTGAATCCCAGAAACAAAAATTAAAAGACTCACAAAGTAAAAAATATAATATAATTTGTTCTTCATTTAACTTACTTAAATCTAAAATATCTGAATTAAGCCAAGAAGTTTTCCGTGTCCCTGTTAATAAAGGCAAAACAGAAGAAATATTAGCCTTATTAATAAACACATAATTAGAATGATTAACTACATAATATATAGAATCAACAATCACCTTTCTAGTAATCATACGTTACCTCCACTGATACTTATATTATAAAATAAAACTCATAAATATAAAATATAATTTCTAAAAGTGATATTCAAAATTAAAATAATATCATTTAGCATATAAAATAGCATAAATTGACAAAAAACATATATATGATAGAATAAAATTACTTTTTGAAAGGGAGAATATTATGAAAAACAATCAAACGACCCAAAAAAACACAACAAAATCAACGAAAATTTGATTGTTTTAGTTTTGATAATAAAAAGAAAAGCTATTACAATCAAGTAATAGTTTTTTTATGAAAAGCGATAATATAGGATACGACAATTAACAATTTATTTCAAAGAGAGTTATCATTTGGTGCAAGATAATAAATAAACTTAATTGCCACTACCTATTAGTTGAACCAGAAATGGTCCTCCCGGATAACGGTTATAAAAAGAAAGTAAAAAGAAGGATGGTACCGTGCTATATGCACTCCTAAGGTATCATTCTTTTTATTTTAAAGGAGATGATAAAATGACAGAAGAAAATACCATGTACTCCCTTTGAAAAAGTAATAATTAAAAAAGAAAGAAGGAATAATAATGATAAATGATATATATGCCAAATTACTACAACAAGTAATTCATAATAACTATGATAATATAAAGTTTGAAAATATAAATGCCAATGAAAAAGAATTCCACTATGAATTTAAAATAGAAGAAAAAATCAGTGAAAATGATTTCGAAAAATTAGAAAAAGAAATAAGAAAGTTAAAGAAAAGTGCTTTTGTAAAATTAATAAGAATTAGTGGGGTTTATCTAGATGGAAATAGCAACAATGAAATGATTACAAGAATATCAGGAAAAGGATTCAATACTAAAGATGAATTAGAAGAGTACAATAATTTTTTAGAAGAAGCAAAAGAAAGAGACCATAGAAAAATTGGACAAGACTTAGATTTATTCTGCTTTTCGGACTATGTAGGACCTGGACTACCACTTTATACTCCAAGAGGAACTATTATTAAAGATGAATTACAAAAAGAAATAGAAAAAACATGCAGAAAATATGGTTTTGAAAAAGTAAGCTGTCCCTCACTTGCTGACATATCATTATTTGAAACATCAGGTCATGCAAGTAAATTTAATGATGAATTATTTAGAGTATCTTCTCCAAAAGGACATCAATTTGTATTAAAACCTGTACAATGTCCACACCATACACAAATATATGCCTCTAAAATAAGAAGCTATAAAGATTTACCAATTAGATATATGGAATCCGATAAACAATATCGTGCAGAATTACAAGGTGCAGTTAGCGGATTATCCAGAGTTTATGCCATAACTGTAGAAGATGGTCATTCTTTCTGTAGAATAGATCAAGTAAAAGATGAAGTAAAAAATATGTGTAATTTAATTAAAGAATTCTATACTAAAATGAACCTTTGGAACAATAACTGGGTATCATTATCAGTAAGGGATTACAAACATCAAGAAAAATATATTGGCAATAAAGAAGATTGGGACTTATGTGAAAAAATGTTACAAGAAGTATCCGATGAATTAGGATTAAATGCTAAAAAATGTGAAGGAGAAGCAGCATTATATGGTCCAAAACTAGACTTTATGTTTGAAGATGCACTAGGAAGAGAAATACAAATTCCAACTGTTCAATTAGACTTCTCTACTCCAAAAAGATTTGGACTATTCTATATTAACGAAAACGGAGAAAAAGTACCTCCTGTTATGGTACATAGAGCTGTCCTTGGATCTTATGAAAGGTTCTTAGTTCTTTTATTAGAACAAACAAAAGGAGTTCTCCCATTATGGTTATCACCAGTACAAGTAAATATCATTCCAGTAAACATGAAATATCATGACGAATACTGTAAAAAATTAAAAGAAAAGTTATTAGATGAAGATATTAGAATAAATTATAATGACAGTGAAGAAAGTATGAATAAAAAAATCAGGCAAAGTAATATCATGAAAAACCCGTATACAATCATTATTGGAGATAAAGAAAGAGATAATAATTTAATTAGTTATCGTAAATACGGAAGTAATGAAACTATCAGTATAAGCCTTGATGAATTCATCAATCAAATAAAAGAAGAAATAAAAAAAAGATAATTGATTGATACTAAAAATCTCTGTATAATAAAATTAACTTATAAATAATAAGTAATGAATAATAAGAAAGGGAAAATATGTACAAAGTAAAAAATTTTTTAGACAATAATGACATCAAAGTTTTAGACACAAAAGGACCATTTACAGTAATAGAATATTTAAGAGATTTAAGTGTAACACCAATGACTGCACAAACAAGCTATTTCAGCAACATAATGAATGTTAGAAAAAGACAAGTTATTTGTAATTTAGCAGTATCTCCTGTAACTGTACAAGCAGGAGCAATGCAATGGATGATTGGTAATGTAAATGCAACTACAGGGTTAAAAGGAGTAGGAGATCTATTTTCAAAAGCAGTAAGAGGAAAAGTAACAGGAGAATCTGCAATTAAACCTGAATATACAGGAGACGGACAAATGATTCTAGAAGTAACATACAAACACATTATCTTACTAAACTTAGAAGAATGGAATAATTCTGTTGTATTAGATGATGGACTATTCTTAGCATGTGAATCAAAACTACAACAAAAAGCAGTAATGCGAAACAATATTTCTTCTGCTGTTGCTGGTAATGAAGGATTATTCAATTTAGGAATTCAAGGACAAGGAATTCTTTGTATTGAATCTCCTTGCCCAAAAGAAGAACTTATTGAAATAGAACTAGAAAATGACATGGTAAAAATCGATGGTAATATGGCCATTGCTTGGAGTGGAAGCCTAGACTTTACAGTAGAACGTTCCGGAAAAAGTTTAGTCGGTTCAGCGGCATCAGGAGAAGGTCTAGTAAATGTTTATCGTGGAACAGGAAAAATATTACTCGCTCCAGTAGATAAAATCTAATAAATCATTGCAAAAAGAACTAATGTAGTCAATATTGACACAAATTACGTTTTTTTTCAAACAATCACTAAAAATATATAGAAAAAAAAGAAGAAGAATGTTATTCTATAAATGAGTATAGAAAGGAGTATGATACTTTGAAAAAAGAAGAAGGAAGCGGTGCTTTAAGAGTTTTAGGAGTAACAATGATTGTATTTGGAATAGTCTATGCAGTTTTAGGAACATTAAGCTTGTTAGGAATAATTACAGGACCTTTTCCAGGACATGAAAAACAAGAACCAGTAATTGTAACATTATCATATATTACCCTAATAGTATCTATATTAGGAGGAATAGCTAGTATTAAAGGAAACATTAAAAAAATTAAAACACTAGGAGTTATTTTTTCGATAATAGGTTTGATTTCTTTAATTTATACTGGGATTACACAAAAAGTATTCAATAATTTCGATTGTATTACAATTGTATTAGGAGTTGGTATAATCATTCTAGCAAACATTGCTAAAATAGAAAATGATAAAATTAAAGCTATCAAAGAAAGCAAAAAAATCGCTCCTAAAGTTCAAAATACTACACCTAAAGTAGAAAAAGAAGAAACAGAAAAAATTGTACCTAAAGCAGAAAAAACTATGCCTAAAACAGAAACAAAGACACATGTTAAATCAACAACTAAGGAAACAAAACATCAAGAAAAAAAGCCTACAACTACAGTAAAAAAGAAAACAACAAATACAAATTCAAAAACAAAGACAAATACAAAAAGTAAAACACAAAAAACAAAAGCACAAACTACTAAGAAAAATACAAATACAAAAAAGGAAAAGTCTAAATAAACTTTTCCTTGAGTGTGTAAAAAAAATTGTGTAAATGCTCTAACCATGATATATGAAGCAAAATATTTTGCTTCTTTTTTTGTC
>CALVJR010000059.1 GCA_944332295.1 uncultured Bacilli bacterium | reverse complement strand
AAATAGAAAACTCTATCAGGGAAGAGATGATAGAAAAAGGTTTGAAGGAAGGGATGGAAAAAGGCTTAAAACAAGGATTAGAGAAAGGTTTAAAACAAGGACTAGAACAAGGGCTAGAACAGGGATTGGAACAAGCAAATAGACAAATTGTTATGTCGATGTTAGAAAAAGGGTTGGATGTCAAAATGATTTCTGAATATACAGGCATCGAAGAGTCGTTTATTGAGAAATGTCAAAAAAATGATAGCACCTCCAGAAAAGCAAAAAATACATAATTCAGTGACAGGAAAACTATAAACTATAATACTCTAATATACTAAAGAACTTGTCAAAAAATAATAATCATGACATAATCTAATTAGAGAGGAGAGTATTATGAAAAAAATAATTATATTGGGAGTAGCGTTATTAATATTAGTAACTGGCTGTGGGACGGAACAAGAACAAAAAATGATATGTACTAGAACATCAAATATGAATGGAGTAAAAATAGATTTACGTTATGAAGTGACTTATCAAGGAAATAATGTAAATAAAGTAGAAAGTACAGAAAAAGTTGAAAGTGATTCTAAAGAGACATTAAATACCTATAAAGAAGCAGTGGAAAACTTATACAGCAATTTTGATAATATTGAAAATTACAAATATAATGTTATAATCGAGGGATATACTTTAACTAGTACAGTAAATATTGACTATACAAAAATTGATATAAATGAATTATTGGAAATCGATTCATCTGTACAACAGTTATTAAATGATAACAAAAAAGTTGATTTAGACAAGATTACCCAAGTATATGAATCTGCTGGTGCCGTTTGTGAAGTAAAGTAAAGGAAACAAAAAGTTTCCTTTTTCTATAAGAAACACTTGAAAAAAAATAAAAAATATGATATAATTTCACTAATTTTGAGGGGGAGATAGAATGGCTATATATCACACAAATTTATATATGACAACAACAGGTTTATACCACGATGAAAAGGATGGAAAATGGGACATATATGTTCAAAAAGAAGAAAATGAGATTATCGCCAAGGAATTAACAACTGGTGAACCATTACCAATATTTATAAAAGCTGATCAAGAAGATAGTTACTTTCCACAGCCAAGAGATTTTGCTAACATCAAAGATGCAATAGAAAAGTATGATTTCTGCTTATACATCCTAGAATCGGATTTGACAAGTAAAAATCTAGTAAATGAATATGATATAAATAAAACAAACCTATCAGAAGAAAATTACCCTTATTATAGGTTACGTGAAATAAAGAAAGACTTAGATCATACAATAGAAGAAAAACAAAAGGTTGCCGAAAAGTTGAAAAGACTATAGATATAATCAAGAAGGTGTAATAATGATAAAAGATTTTAAGATATATAAGAAAAATTTTACAGTAGCTACTATGATTTTAGTAGCAGTAGCAATGACTGGATGTGCTAAAAAGGAAACACAAATAGTACAACAAGAACAAAGTATAGAACAAGATCAAAATCAAGATGGAAAAACATACTATAGTACTTATGATGAAGAACAACAAGAGTTTATTTGGGAAGAAGTTCCAGAAGAAGAAATACAAAATATCAATGAGGATGTAGTTGCAGAAGATGAAGTCATGGAAGATGGCAATAGATATATCGCAACATCACAAGCATTTGGTTATGTTGCTGCAAGTAAAAATGAAACAAAAAAAGAAGCAATTGAAAACAATCCTCAATTCAAAGACGATACTTTATTTCTAACAGGATTTGACCAGGGAAAGCAAGATAGATATTTAGAACTTGCATCAGAAGAGCATAGACAATACGTAGCAATAAGAGAGCATCAAGAACCAACATCTATGATGGAAGAAACATATTATTATCCGTTAGAAGAATTACATGTAGTATCATATATCGGAGAGAACGCTGTTGTTTGGAATACAACAGAAGAACAAGTAAAAGCAGGAGATTACCAAGATTTACTAGGAAAAGATATGAGTGCATATATAGGCCAAGATTATATGATAGAGTCTTTAAGAAACTTTGCAGCAAAACACAAGTACGAAATACCAGATGGAATCTATTTAGAGTCTGGCAATTTTCGTAAAATACCAGAAATAACTGGGGATACATTTATCAAACAAAATGATTTTACAACAGCAAAAACAAAATAAATAGAAGTAGAAATACTTCTTTTACTTTGCTATAATACAAAAGAGGGATAACCATGAAAAAATATTTAATATTAATAAATAAAGATAATAAAATAAAGAAAAACTATTTTAAAAATATAAAACTAATAGACACCAAACTAGTCGATAATACACCATGTCAAATAGAAGAAGAAACTTATAAAGCATATCTAGAATTAAAGAAAAAATTAGCAGCAGAAAATATAGAAATCGGTCTAGATTCTGCCTATAGAACGATAGAAAAACAACAAGAAATTTATAATGAATATCAAGAAAAATATGGTCTAGATTATACTAGTAAAATAGTAGCAGAGCCTTTCACGAGTGAACATCATACGGGTCTAGCAATAGATTTATCTCTAAAAGTAAATGGAAAGTATCAAAAAGACAATGAAGATGCTTTTAAATTAGAAAAAGAATATCAAAAAATACATAAACATCTTACAAAATATGGCTTTATTTTAAGATATCCTAGAGAAAAAGAAAAAATAACAGGATACTTCTATGAACCATGGCATATACGATATGTAGGGAAAATACCAGCCAAAATTATGGAAGAAAATAATTGGACTTTAGAAGAGTATATAAACAATTTTTCTGCTATTTTATATGTAAATAAAAAAGCCGGAAAAACATCTTTTGATATTGTAAATGAAATAAGTAATATCTTTGGAATACAAAAAGTAGGTCATACAGGAACACTAGATCCACTAGCAGAAGGAGTATTAATAGTAACCATTGGTAAAGCAACAAAAGTAGCTGAACTTTTAACTGCCGAAGATAAAGAATATATAGCAGGAGTATTATTGGGAGTGGAGACAGATACCTTAGATATCACAGGAAAAGTAATAAAAAGTAAACCAGTAGATTTATCAAAAGATTTAGAGCAAGTAGTAAATAGTTATAAAAAAACATATATGCAAGAAGTACCAATCTATTCTGCTATAAAAGTAAAAGGAAAAAAACTTTATGAATATGCAAGAGAAAATAAACCAGTAGAACTTCCTAAAAAAGAAGTTACAATAAAACAAATAAAATTATTATCTAGTGATAATGACACATTTATGATAAAAGCAAAAGTTACAAAAGGTTGCTACATCAGAAGTTTAATTAGAGATATTGGAAAAAGTCTAGATACCTATGCAACAATGACTTTATTAACTAGAACAAAACAAGGAAAAATTGATATCAAAGATACCAATACAATAGAAGAAATAAAACAAGGAAAGTATAAATTACATAATATAGATGAAGTATTAAATTTACCAGTAATAGAAGTAAATAAAGATTTAGAAATAAAAATAAAAAATGGCCAAAAACTTATCAATACGTATAACGTAAAAGATAAAGTGATTTTTAAAAATGAAAAAAAACAAATACTAGGTATTTATAAAGTAGAAAAAGACAAACTAAGAGTATGGAAGAACTTTTAAAAGTTCTTTTTTCTTGACTGTAAACCAATAAATACAATCTAGGAAAGGGAAAAAAACTATAGTATAATAGATTAGAAAGTAGGGGATAACATGCTAGAAGTGATATTTTTGATACTAGGATTTATTATAATAATTAAATCCAGTGATATCTTAGTAGACTGTGCATCTTCCTTAGCAATACGTTGTAAAATACCGAAAATGTTAATTGCACTAACAATAGTAGCGTTTGGTACCTGTGCACCAGAAGTTGCAATATCTTTCCAAAGTGTTGCAAATAAAAATGGAACCATGGCCTTTGCTAATGTAGTAGGAAGTTGTATTGTAAATACATTTTTAATTATTGGACTAGCAGCTCTTGTTAGACCAATTAGAGTAAAACATGCTACCATAAAAAAGAATTACCAATTTTATTAATTATAACGACAGGTTTTTGTGTATTAATGTTAGATAGCTTATTTAATCCATTAACACCAAATACATTTTCTAGAGCAGATGGAATTATTTTAATTTTATTATTTTTAATGTTTGTTGCCTATATCATACAATTATCTAGAAAAAAAGATGAAGAAGCAGAACAAATGGAACCAGCCTTTAAAAATATCTTTTTAATTATTTTTTTGTTAATAGGAAGTATAGTGTGTATCAGTTTAAGTAGTGATGTCATCGTAGATAATGCAGTAATATTAGCAGAAAGATTAAATATTAGTGAAAAAGTAATTACTATGATTTTAATCGTAATAGGTACATCTCTTCCTGAAATGTTTATGACAATATCGAGTGCAAGAAAAAAAGAGTTTGATATGGCAATAGGAAATATTATAGGAACAAATATATTTAATATATGTATTGTTCTAGGACTACCAATTGCAATATTTGGGGACTTAGTATTAGAAAACTTTAATCTAGCAGACATTACAACGGTATTTTTAACTTCATTTCTATTGTTTATATTTGCTAAAAGTGAACGAGTGGTATCAAAAAAAGAAGGAATTGTTATGTTAGGAATATTTGCTGCTTATTATATAACGATGATTTTAGGATAAACACTTGCAAAAAACAAAGAAAACATTTTATCAGATAGTTAAAAGATTTGAAAGAGTAGATAGCCTGTATCTATTCTTTTCATATTAATTGACAAAAATGAAAAAAATGGTATATTATAAATTAAATTTAGGACTAGGAGTGAACTATTATGATGTTTGATATAGATGATATTGAGTTGTTATCGATAGAAAGTAAAAGAAATATCAAAGAACTTAATTTAGCAACTTTAGATAACTTAGCAGAAGAAAATCGTAAATTATTAGGTGAATTAATAGAAAGTATTTCGGAAGAAATTAAAAATTTGAAAGACACAAGAACGAAAGTTAAAGTTTTAAGAAAATTTAAAAACAAGTTAATACAAGTTTATAAACAAAATGAATCAATCAAACCAAAAGAAGAGTTTCCTACAAGTAAATATGCTATGCATACTGAAAGTAATGTAGGATATTTTAAAACTCATCCTGACGCTCGTTTTGTAGAAGATGAATATCATAAAATTGTAAAGGGATATGGAAATATCATTGAATTTATGGAAAATGTATATCAATATTTTCGTTCTTCTTTCAATCTAAGTCCATCTGATAAAAAGATTCTCTGGGATATTGTTGATAAGACAAAAACTACGTGTTCAAATTTAGGAATAGAAAGTATTGAACAAGATATTTTGAAAAAAGCATTGTCAGATCCATATAAAAATATAGAAACAATAGATGATATTTGTGATATTGATGAAGAAGAGAATGGTAAAGACGTAGTAATTAACAGTTTTCCATATACTGTTGAAATGCCTTCCTTTACTGTAACAGGTATGACTAAATATAAAATACTTATTAATAATTCTAAACCTCGGATTTATTTTATTCAAAAACCATTGACTTATTCAAAAAGAACAAAGCCAATAAAAGATAAAAAAATGGAAAATAATGATAATTCAAGTACTTCATATCGACAAGAGACATCTACCAACCCGTTTTCATTTATACAACATAGAATATTTCGGAACCATCAACCAATTTTGTTAATAGAAGATAAATCTTTAAAAACACCTTTAATAGGAAATTTAACCTATTCTAATCATGATAATTCATCTCCTTATTTTTATCATTATACAAAAGAGAAAATTATCCAAGATTTAGCAATTAATAGTCAAGAAGAGCAAATCTTTAACACACCAGGTATGAATGATGACGAAATTAAAATATCTCAAGAAAAAATTAATTCCGTAAAAGTCAAAAGTTACAAAAAATAATGCTGTTTTAGATATTTATCTTTTTTCAAGAGAATAACTACTTGAAAAAACTAAAAAAATATAGTATATTATATGTGCTACCAAGACCCAGTCTAAAGAATTTCCGACTTTTCACTTAGTCTTGGCAAATATAAGGAAAGGAAGTGTTAAAATGGCTTTAACAAAAGAAGAAAAAAGTGCAATTATTAAGGAATTTGCAAAAAATGAAAAAGATACAGGTTCTGCAGAAGTACAAATCGCTATTCTTACAAAAGAGATTAACGAATTGACAGAACATTTAAAAACACACATTCACGATTATCATTCAAGACGTGGACTTTTAAAGAAAGTTGGACAACGTCGTAA
>CALVJR010000058.1 GCA_944332295.1 uncultured Bacilli bacterium | reverse complement strand
AGAACTAATTTCTAGTCCTCTTACGTAGTTCATTTATCATAAGTTTTGGTTTCACCAACACTATTTGACATTGAACCCTATAAAGTAGGATATACTCCGGGACCTATAGGTAAACCGGTAATATACCAGCCTACTACTATTAAAATCCATGCTGCTGAGATAATTAAAAAATATGGTGTTATCATTTTTAAGGATTTTCTAATGCTGATAGGCCTTGTTTTATTTAAATTATATATATTTAAATATCCAATATAGATTACAAAAGATGCTAAAACCGGGGTGTATCCATTAGTCATAGAAGTTCCTACTCTCATTACAATTTGAGCAAATTGTGGAGAAATATTTGCTTGCATAAACATTGGTACAACAATTGGAGCAAAAATCATCCATTTAGTTGCTGGATTAGTAAGAAATAGATTAGCAAGAGCAATGATAAGTAATGTTACTATTATTAATGGAATCCCGCTAAATTCTAAATATTCTAAAGCATTAGCTAACCATGCTGTTATTACAATGTCTATATTAGTTTCTTTAAATACAGCTATAAATTGTGATACTACAAATATTAAAACAAAGATATAGCCGGTTTTACTGAATTTTTTTCCTATTTCTTCTATTAATACTTTGTCATTTTTTATTGTCTTTGCTCCTAATCCATAAGCTAGACCAGTAATTACTAATAATAAGGTTACTAAATAGGTAAATCCAGATTGAAAATATGATGTATCACCAAACAATTGATTTAAATATGTTTTTTCTGTCATATCTAGTAACATACCAGAATATGGTAAGCCTGGAATTAACATATATATGAAAAGTAGTAATACTATTATACATGTAATTAAGGCGAAGCGTAGACCTCTTTTCTCATTTTTCTCTTTCTCTATTTTCTTTTGTTCTTCTTCTTCTAAATCAATTACTCTATATTGTTCTGTCTTTGCAAATTCTTCTTCTTTTTTATATTTTCCTAATTTTGGAGCAATGATTTTTTCAATAATAATTGTTCCTATAACTGATATTAATATTGATGTTGCTATTATAAAAAATAGGTTTGATGTTAAGGAAATATGCATTCCTTCATCAATTAGCCATGATGCTGTTTTTGTATAGTCCATTAGAGATATCTCCATAGACCCTACAAATATTGTAACTCCATAACCAAAGGATACTCCACAGAATGCTGTAATGATTCCTAAAAGTGGATTTCTACCATTCATAAAATATATTAGAGCGGCTAAAGGTATTAAAATCGCATATCCTACTTCATTAATCAACGAAGAGATGGTAGCAATAAAGATAATTAAAAATGTAAATATCTCTTTTGGCATCTTTGAAAAATATCTTTTAGTTAATGTTTCTATTAATCCTGTTGCTTCGGCGATTGTAATTCCTATTAGTGCCAATAATAGGGTTCCTAATGGTGCAAAACTAATAAAATTAGTTGTGGCATTACCTATTAAAAATTTCATCCCGTCAAAACTAAGTAAGTTTTCTACTGCAACTAGCGTTGGTTCTAATTCATTTGTATTTGGATTTACGATATTGTAAGTTGCTTGCATTTCTAAAGCAGATAATATTCCGCTAGCTACAATCGTTAGTAATGTTAGACATAAAAATACAGTAATTGGATGAAAATAGAATTTCTTGAGTTTTAATTTTCTTTTTTCAGTCATATTTTTATCCTTCCTGAGATATAATCTTCTTTAACTTTTTATTAAATTCAATTCTGGGTATTAAAACAGTTCTTCCACAATTGATACATTTTATTTTTATATCTGCGCCTACTCTAGTAATTTCCCATTCATTTGTACCACAAGGATGTTGTTTTTTCATTATTACTTTTGTACCAACTGTGTATTTATTATTTTCCATTGTGCACCTCTATCTGTGGATAAGATACTTTTATATTTCTTTTATCTAAGCCTTTTTTAAATTCACTACGTAAAAATCTCTGAGCACCATATTGCTCATTTGGTTTCGTTTCTACTACTATTCTATATTTCATGTTAGACTCATCAAATTCGTCTAATCCCCATACTTGAAGCTCTCCTGTTGCATTTGGAATCTTTCCTTCTACTTCTTTTTTTATTTCTTCTAGAGCTGTGGATACTTTTGATGGATCTTCTTCATAGGATATTCCTAAATCAACAACTGCTAGCGAATCATGTAGACTATAATTAATTACAGTATCTAATTTATGATTTGCAATAATTTTTGTTGCTCCTTTATAGTCTCTAATTCTTGTCGTTTTTAATCCTAAGAAGACAACTTCTCCCATGAATCCATCATATTCAATTGTATCTCCTACTTCAAATTGGTTTTCCGTAATAATAGAAATCCCAGCAATAAAATCTTTTGCTAAATCTTGAAAAGCTAAACCTATAATTGCTGTTGTGATACCAAGTCCTGCAACGATTGATTTTACGTTAATTCCGAAATTAGCTAATATTGCTAGTAATACAAGAGCTCCAATTACATATTTTATAATATTTAATATTACTATTCTGATTGTATTTGCTCTTTGTCTTTGATGTCCTTTTAATTTTGATGTTTTACATAATGCTTGATTAATAATTTTCTTTGCTATTTTGTAACAAATAATACCAAGAATTATATATATTATTGGAAAAATTATATGTTTAAAATCTATTTGTATTACGTCAAATATCTTCAATTAGGATTACCTCCTTGTATCTAGATTCATTATTTCTAGTAAGCGATTTAGGTCATTTCCATTTACAAAGCTGATTTCTATTTTATTTGATTTTATTTTTACTTTTGTTCCTAATTTGTCACATAACTCTTCTTCTAAATATTGATATTCATTTATTTTTGGAGTATGTTTTTGAATTTGATGTGTTCTTGCAAATTTTTCGGTAGACTGAGTCATATTTTCTAATTCTCTTACGCTGATTCCTTCAGTTGTTATTTTGTCTGCTAATTCTTTTTGTTGTTCTTCATTTTCTAACTTGCTTAGGACTCTGGCATGTCCCATACTCATCTTTTTATCAGAAATCATTGTTTGGATTGATGAAGGTAGATTTTGCAACCCTATCATATTCGTAATATAACTTCTACTTTTACCTAATTTTTTAGCTAGTTCTTCTTGAGTTATATTTAAAGTTTCAATTAATTTTTTATAAGCCCGTGATTCTTCCATTGGATTTAAATTTTCTCTTTGTAGATTTTCTAGAAGAGCAATTTCCATCATTTCTTCATCAGTAAAATCTCTAACAATAGCTGGAATTTCATCTAATCCTGCTAATTTAGAAGCTTTTACACGACGCTCTCCAGCAATTATTTCATAACCTTTGATACTCTTTTTAATAATAATTGGTTGAAATACACCATGTTCTTTAATTGAATCAGCTAGCTCTTGTAATGCTTCTTCGTTGAATACTTGTCTTGGCTGATACGGATTGCTTCTTAATTCATCAAGTTTTACCTTAATAATTTCTTCTTTTGGTGTTTCTGTTAATATTTTTTCTTCCATTTTATCATAAGCAATTGGTTCATTATAAAATAATTCTTCTAATCCTCTACCTAAAGCTCTTCTTTTATTATTTTCCATTTCTTTCAATCACTTCCTTTGCTAGGTTTAAATAAGCTTCACTTCCACGACTTTTAGGGTCATATGCTATAATTGGTTCTCCGTGAGATGGAGCTTCGGTTAATCTTACTAATCTTGGAATAATTGTATTATATACTTTTTCTTTAAAGAACTTTCTAATATCATCTACTACTTCAAATCCTAAATTAGTTCTAGAATCTAACATTGTTAATAGAACTCCTTCAATATCTAGTGTTGGATTTAGACTTTTTTGGGCTAACATGATTGTTTTTAATAACTGAGTAATTCCTTCTAGAGCAAAAAATTCACATTGTACAGGAATAATTACTGAATTAGATGCTGTTAATGCGTTTGTTGTAATAATTCCTAGTGATGGTGGACAATCTATAATTATATAATCAAAGCTATCTTTTATGTCTAATAAATGAATTTTTAATTGTTCTCCTTTTAAGAATCCTGATTCTTGTTTACTTTTTTCTACTAATTCTATATCTAGTCCTGCTAAATTAATTGTGGCTGGTAGTACATATAAATTTTTATATTTTGTTTTAATCATTGCTTCTTCTATTTTACATTCTCCGATTAAAACATCATATACGCTGCGTTCTATATCACCTTTATTTATTCCTACTCCAGTTGTAGTATTACCTTGCGGGTCTAAATCAATTAATAATACTTTTTTACCTAATACTGCTAATGATGCAGAAAGATTGATACTTGTTGTTGTTTTACCAACACCACCCTTTTGATTTACTAACGATATCACCTTTCCCATGTTTATCACCTGTTTCCATTTTTACTAATATATTGTATCAAATAAATAGTGTTTTTTAAATGCTTTTCGCAAAAAAAGTAGATTTTTTGAAGAGAATAAAACTATCTTCATTATCTACTTTGTTATTCTGCTGTTTTATCTAATTTTATAATAATTTGGTATGATTTAGCAAAATTCATCTCATCAATATCAGCTTTTACTCCATGACGATTTAATTCTTCTACTAAATTTCTTACCATATCTATCGATTTTTGAACAGTAAATTGCTCATTCTTCTTTGTATTTACTTCTGGATGTTTTACTTCACCAAACAATGCTGTATTAAGATTGGATGTTGTCTTCATTGCTTGATTTGGTTTTTCTCTTCTTGAATCATTGTTATTTGATTTGGCTAAAGATAAAAGTGCGTTACCTTCAATTTCATCTAATGAAACTGTATTTGTGTTTTTAGTCTGAACCTCCGAAGGCAAATCCACGGGAATTAAATCTGGCGTTTTGAAATAATCTTCATTCTTTACTTGATTTTCTTTATTTCCATCAGTTTTTACTATTTCTTCTGCCGGTGTTATAAATCTAAAGTTTTCATGTTCAGGATTTGTTGTGGTAGGTATAGGTGCTGCAGTAAGATTTAATAAGCTATCTAAATCAGCACTTGGTTTTGCTGCTGGGGTATTGATATCCATAGCATTGGCTTTTATATCATTTATATTTGGCATTTGTTGATTACTATTTGGATTAAATCCTCCAACAGGGTTATCCTCTTGATCATCAACGTCGTCATCATTGATTTCTCCATAGTTAATAAATCTAGGCGTATGATCTTCTATATTTTCACCATCTGGAGGTGCAATTCTTATTTTTCCATAATCAGAAGTGTCTTCTGGTAGGTCTGCGGTAGGCATTAAAGGACTACTATTTACAAATGATGTTGATGTTATCGGAGTAGATGATATATTCATAGCTGGATTATTCATAGGCTCTCCTTTCTCCCTAGGATACATATCTTTTATTTCTTGCTCTAATTGTCGAACGGTCATTTTTTCATTGATTACTTTTTTTAGCATTTCATTTTGTTTTTTCTTATCTGGAATATTTAATAATGTTCTAGCGTGACGTTCTGAAATTTGTTCTTTTAATAATGCTGTTTGTACTTCGTCCGAAAGTCCTAATAATCTAATTTTATTTGCAACTGCTGATTGGCTTTTTCCCATTGTTTTAGCTAGTTCTTCTTGTGTCATTTGGTCTATTTCTAATATTTTTTGATATGTTCTGGCTTCCTCTATAGGATTTAAGTTTCGTCTTTGTAAATTTTCAAGCAATGCTACTTTCGAACTTTCTTTATCATCTAAATTTCTGATAATTGCTGGTATTTTAGTTAATCCTGCCATGGCAGATGCTTTATATCTTCTTTCTCCGGCAATTATTTCATATTTTCCATTGACATTTCGTACAATAATGGGTTGTATTACACCATGCTCTTTTATTGAGACTGCTAATTCTTTTAGTGCTCTCTCATCAAAAACTTCGCGAGGTTGAAATCTATTGGGTATTATATCATCTAAGTATAGATAAACAATTTCATCTTTTTGCTCTTGATTCATCTACATCCCTCACTTTATTCTTTCTAGTATTCCTATAGTATCATTATAGCCTATTTTTTTAATGCTTTCAAGGATAAGTTCATAAGAAAAAGAACTACCTATTCTATCTATATACTATATAGATGTTTTAGTAGTTCTTATTTTTTATTACTATTAGGCTGCGATTACTATTTTCTATTGGTAATAAAAATTTATTTATTTTTTCTATTTTATACTTTTTATTTATTTTTTTCTTTACTTCTTCTGTTAATTCTTCCTCTATATTACCTTTCATAGCAATCAATTTTCCATTTTTATTTACTAGGTGCATCGTATATTTTAGTAATTTTTCTATGTTTGCTACAGCACGAGC
>CALVJR010000057.1 GCA_944332295.1 uncultured Bacilli bacterium | reverse complement strand
AGACAAATCTTGTCTACTTTAAAATTCCATTATACATATCTTGAAATATTCCTGGTGTATTAATCAATTCTTGATATTTACCTGTTTCTACAATTTTTCCTTTATCAAAAACTAAAATATTATCGCAATTTTCCAAGGTAGATAAGCGGTGAGCAATCGATAAAATCGTAATCTTATTCTCTTTTTGTAGAGTCTCAATTGCTTTTTGAATATGTTTTTCTGTCGTATTATCCAAAGCACTGGTTGCCTCATCTAATATTAAGATAGATGGCTTCCTCAAAAATATTCTAGCAATCGCAATTCTTTGACGTTGTCCTCCAGATAAATTTCCTCCACCTTTTGATACCATAGTTTCATATTTATCAGGAAGACTTTCAATAAAGTCATCAATAAATGCTTTCTGGCAAGCTTCTCTAACTTCTTCCATTGTTACTTTTCTATTAATACCATAACAAATATTATCTTTAATAGAGGCAGATATTAAAAATGGTGATTGTGGGACCAAAGCAATTTCTTTGGCAATATCTCGTCTAGATAGACTATCAATATCAATACCATCAATTTTGATATCACCAGTTGCTTTTTCTAGTTTACTAATTACTTTAATTAAAGAAGATTTACCACATCCACTAGGACCGGCAATACCAATAAACTCCCCCTGATTAATATCTAAATCTAAATCAGTAATAATATATTTTTTAGCATTTTTATATTTAAAACTCATATTATGAATAGAAATAATTGGTAATTTTTCTTCTTTTACTTTTTTACCCTTAACACTTTGATAAGAAAAGTCTTTTGGTAACTCAATAATTCTAAAATACTCTTCTGCAAGTACAGTAGATTCTGATAATTCATCAAAAATTCTATGTAGTTCTCTTAATGGTGTTGTTAATTGAGTAAATGATAAATAAGCAGTTAATACAGTACCAACAGTAATAATTTTCTCACCAGCAAGATAGGCAGATACTCCAATCACGAAAACGGTAAAGATTGCTTCATTTACAAACTTAAGACAATCATAAAAAGCCATAGCCTTATGATGTTTCATTTCTTTACTTCTTAAATACTCAGAGGTGTTATCAAATCGTTCTGTTTCATTTTCAGCATTATCAACAATACGAATGACTTCAATACCATTGATTAACTCTACCATCGTACCATCCATATTAGATTTTTCATTCATTAATTCTACCCTGATACCACGTTGAGTTGTAATCTGTCTAAAGACAATAATTACTCCGATAGGAATCACTAAAAGCATCATAAATGCTAAAGAAAGAGGCAACTTAGAAAAAATAACTACAATAGCAGCAATACCATTAAATACTGCTGGGGCAAAATCCATAAACATTAATTTTAATAACTTCGTGGTACCCTCCAAACTTCTATTTAATTTACCATGAATATTTCCTGTCATATTCTCTTTAAAATAATCTAATGGTGCATGAAGAAGAGCAGAAATTGCTTTCGTACGAGCTTCCTTTTCAAAACGAGTAGAAGTATCTTCTACTAAAAGTCTTCTAATTACTTTAATAATTTCATTGGTCACAGTAATAACTAAAATAAATCCTAAAAAAGGTAAAACACTGACGAAAGATAATTCATCACGACTTAAAATATCATCAGTTAAACTACCAATAGATAACGGTAGCAACTGTGTTAACAAAGCAGAAACAATCATAATACCAATAATAATGATAAAATTTATTTTTTGCTTTTTAGTTAACATTTTAAAAATTTTTTTATAAACATTTTGCTTCATATAGACTTATCCCCTTTTCAAACGACTGTATTATAACATAAAACTTTGCTTTTGTATAGAATTATTTATGATTTTGAGAAACATGCACTGACATTGTCTGCTTTTGACCTTGTATTTCATGAAGCATTCTCTCTTGCTCATAAATTTGTCCATCCATCACTTCTATCTCATAACTAACTCTAGATAAATAAAAACTATTTAAATGATCATAATTTTGGACAATATCTTCTGCTTTTTTTATCATAGTATCCATATCGGTTACAGAATGACAATGAAATGTTTCATAAATCTTTAATTGGACATTTTGTAGCTGTGTTTGAAGCATTTCATGTTCTGCTTGCTTCTGCTTATGTGACTCTTTCACAAATTCCATATTGCTTTGAACCATTCGAATATTTGTATCCACTCTACTAACAGCACTTTTTCGAGAAGTATCATAAGCTTTTTTCTCTTCTTTTTGAGCAAGCTTTATAGAATTCACTCTTGCCATACTATCTTTAATCTTTCTTCGATAGATAAGTGGATGTTTATTTAATACCTCTATTTCTTTCTCAATAGTTGCAATTTTTTTAAGGCTATCATGATATTCACTACTATCCTCATATTGCGAAGAGGAAAGCTCTTCTCTTTCTCGTAATAATTTACTAAGTTGTGCTTGTAATTTTCTATACTGTTCTTCTATGTGTTCTTGCCCTTTTTGATTAGACTCTATATCTGCACACACTTCCTGATAATCTCTTTTTATAATAATTGCTGTCCAAGAGTTAAAATAGATAGCAGAATATAATTGATACTCCCTTTCCATATTAGTCCTAAACTTTTTTTCTTTTACTAATTCTGAATACTGTTTTTTATCTTTACTTAATTTATATTTCATTTGTTCTTCTGTATCCTGTAAAATAGGAAGTAATTTATCAGCAAAATACTTTAAAATAGCATGAAAGGTAATAGGTCCCTTCTTTTGTATTTCATGAATATCATCATCTGTAACTTCCATATTAGATACAAGTTCTACAAACTCACTTAAACCCTCATAATAATCATTTAATCTATCCTTATAAGGAAAAAGTTCTTTTAAATCATTTAAAGAAAAGCCTCTGACCTCACCTTGACTAGATAAAATGTAATCTATATTATATCTAACATTTTTGCCTAAGATATACTTTATCTCATCTTCAGAATATTTTCCACTAAATACATCCTCAGGTGGATTATCAATAGAAGATAATAGTTGCAAGTTTTTACGAAAAATTTTCTCAATATCCTCTTCACTATACTCACCTTGTTCTTTTAACTTACGAAACTCATCAAAAAAATAGTCATATCGAAATAAATTTTCATGAGTAACATTATATGTAGTTTTTGTAAATACGTGTTTTAAATGATTAACTAAGTCCAATTTCATCTTATCTAGTTTTCTACCTGTTTTTCTTTTCATAATATCATAACTACGTACTTTTAAACCAGGAAAACTCTTCTGTAATTCATATGCTCTTTGGTAATTTCTATCCAAATTTTTCGCACCATTGGTAAAGCAAAAAATAGCAAGAGGATGAAATCCATCTTCAATTACTTCACTATAAACATTTCTAACAATTCCTTCTTCCTCATTATTTTTTTCAAATTGTAAACATTCATCTATTAATCTTTGTGGATGATCAATCTTTTTAATCACACTATAATGAAGCATATTTTCTTGATTATTTGCATAATTATTCACATTCATATCTTCACTTTTGGCACCAACAATATTACTAGCTGGCATAATAAATCCAAATCTACCATGAAATGTATCATTAACATCTTGATTATATAAGGAACATGAAATAAACCTGCCACGAAAACTTCCATCATAGGCCGTAGAAAAAGTACTATGACCAAGAAAACAAAAGTGCTCATCTGTCATATCATCTAAATTTTCAAAATAACGCTCCCATTCCTCTAAGATATTTTGCTGTACCTCTTCTAACATTTGTTGCATCTTAGCAACATCTTTTTTTTGAATTGCTTCGCTATATTGAGTGTTAAATTTACTAATATCTTCCTCACTCATAAAATATTTCATATTAATTAAACAGTCTTTTTTCGCATCTATCAAATTGCAAGTCATATAATACTTTTTTGTTTCCAAATCAAGTTGGTAAATGGTATCAATCAATTGAGCAAAACCTTGAGAATTATTATCAATTATATAAGAAGAAATAACATCATGATCTTGCAACATTATTTCTTGATACTTATCTCTTAATTGTAAAAGATAATCAACATCAATACCATAAGAATTATCTGCTTCTGGTAAATATTTTATTTTTATATTACAGTGTCCAACAATATCATCTAAGATAGTACGAAAGTCAAACCATTGAATATTAGTACTTAGCTTATCAACATTTCTAGTTAAAAACGTATCATTTTCTACAGTATATTTTAATTTTTCCAACATAGATTCCGTCAATATTACATGGCCATCATCTAAAATTATCTCAGAATTTTCTACCATACTACCAGCCCTTACCTATTTTAAAGTTTTACTTATTTATTATCATTATATCAAATTTTTTAAATATTCCATCACTTTGTATAGAATATTTAGATAGAAAAATATAAAAATTGAAATACCACAAAAAAATCCAGAACATCTGGATTTTCTTAATCAAAACAAATTACTATTTTGTAAATAACACCTTTTCTGATTTATATTGTTTAATAATATAGTAAAATACAATACTAATATAAATTACAGTTGATAACATCATCAAGAAAATATGTAGAACGTTAATATTACCAGCAGTAATATCTGTAAATATAGTGGTAAAGTTCAAAAATGGAATAATAGATATTATTGTATTTGTAGTAATACCTATCATAAAAGCAATCATTCCTGGAAAAAGTGATATAAACGTTAATGGTGTTAAAGCACTTTGTGCTTCTTTAAATGTTTTAGAAGTTGACGCAATAGCAATACATAATCCACTAATAAAGAATGAATATGTAATGATTACAACAACCGCATAAATAATACTACTTAGTGAATACATAGTATTTACACCTTCATAAATTGTAAACATATCTTTGGATATGAATAAAGAAATAACTGCTAAAGCTAGACTTAATAGTCCTGTAATTATTGATGAAACTGTTACTCCTAAAAACTTACCAATGATAATATCCTTACTTTTAATAGGAAAAGTAAGTAATGTCTCCAGTGTCCCTCTTTCTCGTTCTCCTGCTGTTGTATCTGTTGCAGGATACGTTGCAGAAACAGTAATTGCCATTAAAATAAATAAGAAGGCATAGTTTTTAATATAACTAGCAAAAAAATTATCTTCTTCTGCTACTTTTTCATCTACAGTAATAATATTTAAGATATCATCAGGATTAATTTTCTGTTTACTTAAAGATTCTTGTTGTAATACTTCTTTATAAGTATTAAAGTAAGTCTCCATTAAACTAGAGGCATAACTACTATTATCAGAACCATCACTACGAATCGTATAGTGATTATCTTTTTTAGTAATATATAAATCGATATTACCTTCTTCATACTTTTCTTTTAACTCTTTTGTTGTTCCATGAACAACATCAATATCCATCTCTTTCGCAATACTTTCTTCTACTTCAGATAACTCATAACTAAAACCTATCTTGTTATACTCCTCAGTATCGACATTCATTTGTGACTCAAATAATGCTGACATACCTATTACTAATAATGGAATAAAAATAGGTATGACTAACATCATCGCTAGAGATTTTTTATCACGAAATAATTCTCTTAACTCTTTTTTTAAGATATTCCATAAATTATTCTTCATCTAGGCCACCTCCAATCAAAGCAAAGAAAGCATCTCGCAAATTAGTTGTTTTAGTTGCCTTTTTAATTTCTTCTGGTGTTCCAGACTTAATTACTTTTCCTTTATTAATCATAATTACCCTATCACAAATATTTTCTGCTTCTTCCATATAATGAGTAGAATATAGAATAGTCTTTTTCTTCTTTCTCTCTTTCTTAATAAAATCTAAGATAATTTGACTAGAAATAATATCCAAACCAGTAGTTGCTTCATCTAAAATATAGTATTTAGGATTATGAACTAAACATCTGGCAATATTTACTTTTTGTGTTTGTCCTGTAGATAGATTAGCAATCTTATTATGTAAAAAACTTTCCATCTTTAATACTTTTGCCACTTCTTCAATTCTTCTATTTTCTTGTTCTTTCTCTACATTATAAATATCACAGCACATCTTTAATAACTCATAGCAAGTAAGAGTATCATAAAGTTTCGTATTTCCTGAAAGATAAGCAATCTTCTCTTTAATTTCAATTTCTTGATTTTGATAATTCATACCATCAAAAGTAATACTTCCTTCTGTAGGCTCTAATATTCCCGCAATCATTCGAAGTAATGTCGTTTTCCCAGCACCATTAGGTCCAAGAATTCCAATGATTTCCCCGTCATTTGCTTGAAATGAAATATCATTATCTGCGAAAAACGCTTCTTTTTCACGTTTGTTCTTAAATCGTTCAAACTTTTTTGTTACGTGTTCTACTACTATCATCGACTCTCTCCTATATTATATTTTTGTATCACTTGACACACCTCTATCATACTAAATATTTAATATCCAGACAACTATTTTTACAATCATAGGAACAAAAGAATTAAGTAAACTTAATTCGCCTTGGTCGTCACCTTCCAAGTTTCCTGCTTCATAGACTAAGTAACCT
>CALVJR010000056.1 GCA_944332295.1 uncultured Bacilli bacterium | reverse complement strand
TTCCAAAGAGATATTATATATTAATGCTGGTGACATTTCTATTAATGATATGGTGACATTTTAAAAAAGGATTAACAGAACACCATATTGTTATTGAATTAGTATTCATATTATGATAGAATACTCTTATCTGCCGATATAGTTTAGTGGTAAAACAGATCCTTGGTAAGGATCAGCGGACAGTTCAATTCTGTCTTTCGGCACCAGTAGGCAATCTGTCCAGACTTTTTTAAAGTTAGGACTTAAATATATAAGTATCAATTTCTGAAGAAGTTGGTACTTTTTTAGTATTTAAGTTTAGAAAGGATTGTTTAAAATGGTAAATATTACAAAGAAAGAATTAGAAATTGATAACGAATTAAAAAAGAAAATCGAGTTTATATGTAGCTTTTGTAACACTACTCCTACTATTATCAATGGTAATATTAGAAAGATTAATAAGACAAATTTAAACTACATCGAACCTCATAGAATTATTATTAAGGGTGTTACATTTCTAGCATTTAATTATTCTAATGAAATATTTGTTGAAAATTTATCTCAAAGAATTAATTTAGCAGATTTAGAAAACTATATAAGGGGTTTAAACTAAAATATAAATAATTGTACCAACTTCATTAAAAACTTGCCATATTGGGCTTAAAATAGGCTATATGTCTTGACTTTTAGGTAAAGCACTATATAATAAACAATCAAGAAACAAGTTTTATGTTTTTGAGGGGTATGGATAAAACAGTTTTGAAAATTTATATAGCAGAAATATTATGAGGTGTCAAAGACATAAAAGTTGTTTTAAGTCTTTGTCGCCTCTTTTTTAATATGAAGATAGAAAGGAAAATGTTAAATGAACGAAGAAAAGAAAATTGCAGGACTTTATATAAGAGTAAGTACCGAAGATCAAGCACGTGAGGGTTTTAGTTTACCAGAACAAGAAAAAAGACTTCGTGCTATGTGTGAATATAAATGTTATGAAATTTATAAGGTTTACAAAGATGCTGGAATAAGTGCTAAAACAGGCAATTATAGACCAGCCTTTGAAGAATTAAAAGAAGATATTAAAAACAAGAAATGTAATACAATTGTTGTTTTAAAACTAGATAGACTAACTCGTAGTGTTTATGATTGGGAAAATATAATGAAATTTTTAGAGGAAAATAATGCTTATTTAGATTGTGCTAATGATGATATAAATACAACAAATGCTAATGGAAGAATGGTTGCAAGACTACTTACGACAGTTAGTCAAAATGAAATTGAAAGAACAAGTGAGAGAACAAAAATTGGCTTAGCAGGTGCCATAAAAGTTGGAAATATTCCAAATAAAGCACCACTTGGGTATAAACACGTTAATAAAAAATTAGTTCCCGATCCTCTTACTAAAGATGTTGCAATTAGAATATTTAATTTATACTTTGAGGGCAAATCATATTTTAATATCTCTACTATATTTAATGAAGAAAAGGTATTAGGAAAAACAAATTGGGATGATAGTACAATATTAAGAATAATTGAAAATGAAATTTATAAGGGCGATTATATACATGGAAAAAAGACAAATAATCCTACACGTTATGAAAATGTTGTTGAGCCATTAATAAGTAAAGAGTTGTGGGAGGAATGCCAAGTGCAAAAGAGAAAAAACTCAAGAAATTATAAACGAGATAAAGAATACTTGTTTTTACAAAAGTTAAGATGTCCAAAATGTGGAAGAATATTAGGTGGTAATGCAACAAGGAAGAAAAATGGTAAAGTTTATTATTACTATCAATGCAATAATTGTAAAACAATAATTAAAGAGCCTAAAATAGAAGAAACAATTAAAACAATGCTTGCCGACATTTTAGAATATGATAATGTTGTTAATGAATTCTTTTTACCAGTATTAAAATCAAAATTAGAAAACCCTAAAGAAGAACTAGGCAAAGAATTAAATAAATTAAATAACAAAAAAGAAAGAATTAAAAAAGCCTATATTGATTCATTATTTACCGAAGAAGAATTTAAAGAAGAAACAAAAATAATTGAAGAACAAATAGAAATGATTAATTCAAAATTATTAGAAAATGAACAAGCCGAACAATTAAATTTTACTATCGACGATATTCTACTAAAAAGAGATATGGACTTTATTAATAAAGTTAAATTACCTATTTCTTATTATGCTTTTAATGATAATTGGGATTTACTAGATAGAGAAACAAAAGCAGATATTATAATGCGTTATGTTGATGATATAGAACTTGAAACCATAAATAATAAATATGAAGTAAAACAAGTTAATTTTAGAAGTACCTTTTATAGTGATTTTGAAGAATTATATAAACAAGGTTATATTGATAAGAAAAGACCTCTTACTTATGACTTTAATGGAATATGTGTAGATACAATTGTTAGATATAGTGAGTATCTACCTATTAAAGATGTTATGCAACATTTATATAGATTAAATGAGTGTTACGAAGTTAATTTGTATAAAGGAACATATTATAAAGAAACGGAAAAATTAGATATGTTACCACTCCAAAAAAATGAAGTACCTATTAGAATATTCCCTTTACAAAAAGATAATAATGGAAATGAAAATTGGGTGGCAATGGGAATGTTTGCAACAAAGAATACTCCTAATGATATAAAAGTAAATATTAAAGATATATTCGAAACAATACCTGATAATGTAACCGAAGAAGATTTTAATGTTAGTCAAGGGCAATGAAATTGCTAGTCTTGACCCTTGACTAACAAAATATAAAAACATAATGGAAAAATATCAAAACAAAAATTCATTTTTGCTTTTGATATTACCTATCAAAAAAGATTTTTTGTTAACTTTTTTTAAAAAAAGTTTGTTCAATGGCTTATGTAGTTTTATTTCTTATGCTTTAGCATTTGAAATAATACGAAGTAAGGCAAACGGTTTCTAAGGTGGTAAGCCTTAGCCCCCATATTTTGATATAAACAACGTGCAATGTCAAAATATATAGGGGGTTAGAAATTTTGGCGAAGCAAAATTACCCTACTATATATAGTAGGCTCTATTCTAATAAGGAGGTTGGTTGATATGCAAGAACTTAGTTATTCATTACATTTAAGTAATGATAAAAATAAAACAAAAAGAGCAAGACAATTTGCTAAAAATAATGAATTTAATTCTACTGCATTTAGTAATAATGCTATCCAAAATCATCAGCAATTATCAAAAGTTGATAAACATAATTTAAGAAAATATGATAATGATAAAGATTTAATTTGTACGATTAAAGGCACCTCTTCTATCGTAGAAGATACTAAAAATTTGTATTTAGAATTGTTTGAGGATGCAAGAATTAAATACAATGAAAAGCAAACGAGAAATGATAGAAAAATAGAAAATTATTTTAAACATATCTCTAATGATAATAAAAGAGATCTTGCTTGTGAAATAATTATTGAACTTGGCGATATGGACTTTTGGACTGAACAAGATGATAAATTTAAAAGAAAAATGATTCAAGTTTATAAAGAACAAATATCAGATTTAGAAAATATTGTCCCTAATTTTAGGATAGCCAATGCGACCATTCATTTTGACGAATCTTCCCCTCATTTACATATTGTTGGAGTACCTTTTAAAGATGGTTCTAAAAATGGTATGGAGCGTCAAGTTGGAAAAAGTGATGTCTTTACTACTGATAGTTTGAGAAATATTCAAGATAAAATGAGAGAATATTGTATTAATTCATTCAATAGAATTTATCATTTAAACTATACTCTTAAGTCAAAAGAAAAAGGTCGTAATCAAGATATAAATGTTAAAAATATGAATAATTTTCGAGAGTTAAAAAAGAAACAAGAGAAAAATAAGAAACGACTTAATGAATTAAATGATAAAGCCGATAACTTACAGAATAAGTCTAATCAAATTACTGAAATTATAGATAATTTAAAACCTAGTAAATTAAATAAAAATAACTTTACTATTTCAAATAAAGAAGTTGAAGAAATTAAAGACTATATTAAACAAACAACTGATACCACTTCTAATTTAAAATCTACTAACGACTTAACTACTATACTTGAACATTATGAGGAAGATTTAAAAAATCATTCTAACGAAGTTAAAAATCTTCAAAAGAAAATCAAAATTAGAGATGATAAAATTGAAACCTTACAATATAATTTAGATAATGCAAATGATGAAATTGATGAGCTAGAAGATAAAGTATCTAAACTTGAAGAAGCATTAAGTTATTCCAAAGAATTATGGCGAAAATTTATAGAGTTTTTGCAAGATAAATTCTTTTCATCAAATAAATATGATGAAATCGTTACTGAACTATATCAAGAAGAAATTATTGATGATAATGATTTAGATATAATTCAAAATAATATAAATATTGATAAAAATGAGGATTTGGAGTTGTAAGTCTTAAAAATAACAAAATTCTATGGTAAAATTGTATAGGAATAAGAAAAACTAAATTTGTTAAAAATTGCCTAATGGAGAGAGGATGGGTTATTATGCCAAATAATAATGAATTAAATAAAACCAGAAAATTTTGTTTGGAAGTAAAAGAATTAGCAAAAAAATATAATTTGCCATTTTTTGTAGTAACTGATGGAGCTAGTGCAACATCTAACAATGGTTGTGTAGCAGTGAAGAATGCAAGAGATAATCATATTAATTGGGAAAAAGAAAATGGATTTGATCCTTATGAAGATTGGGGCAAAAAAGATGGAACAAAAAATCAATAGTATAATGAATTTGATGGATTCTATTGAATATGGTTTTAAAGATGAAAATGGTGAAAATATAATTAATGCTAATCCTCAAAAATGGGAGGATGAATTTTACAAATTCTATTATTTGCAAACTCCAGATGAATTATTAAAATCTAAATGTGGTGTATGTTGGGATCAAGTGGAATTAGAAAGAAAATTATTCCAAGATAATAATATTAATTTTAAAACTTATTTTATCTACATAGTTGACAACGATATGCTGCCATCTCACACCTTTTTAACCTATGAAAATAATAATAAACATTATTGGTTTGAACATTCTTGGGGAGCATATAAAGGTATTCATGAATATGAAAGTGAATTAGAACTATTATTAGATATAAAATCAATATTCATGAGCGAGCATAGTTATGTTAGTGGGAATTGTTTCTTATATATCTATGAGTATCAAAAACCTAAAGAACATATAACTTGTGATGAATTTTATGAATATATTGATACTCAAAAATTGATTAAAACAAATAAACCATTATATTTTTATCATTTAGTAAATAAAGATGTTGATATGGTCAATGGATTAATAAGTCTTCAATATATGTATGATAACAAAATGTATAATTTATTTGATAAAAATGTTGAAAAATATAAAGATAGAATATTAAATGATTGGAATATAGAAAAATATAAAGAAAAAACTAACTTGACACGTGAAGAATATATTGATGCGTTAAATATTTTTAGAGGAAAATATGGAGCAAATTATATATACTTTTTTAGATATGCTCCATATAAAAAACTAGGTAATAAAATAAATGAAATAGCAAAATGCAAGGATATTTACAGAATTAATATAAATGATGAAGAAATTCAAAAATCAATAAATGATATATTTTATGGATATGATATGAGTAATAGTGATAATAGATTATTAGACAAACAATGGTATGAAACAATTTCACAAGAAGAATATTTTTCTAAATACGATGATGCTCTCTTAATGAATTTTAGCACATTAAATCATATTAGTATCAGTTTTAAAAATGGAAATTGTCCTTTAAATTTTTTAGAAAAAGTTGATTGGAGGTAATTTATGAGATTAGTAACTTTTCAGTCTTTTGATGCATTAAAAGATTTAGTTAATAAAGGGTATTTAGAGTGTAATGAAAAATTTATTAATATGAAAAAGGCAGGACCTACTTATCAATGGATTTTAGAAAAAATGAATAAACAAGTAGAAAACAAATATAATACTAAATATCCTATTTGGTGTTGGGTGAAATGCTATAACAATATATGTCCACAAAAACATAAAGGAGAACCAGTTAAGGGATTTGATGTTAAAATCACTTTTAGAAAAAACAAAAAAGATGTTTTTATTACAGATTTTAGAAGATATTCTTTCCTATTAAACAATGTTTATATTCCTGATAATATTATGGATAAAGAAAAATTTGATATGTTGCTCAAAGAAAAAAATATAACTTTAGAAGAATTAAAAGCATATGTCAGACTAGATAAATATGAAACACATAGAGAAGATAAAGAATTTTTAAATATATGTAAAAAGATAAGGGATAGTTTTGATAAATGTATTACATTAGATAGTGATATTTTACAAGGTTGTGTATGGAGAATATCATTAAATGATGTTGAAAAAATTGAAATCCTAAATGATGATAATTATAGATATGGATCATTGAACTATAAAAGAAGTAATGGTAAAACCAAAAATTGGAGAGAAGATTATTACAAAATGCTAAAATAAAATTTTGCACTTCTTGAGTTTCATGGTAAAATAGTATTAGAGATTGATACAAATATTGTATCGATTGTCTAATTTTGCGAAAAAAGTTTGAAACTACTTGATTACTCGCACCATTGGGAAATCTGTTCGAACTATTCGAACTTTTGATATAGGAATCAATCAGAAATGATTGATTTTTTCGT
>CALVJR010000055.1 GCA_944332295.1 uncultured Bacilli bacterium | reverse complement strand
TGAACAATTAAATTCCACAGTTAAAATTTGAACAACTAAATTCCATTTCAGGGTGGAACTTACTTTTTCATTTGAGAAATATTTCAATAATTATATAAAAATATTTAAAAGTCTTGATTTTATTAAAAATTAAGTATATTATATAAACCAATAAATTTAATTGTGAGGCGATTCTATGAGTTGGAAATCAAACGACTTATATTTAAATTTACTTTTTAAGAGAGTGTTAAGCCCTTAGTGGTTTTCACTCTCTTTTTTGTTGTAAGGAGGGTTTAAATGGTTAAATATAATGAAAATGGCGAATTAGTTGTTGGGTTATTAGATGATACAAGAGTATTATCAAAATCTATTATAGAAAGGTATAATTATAAAGACATAAAAGAAAATTTTGATTATTTAGTTGAAATATTAGAAATGAATAAAATGTATCATTCAATGTATCGAGATTTACTAGATTATGAAGTAACAGATGATTTAGAATTTAAAACATATGTGAATTCATCGTTAGTGAATTTTACATATGATACAAGGGAAAATCATTTATCAACTACTGATACAGCAGTATTTTCATTAGATAAAACACATTATGAACAATATGTTGAATTATGCAAGCAATTATTATTAAAAGTAAAACAATCGTGGAAACAACTTAATGAAGTTGAAAGATTTATTATCAAATCATTAGAATTTGATAATCCATCATCTACAGATGAACAACTTCAAGATCAACTTATGTATTGTAATAAAAAATATTATCAGTATAAGAAAAGTGGATTTATTAAATTAGGTACTCAATTACAAATTGATAGGGCACAAAAAAAAGTTGATTCACCAAAATTTGAATGTGACAAATTAACTATTGAATAATATTATATTTTATATAGACTTTATGGAGAGAAAAAAGAGAGTTTTTGAACATATAAAAAGATAAAATTTCCTACTAAAATGGGGAATTTTTTTAACATGGTTTGAAGGACCGATTTCAGGGATAATGATATTGAACAAAGGCCTTAGTTCAAATTCAAAAAAGAAAGAGGATGAGAACTATGAAAGAAGAATATGTAACAATATTCGCAGTAATTCCAAAGGAGTTATATCAAACAAAAGCATTATCTCCTGAGGATAAACTAATCGCTGAAAGATTAGTATATTTATGTAAAAAGGAGGGATATAGCTGGGTAACAAATAAATCACTAGCTGATATGTATGGTATTAAAGAAGATTCAGTATCACAACATATTACAAACTTAAAGAATTATGGATTTATTAAATGTGTATATAGTAACGAAACACATAGTAAGTCAAATAGAACCATTTATCTAACCGAAGATCTATGGGCTAAATATAGGGAAACTAATAGGTTTAATAACCTAGATACTATTGGTTCAGTAACAGGACATAATAATAACTATAATTATAAAAATAATAATAATAATTATAATATTAAAGAACCTCAAATAACCTATGATACAGATGGAGTAATGTTATGGCATGGTAAAAGATGTGAATCTGAACAAGCTAGTCCAGAAGAAATAGCTGAAATGGAAGAAATGCTTAAAGGAATCGTAGGTGATGATAATGAATGAAAAACTAGTATATACAGTTCAAGAAGTTGCTAAAATATTACATTCAAGTCCTAATTATATTTATCAATTAATATATAGAGGATATTTACCAGCAATTAAATTAGGAAGTATGAAAGTATTAAAAAGTTCATTAGAAAAATTCTTAATAGTAAATGAAGGTAATGATTTATCTGAACTAGACAATATTAAAAAGTTAGAAGGTGTTGTCATTGAGTAAGATAAATATTAGAAAAAGAGGAAACTATTATGAATATAGAGTTGAAATAGCACCAATAGATGGTAAAAGACAATGGTTAAGTAAATCAGGTTATAGAACTAAACCTGAAGCTCAAGAAGCAGGTGTACAAGCATATAATGAATATCTTAATGCAGGAATACCATTTAAGTCATGTGACTTATCATATAGTGATTATTTAGATTATTGGTTAGAGAATTACTGTAAAAATAACTTAAGATATAATACTATTCAAACATATACGTTATTAATTAATAAGTATATTAAACCTAAAATAGGTAAGTTTAAATTATCTACTATAACAAGTGTATCTTTAAATAGTTACATAACTGATGTAGTAAATGAATTTAATCATTCTAAATCATACTATAAAAATATATTAAAAGTAGTTAAGGGATCATTTAGAGATGCATGTAATCTATATGGATTTATAAAATATAATCCAGCATTAACATTAAGACTTCCAAAAGTTAATAAATATTCAGAAGATGTTAAACATCTTTATACTAAAGAAGAAATAGATATTATCCTAGAAAGATTTAAAGATAATGCCACATTTATATGTTCATTCTTAACATCTTGTTATACAGGATTAAGAACTGGAGAAGTATTTGCTCTAACATGGGAAGATATAGATTTAGATAAAGGAATAATAAATATTAAACACAGTGTTTACGATAGACTTAAAGACCATAAAGGAAGATGGTATTTAGGACCAACTAAAACAAATTCAGGAACAAGAACAGTTTATATAGGTGAAACATTAAAACAAGCATTAATAAACTATAAGAATAGACAAGATTATTTAAAAGAAATATTTGGAACTCAATATAAGTATTATCATTTAGAAGATGATAGTGTTGATAAAAGAATAGTTATTAACAATAACAATGAAGAAACAATAAATTTTATATTTACTCAAGATGATGGAACTTATGTAGGTACAGATATAACAAAATATCCATATAAGATAATAAAAAATGAATTAAATATAAATGCTAGATTTTATGATTTAAGAGGAACATATGCTACAAGATTAACTAATAATGGAACTTTAATGAATGAGGTATCAGAATTAATGGGACATTCAGATCCATCTATTACAAGAAAATATTATATATCTACTACAGAAGATAATAAGAGAGATGCAATTAATAATTTAGATAAAGTTAATATATCTGATGTTATTAACAATGCTATTAAGTTTGAGGTATAAATATGAACTATGCAATATTTAGAAGCGAACCTATTTATACATTAAATGATTTGGCTCAAATAGGTTCTCATAATAAAAGAGAAAAGAAAGCATATAATTCCAATCCAGATATAAAATTAGAATTAACTAAAAATAATATTGAACTTGTTCCTTTAGATTCAAAATATGTAAAAGGATTTCATGAAAAAACAAAAGAATATAAATTAGAACACGATGAAAGAATGAAAACTGAAAGAGAGGATAGAAAAAGAACATATTCTCAAATGTTAGATAGAAGTAAGAATGTAGTAGCTGATGAAATGATATTCACAGCTTCTCCAGGCTTCTTTAAAGGTATTAAAAATAAGGATATAAAGAAATGGGCTGATACTTGTATGGAATTCGTATATCAAGATTTAGGATATAAAAAAGAACAAGTATTACATGCTACACTTCATATGGATGAAAAAACTCCTCATATACATTGTGTAGTTATTCCTCTAGTAAAAAAGTTAGATAAAAGAACTAACACTGAAAGATATACAATATCTAAAAAACAATATATAAGAGATAATAAACATTTATCGGATTTACAAGATAAATATTGTCAAAGACTTAATGATAAAGGATTTGATTTAGAAAGAGGAATAAAGAATAGTGATAGAGAACATCTAAGAATAAAAGAATTAAAAAAGATAACTAATAGTTTAAATAAAGATTTAGGTAATAAACATTCTAGATTAGAATATGAATTAAATGAATTTAATGAAAGTCTTAAAGATAAAAAGAATATCCTGTTTGATAAAGACTACGTAAAAGTAAAAAAAGAAACATTTGATTCTATGAATAGAGTCATTAAAGAAGTGGATGATTTAATGGATGTACAAGATAGAGTTGAAGTAGTTTTAGGAGAAGTAAAAGATCAAGTTGATTCTTATAATACACTAGAAAGAAAAAATAAAAATCTTACTAATGAGGTAAAATATTTAAAACAGAGAAATGATGAATTAGAAGAAGAAAATAAAGGATTAAAAGATTATATTTATGAAATAGTTGAAAAGCTTATAGAGTTCTTTAGAAAACTTCTTATAATAGGAAATGAAGAAACAAAAGATATTGTTACTGATAAAGTAAAAGATATATATGATGAAAACTTATTTAATAATAAAGATGTCTATAAAACATCAGTAGGAACTGAAAGACAAGATGAATTATTTGAATATGCAAACGTTCCTTCTTATATGAAACAACCAATAAAATCCAATTATAGAGATGAAATTGATAAGGATGATGATTTTGATATTGGATTTTAAACTAAGAACTATAATTTCATTATAGTAACACACTACGATATTGGCAGAGCCAATAACTATGTGTGCCAAGGATAAACCCTTTGGAATCCCAATAAAGCACCAATACTACAAACTTATGTAAGTAGTAAAGGTGCCCTTTTTTTATTTCAGCATTTAGCTTCATAAAAAAATAAAAAGATTTTTCTCACTTTCATTGAAATACAATTTCAATAAAACGTGTCCGTCTTTTTAATTAAAATACTATCGCCACTTTCATTCTTAAAAAGAACAAAACGTGCCACGTATTTTATAAATATTAGGGAAATAATTTAAAAAATGATATAATAAATTTATGAATTTTGAAAGGAGTGATATAATGGCAAAAGATTTGACAAATTCTGTAATCGATCGTCAAAATATTCTTAATAATAGTTTGGCTATTGAAGAAATCAAAAAAAATATTTCAGTACCAGGAATAATGATAGATGATAAAATTTATTTTACTATAGAATATGTCGCATCTTTTTATGAAGTTGATCCTAGAACTATAAGAAGGTATATTGAAAATAATTATAAAGAATTTTTGGATAATGGATATGAAGTTTTAACTGGACAAAAATTAAGAAATTTTTTTGAAAAAATAGAGAATTCTGATAAGGACATTGATGTCCTTATCAAAGATAAAACTAGAAGATTATCCGTTTTTGATTTTAGAGCATTCTTGAATATTGGAATGCTTCTATCTGAAAGTGAAAGAGCAAAAGAGGTAAGAAAATTAATATTAGATATAGTTATAGACTTGATTAACAAAAAAACAGGTGGTGGAACAAAATATATAAATCAAAGAGATGAAGATTATTTAGAATCATGGTATAGTGAAGAAAACTATAGAAGATTATTTACGGATGCTTTAAAAGATTATGTTGTCGACGGAAAATATAAATATGCAAGATATACTGATAAAATATATGAAAGTATTTTTAGAGAAAATACTAAAGAATATAAAGTTATATTAAACCTTAATTCAAAAGATAAAGTTAGGGATACATTCTATTCAGAAGTATTAGATTTGATTTCATCATATGAGGGAGGTTTTTCTGAAGTATTAAAAAATGAGTATTCAAAAAAGGGAAGTAGATTAGAGTATTATGAAGTAGATAAATTATTTGATGAATTCTCAAATCAAAAGCTATATGAACCATTAAAAAATAAAGCGAGAAATAAGATGGCCAGTAGAGATTTGGCATTTAGAGATGCATTACATTTAAGATTGACAGAATACATTAGTCCTTTAGACAAAAAAGAATTCGAAAGATTCCTAGGATTAAAAAGTCAGGAATTACTTGATAGAATGAAAGAATCTGAAGAAGTGTTTAAGAGGTTAAAAGAACGTGAATAGGAAAATAATATATATACCGGAGGAATTAATTGAACAAATTCATTCTAATACAATTGATGTAAGTGGTGGAGGAGATAAAGGAATAATAGATATAGGAAGATTAAAGTCTGTATTAGCACATATTCAAAATGATGATTATTATCCAACATTTATTGATAAATTAACTCATTTGTTTTTTTGCGTTTGTAAATTTCATGCTTTTGTTGATGGAAATAAAAGATTAGCTATAACATTATCTGCTCAATTTTTAATTTTAAATGGATACGGACTTTTATCTGGGAATTTTATTAATGAAATGGAAAATATTAGTTATCATGTAGCGGCCAATAATATTAATAAGGATTTATTACATGAGATCATTGAAAGTTTTATAGATGGAAATTTCGATTCTGAAGAATTAAAATTGAAAATATATGAATCAATTGCTGAAAAGGAATTTATTGAAGTATAATTTATTGATTTATTAAATTTTTTTTAGTACACTTATTATGGGAAACAAAGTGCTGTGAAAAGATGATTCTTGTCCACATTTTGTCCACGTAATATATAAAATTAGTAATATTTATAATATAGATAATACTAATAATATAATGTACTGAATGCCCATAAAATAAGGGAAAAACACATAATACTATTTGTACCATATATAAGCAAAATATGGTCAAAGGTCGAGCATGTGGGAGTGGAAAAAAGTATAAAAATTGCTGTGGCAAATAGCTTATAAAATAAGGGTTTGAGAGGGTTTCAAAAATTAAAAAATTACAAAAAATAGTCAATTAGTTTCCATTTTGTTTCCAAAATTAAAAAAGATGTTACCAAAATCTCTGAAAAGCCTTATAAAATAAGAGAAAATAGTTTGGAAACAATTTCGGAAACAAAAAAGTTAGCATTCGTTTGCTAGCTTTTTATTATGTTCCGGGATAGGAACAGGACAAAACCACCCGCTATGCGGGTGAGAGCTGAAGAAGCGGTGGCGTT
>CALVJR010000054.1 GCA_944332295.1 uncultured Bacilli bacterium | reverse complement strand
GTAGAAATTGTTTTTCTTCTTTCTTGTAAAATATGTATAATCTCTTTAAAATCCATTTTTATTCTCCTTATCTATTTTTCATATATTTTTTGATATCACTTTTATCTATTTGTAATCCTTCATTAATATCAATAAAAGGAATACCTTCTAAATTACTTCCTATCATATTTAAAACAGTATCAATCGCACAATCTTTTTCTTTATAAAACTCTACCGAAGAAAACTCTTTTTCTTTATCTGGTATTTTTATTCCAATTACAGCATCTAGACTTATTTTATCTTTTGCTTGATATTCATCTTCATAAGGTGAGAAACGCCTACCAGGAAACAATTTCGATAACTGGCGCCATAATTCATAATTATAACCTTCTATATACTTCGTATCTTTTACTGGAATTCCAGCTAAAATAAAAGCATAGGAAGAAGAAATAAATCTTTTGTAGGAACTGTTCCATACTGATTCTTCTCTTTTTGCTAAAGAAATATAATCTAATCCATTCCAAGTAGTATGATTCATTTTCCGATATCCCTGTTTTCTTCTAGAAAGAATAGCTCCAGTATTTAGAATATCTTCTAATTTTTCTAATTGTATACGATGGTAAAACCAGTCTGAATTAATAGCTATTTTTTTAATCATATTGTCCTCTATTATCTGTTCTTATTCTGTACACTTTGGAACTAAAATATTTATCTTTTAATAAATTATAAGTACCATCGTCCAATATTTCTCTTGATTTTTCTACTACTTTTTCTGGAATTCCATAATAAGCTTCGGCAAGGGATGTTGTAATACTAGTGATAGTACTACTATCTCCGCCTATCGATAAGGCGTTTGCAATCGCATTTTCAAATGAATTTGATTTAAAAAAACAAACCATAGCATATGGTACTGTCTCTTTATCATTTTTAGAAAAAGAATCTTCTTGTAACTCCTCAAGTTCATAATTCATAGAATAATATTTTAGTTTCATATAATCTTCTAATCGTCTTTTTGGCATGCCAATCCTTAACAAATAAATACTAAGCGCAACGGCTTTACTAGCTTTTTTTGCATCATCTGTATCATGTGTAGGAATCGTTGCCTCTTTTGCTTCATCTTCTATTTGTTCAAATTGATCAAAGCAAAAACCAACAGGAGTAACACGCATTGCTGCTATACTATCATCACTTTTACTATCACTTTTTTCTAAATAATCACTATAGTTACTATCTCCATTGATAATTGCATCGTAAATAGCACAAATTTCAGATATTTTCTTTTTGTTTTGGATTAAGTTATCACTAGATAATAAATTAACAATATCCTTTGTATCTTTAACACTTCTACCTTCTCTTCCATAATTTTCTCCTAGAATATGACCAATAATTGATCCTAACATAAAACCACCTCTTGCTATACTTTAACACAAACTTATTATTTTAACAAAATTTTCTTATTCAATTTTGTTTTTGATATAACCTTATATTTTGTCAAAGTTAGAGTTTTTTAATAACTTTTAATAGCATAGAAACACTTTCTTTCCGTCTTTTCTTCATATAAATGATTTTCTTTTATATATTGATATACTTTTTTATCTAGATATTTTTTGATATTACCTTGTTTTTTCTTTTTAATTTCTTCTCTAATATAAGTAGAAGATAATGTTTCTTCTTTGATAGAAGTGACGATTATATTTTTTTGATAATTTTCATATTTTTCTAATAATGGTTCTAATTCGTCGGTTGTTCTTTTAATAACTAAAATTTTATAGTTTTTTAAGATATAGTCTCCTCTTTTCCATTGATCTATATAACTTAAATTATCTGTTCCACAAATAAAGTAAATGTCATCTTCTGGATATTTTCTTTTGAAATGGTCTAGGGTTTCATAAGTATAGACTGGCCTATCTTGTAATTCATACTTGCTTAGGGATAAATCTTTTTCATTTTCTATCATAAGTGTTAACATCGTATACCTAGTAGCATTTGATTCTAGGTTGTTTTTATATTCATATTTTGTTCCTGTAGGTACAAAGATAACTTTATCGACATAACCGTGTTTAATTAATTCTTTGGCTATATTTTTATGCATCTTATGAGGGGGATTAAAACTTCCTCCGAATATTCCTATCTTCATAATTTTTTCTCCTTTCGTAAAGTGAGTATTTTTTCTTTACCGTTTAGTAATGGTTTCAGTGATTCTTTGTTATGTAAGGCGTTGATGATTTCTGCGATATTTTCAGAACAATCTACTGTATGATGCCATTCTTTATTTCTATATTCTTCTGGAATGTAAGATAGGTTTGTTGTGTATAGTTTATCGAAATAATTATTTTGATACGCTTTATCAAATTCTTCTATTCCTTCTGTAAATAGGGAGAAAGTTGCGATGAAATATACTTTATTTGCTCCTTCTTTTTTTAATCTTTCTCCTACTTCCAACATAGAAGTACCAGAAGCTATCATGTCATCTACTACTAAGACATCATACCCTTTTACACTTGGTCCCATGTAAGTATGTTCTATAATGGGATTTTTACCATTTACTACTTTTGTTAAATCTCGTCTTTTATAAAAAGCTCCGACATTAGTATCTAACATTTCTGCAAAGTATCTAGCACGTTCTGTTGCTCCTAAATCTGGACTAATTACTAAAATATCCTTTAAATCTTCGTTTTTTAATAAATCTTCTAAAACCGTATTCGTTGGATAGAAATTTTCAAATGGTAAATTAGGAATAGCATTAGAAATTGTAGGATCATGGGCATCAAAAGTAATAATATGGTCTACTCCTAGTCGCTCTAATTCTTGTAGTGCTAAAGCACAGTCTGCTGACTCTCTTCCCTTCCTTTTATGCTGTCTTGATTGATATAAAAGTGGCATAACTACAGTTACTTTTTCTGAATATCCAGAGATAGCTGAAATAGTTCTTTTGATATCTTGAAAATGTTCATCTGGTGCCATATGATGTGTAAATCCATGCATATTATAGGTAATTCCATAATTACCAACATCAGCTAATAAATAGATATCTTTCTCTCTTACTGAGTCTTCTATTTTTACTTTACCTTCTCCATTAGAAAATCTACTTTCTGTTATCTTTAATAAGTAATCTTTATTTTCGTTTCTTAATTTCTTTAATTTCAAATTGACTTTATTTCCTACTTCTTCCATATTATCCAAGACAATTAATTTTAAATTATTCATATTTCCTCCTTTTCTTATTAACAATATGTTAATATCTAATACTAAAAAAATAAATTATTTCCTGTATTCTTTTACTTGTTTTGTTACTTCTAATTTTAACCCGTTACAATACGCCACTTTATAATCTCCATTATAGTGATATTCGTTACTGATTCCTTGATCTAACTTTATACTATTTACTGTATATCCTTTTGCCGATAATAAATTTTGAAAAATACCAAGAACTTCTTCTTCTGATATGATAGATACTACTGGCACTGTTACTCCTAAAAGATTTATTTCTTCCTTTCGTTCGATTTTTGTTTTAGCAACTTCACTTTCTGATAAGTTATGTCCTGTTAATTCTTTTTTTGTTTTTATTCTGATTATTCCATTAAAATCTTCTGTTTCCTTATAATAATTTGTAAGTAATTCTATCACATTTTCTTTACTAATAGTGATTTCCATTCTATCCCTCTCTTTCTTATTATATTTTTGTTAGTAACATATTTTATAAAAATTCAGATTTTCTATCTGTTATTAACATTATATTAATATCTAATAAAGTTGTCAACTATTTTTTGCAAAATTTTCTCTATTATATTATGATACTTTATAAAGGGAGGTGAAAATATGAGTTTTACGTCATATCAACAAGTAAAAATAGATAAGATGTTAGCTTTTTCCAACAACTTTAAAAAATTATACTGGCGTATACCTAAGGAATTTGTTCACAATTATTACTATGAAAAGTTTTTATTTCATACTGCTGAAATTAGTAGTAATATCGAATTAGCACAACAGTATAGTAAAACAAAGAACGGTCATGATATTGGACTAGATATGAAATTTGATACTAAAACAACAGATGATAGTGTTACTAGTTTTTTAAAATATATTGCAAATGATGACAAAGGACGATGCATGGATAAACGTATTATGCAAATAACATTAGATAAAAAGAAAGTTTTATCTTTTCACTGGGAGTTTGGCTTTTGGTATTTTGATAAAGATCATAAAGATCCAAATTCTCTTTCTACTTATGACTTAACCATGAAATTGAGTGATGATAAATCATTAGTATTCGTAAATCTTTCCCGGCTATGGTATCGTGATAACGTACCATACAAATCTAATCTTTCTTCTGTTTTTTTACCTGATGGAGAAGAAATTTCTAGAGTTATCAAAAGTATCAATCTAAAAACACAAGAAGCAAGTTTTAAAGAAGAATTTTTACCTATTGGAACTGTTGATTCTAAAATATTAAAAGCTTATCAGAAAAAAAGAGAAGAGATTCCTTTTTCTTTAATAAACTTATCTACCTCTAACACAACGCAAGATGCAAATCAGTCGCAAAATACTAAAGAAGTCTACCTGGGTAAAAGTACAAAAGATGGTAATAGTAGGTTTGCTATTTGTTTTAAACCAGATGGGTTTATAAATCAGCAATATCAAAAAAGTTTTGAAAGTGTTTCTAGTTTTTTCTCTTTTGGTGATGACTTAGTAGAAAAACTAGACTCTCCTAACCATCCTTTGCTTATAGAAATATCTGAGGATGATTATCAAAGATTCTTAAGTATACAAAAAGAAGAAAAGCCTTTGCGATTTAGAAAAAAATAAATTACAATAAGAACACCCTATTTGAAAGAAGATGTTATATGCAAAACTTTTATGACTATATTAACAAAAAAATAATTAGTCAACCTACTATGGTTGCAAAAGATGATTATCAGCCGCTAATCACCAATGATAGAATTGGATTACTGTCTAATAGTATTGATACCAATATCGATACTTCTGCTTTTCTATCTTTCGATGTCGTAAAATGCGATACATTAGAACGGGTTGGAGAAATTGGTTTTCAAGCAATGTTATATGATGAGTTTTTCTATGGTGGAAACGTTGATTATAGAATTTATGATTCTTTTCAACATCTAGGATACGGTACACAAAGTCTTTCTCTTTTAAAAGTGCTATTGCAACAAAACTGTTATGCTGCAAAAGAAGGATTTTTGATATCTACCTTACCTGATAATATTTATTCACAACGTATTGCTATTAAAAACGGTGGAATTTTAATCTATGAGGGTCTGGTTCCTAGAGATACTTCCCTATACAAAATAGATCATGTAGAAGAAGTAAAAGTTTATCAAATTCAGATGAAAAAGTAACTCATTGTTTTTGAGTTACTTTTTTCTTTCGTTAATTGATAGAATTCTTGCCTGATTGGCTCTTTTATTGTATGAACAAAAGAATTAAGTAAACTTAATTCGCCTTGGTCGTCACCTTCCAAGTTTCCTGTTTCATAGACTAAGTAACCTTACTTCTCCACAGGCTTAACATCCGATAGTCGCTACCGTAGTTTTTCTTTTGTTTCTTTCTTTTCCTACTTTAACTCCATCATATACTTCTTTAATCCTTCAAACATAATATTATAACTAGTGGATAGGTTATAATAAATTAGACAAAAAAAATAAGGACATGATAAAATAAAAGCAGAAAGAAGGAATACCATGTCAGAAAGAAGAGAAAGAAGAAGTTTCACAGATGAATTTAAAAAACAAGTAGTAGGGTTATATAATGCCGGAAAATCAAGAACAGAGATTATAAAAGAATATGATCTATCTGCCTCAGCGTTTAATAGGTGGGTAAAAGAATTTAATACTAGTGGTTCATTTAAAGCAAAAGATAATCGTTCAGAAGAAGAAAGGCGGATATTACAACTGGAAAAAGAAAATAAACAGCTTAGAATGGAGAACGATATTTTAAAGCAAGCGGCACTGATAATGGGACGAAAATAAGAATTATATTAGCGAATCGTGACAAGTACAGTATCAGTGCAATGTGTAAAGTTCTAAAAGTGTCCAGAGCGCTTGTCTATTATCAAAGAAAAAATAAAAGAAATGATAAAAAATTAGAAGATGAAATAGTTCGCATTTTTAAAGAAAGTAGAAATAATTATGGTTCTAGAAAAATCAAAGTTGAATTGTCTAAACTTGGATATCAGGTTAGTTTAAGAAAAATAAGAATAATTATGAAATTACATGGTTTAGTAAGCAATTATACAGTAAAACAATTTAAAATTCATAAAACAAAATGTAATGAAGAAGATAAACCAAATATATTAAATAGAGAGTTTAAACGCGATAAGAAGTTAGAAGTTGTAGTAAGTGATTTAACATATGTAAATGTGGCTGGTAAATGGAATTATATCTGTTTAATATTAGATTTGTGGAATAGAGAAATCATAGGATATGCAGCAGGAAAACATAAAACTGCAGAATTAGTATACCAAGCAATTTGTAAGATACCATATGATCTAAATCAAATAGAAATATTTCATACAGATAGAGGGAATGAATTTAAGAATAAATTAATAGATGAAGTTATTAATACCTTTGGAATCAAAAGATCATTATCAAAAAAAGGTTGCCCATATGATAATGCGGTAGCGGAGGCAACCTATAAAATTGTAAAAACAGAGTTTGCATTTAATCGTCGATTTGAAGACTTTGAAGAGTTGGA
>CALVJR010000053.1 GCA_944332295.1 uncultured Bacilli bacterium | reverse complement strand
TAGGAATTGGAGGTAATATTTCACTAAAGATGCATATTCCAGGAGAAGATTTGAGTGGTGTCTATGGTGGCAATGAAATTTTAGAAAATAATAGTCATCCTGATTATCATGGAAAGACTGTTGTTGTTAGTGGTGGAGGAAATGTTGCGATGGATGTTTCTAGAACAGTAAAGAGGTTAGGTGCAGAACATGTTTATGTCATTTACAGGCGTGGTGAGAAAGAGATGCCAGCTACGAAAGAAGAAATTGCGGATGCAAAAAAAGATGGCGTTGAGTTTTTATTTCAACATAATATTTTAAAAATAGATGGTGTTACTAAAGTAAAAGGAGTTGAAGTAATCAAGACAGATTTAATTCAAAAAGAAGGAGAAAGTCGTCTTAGTCCTGTAAATATAGAAGGAAGTAATTATCATATACCATGTGACTATGTAATGATGGCCATAGGATCTATGGTAGAAGAGAGTGTTGTTAGTGGATTGGGATTAGAAAGAACTCCTCGTGGAAAAGTAAAAATTGATCAAGAGGGGAGAACATCTCGGGTGAACATATTTGCTGGTGGAGATTTAACAAATACTCCAGGAACGGTTGCTTTTGCTGGTCGAAGTGGACGAGATGCAGCGTATGCTATTATAGAATATTTAGATAAGAAAAATGGTAACTAAAAAATTATCATTTTTTTATTTGTTAGAAAATTTTAAAAAAAAGTACTAATAGAGTTTTGTATTTCTCATGATGTAGATTCGTATTTATGTAATCGTATATATTATGAGGGATTAAGTTATATTTATCAAAATCAATTATCTACTAAAATGATATTTATCCATGTCCCTATTATTGATAAGGTTTATGATTTTGATGTATTGGCATGTGTTATTTCTAATTTTATTGAGTTGTTAGATAATAGTTTGGTATAATAGATGTAACTTTAATTAGGAGGTAGGTTATATGGATAAATATAGATTAACTAATATGAAAAAAAATTTATTACCTTTGGGAGTTTTGAGCACTGTATGTTTTATGTCAGGCTGTGGTAGTGACGATACTATTCCAGAAATTACTCCTGTACCTGAGAGATATTCTAATATCGAGGATTACTATGAGTTTTCTATTCAAGATGGAGAAGCAGTACAATATTATAATAGTGATAATGTATATTTGTTATATGATAAAGAATCGTATAATGTAACAGAATATATATATGCTAGTAGGGATGTTTTGTTTGGTTTAGGTCGTCATACGGAATTATATGATTTAGTAACAGAAGAAATGATTGTCTATTGTGATGGACTTGGTACAGTCTATAATGAAGAGTATTATAACTATCTATTAGATAACAATTATCAAGTATGTCTTAATGAAGTTAGTAATTACGTCGAAGATTATGTTGATAAAGATTATTATATAATAGATGAAATTAGAGCGTTAGAACCTCAAATCGAAGAGGGATTAAAAACGATTAATGTTGCAAAAGTTAAGACTAAGAACTAATTAGAGTTTAGAATGTTAGAAAATGGTTGACAAATTGTTTATTAGTTATTAGGAATAGTTCATTCTGACTATGGTATGAACATATTGATAGTATTTTTAATTTGTTTTCAAATTTTACTGAACGAAAAAGACTGATAAAGATTTTTTGATTTAAGAATTGGAATCTTTGTTGTTGAAGAGTTTGATAAGTTTAAAGATGATGTAAAAGAGTTATTCAAAGATAAATATATTTTTGGAGTTAAGTATATGGAGGTAAATGGTATTATGGATATAAAAGAAAAAGCAAAACTATTTGCTATTAGAGCACATATCGGACAAGTAAGAAAAAACGAGCCAGATAAACCTATGATTATACATCCTATTGGTGTAGGCCAGTTATTAGAATCATTTGGATATGATGATAATGTAATAGCTGCTGGTTATTTACATGATGTTGTAGAAGATACAAAATATACGATTGAGGATATTGAAAGAGAGTTCGGTAAAGATATTGCTACTTTAGTAATGGGAGCTTCTGAACCTGATAAATCATTGCCTTGGGAAGATAGAAAAAGACATGCAATTGAGGAAACTAGGACATTACCATTTAGAAATAAATTAGTTATATGTGCTGATAAAATAAATAACTTAGAAGATTTATTTTTAAAATTTGAGAAAAGTGGTAATAGAGATTTTAGTGCTTTTAAAAGAGGTGAAGAATTACAAGAATGGTATTATAGAAGTATATATGAAAGTTTAGTAGCAGGAGAAGATAAGGATTTACCTATATTTTTAAGATTAAAAGATATTTTAGATAGAGTATTTGCTAAAAAAGAAAATTTATTTTTTAGAGATACAATCTTTGCAGACAATCAGAATTATTATGAAAAATTAAGACAATTACATGCTCAAAAAATAGAATTACAAAGATTAAAGTCGTTAGTTTCATTACCTAAACCTTTTGTTATTGAGTTTAGTGGAACTCCTAGAACTGGTAAAACAACTACGATAAATAATTTATATGATTTCTTTAAAAAAGGTGGTTTTGATGTTTCACTAATAGAAGAATTTACTACTTCAAAAACTTATAAAGAAAAATTTAAGAATAAACTTAATCAAATGAGTTTAGGTGATAGTAATATTGTCATTATTGAAGAAGTTTATAGGCAATTACAAAATGCTATTTCTTCTGGAAACGAAATAATTTTAATTGATAGATCTATAAATGATAGACAGATGTGGAATTATAGACGATATATTCATGGCGATATGCCAGAAGAACAGTATCTTGCTGCTAGAGATAAATTTTCGGCGATTTCTAAAGAATTAATTGATTTTCTAGTAATTACATATGCTGATCCTTTAGTTTCTTTAAAAAGAGATTATCTTTCTAGTTTAGCATTAGAACCAAGAAGATTTTTAAATGTTGATAATATAGAAGAGTACAATAATAGTTTAAATGCATTACAAAGTTTATTGTCAAAAAGTGTAGATTCTATGGCTTTTTTTGATACCTCTGACATGAGTATGAGTGATGTCTCGATTGGAGTTACTTCTCAAATCCTTCCTGTTATGAGAAAAAAATATATAAAAGTTATCCAACATAAATATAATTAAAAAGATGATAAAGTGCATTTAATTATCGCTCAATATCATCTTTTTCTATGTTTTTATTTTTTCTGTCTTGAAAAAGATTAAAATTTTCATAATATGAACCGCTATGATTATATTATTCTACAGTAAATTCCATATATTTTTCTATATATTTTAAGCTCTACGGGGGATATAAAAAAGAACCAGTCATTGACTGGTTCTTGTATTTCATATGGAGCGGATGTCGTAGATATCTACAACTCTTTCTCTAGTGATTTGATAAATATCACTCACTACAAATAATATAACATAAATTTAATTTGATTTAAAGACATTTTATAAAAATTATAGTATAATTTTATTGGAGGTGTACTATGATAGTAAGATGTGCAAAATGTGGTAGTAAAAACGTAATAGTTAATGAAAAAAACGACGGATATGATTTAAAAAAGGGAGTTATTGGTGTTGCTTTACTTGGAACTGGTGGAGCTGTAATGGGAGTTAATGGTAAAAAACAAATGTTTTACCATTGCCAAGAATGTGGAACGACTTTACCTTATCCAATGTCAGAATTTACTGCAAAAAAAATTGATGAATATTTAAACGCACCTGCTTTATATAAAAGTTTACTTGATATAGATAAGAAAATGTATCCAAATATAGAATGGGAAAATCCAGATCTAAAGAAAATAACATTTAAAACTAACGATGATTTAGCTGATGCATTGTATGAGTATATGGAAAAGCAAAATATATATGTTTTATCTAGAAAAGATGTAGATTCATTATTTGAATTGGATAGATACGGAATTGTAAATTCTTTGGATGCTTGTTGGATTTTAGAAGATAAAGGAATGGAATATTATCAGGATGAAATAGATAAAGATATTGAATATTATTATTTAATTCCTGACAATTATTATAAAGATATTTCTAATAAAGTTTTAAAAAAAATAAAAGAAAAGAAAGAAGTAAGAAAATCTGATTTAAGAGATGATTTTAATAATTATATTATTCAAAAATTTGTTGGTTTTACACAAGATGAAAAATTTTTAACAAAAATATCTGAAGAATTATTAGATAAAATCACTAATAAAAAATATTTGATGTATGATAATGGTGAATTATATGGATATGTGACTGGTGATTTAAAATATATCCCTTACGAAGAAGAATACAAAGTATTTAAAAAATCTGCTTTGGATAAAAAGAAAAAAAATGCAGACAAGATTAATAATTATATAATGAATTTAATTAAAAATGATGGAACAAAAAATAGTGTCATATTAGATAAAGTTACTCCAAAATTATTAACAGAAAAAATTGCTGATAACGAAGAAGAGGCTCATTTTATTGTTAATAGAATGTTAATGGATAAATATTTTGAAAAAATAATTAAAGTTGATTTTGATAAAGATAAATCTAATCCAACAATTAAATTGCTTACAAGCAAGGAAAAAGAAAAACTTTTATTGGAAGAAAAGAATAAAGAAAAAAGCAAGAAAATAGAAGCAGAAATGAAGGCAAAAGAACGCGAAAAACTTGAAAAAAAGAAAAAAGAAGAAGCAGAAAAAAAGCAAGATAGAAGAATGAATGATTTATCATTACAATATTTTCCAGAAATAGAAAGATTATTAAAATATGAGCCAGGGCAATATGTTGCATCATTGTATAAAAAAAGTGATAAGTTAAAAGAATTATCACCTAACAATTTAGATGAATTAAGCAATTTAATGAAATATTTAGTTAAAGTCGGAAAATGTGGAAGTTTTAAAATAAATGGTTCTGGTGCCATTTGGTATTATATAAATGATGATGATATTGACGTTGAAGAAATAAAAGAAAAAAGACAGCAAGAATATGATGATTTGCAAAATTCATTAAATAATAAAACAACTCAATCAACAGCCAAAAGTAATGGGTGTTACGTTGCTACTTGTGTTTATGGTTCTTATGATTGCCCACAAGTATGGACTTTGAGGAGATTTCGAGATAATTATTTAGACAATTATATATTAGGTAGAATGTTTATAAAATTATATTATGCTATTAGCCCTACAATTGTTAAAATCTTTGGAGAAAATAAAAAATTTGTATCATTTAATAAGAATATTTTAGATAGAATAATTTTGAAATTAAAAGATAGAGGATATAAAGATACAAAATATAATGATAAGTATTAATAATTATGATTAGATTTATAGATGATTCATATAATTGTGATAAATGTGGAATATTTAAATACAGGGCAAAGTATACTGACAAAACAAAATCAAATGGTATTGTCTTTGAAAAAGAATGTTTTAATTTCAAAAGAGCTATAAAGAATGATAAAGGATATGAATTCATTATTTATTGCCCAAAATGTTTAAAAACGTATAGTGTATTTATAGAAAAAAGTGATTTATGAAAAAAGATAAAATAATTTTTGAACATTTAAGGCATTCTAAGTTTGACATAGATAAATTTGAAAATGTAAAGAATAATACTATAACTAATATTAAAGATAAACCTATTGATGGCGGTTTATGGGCTTCTCCAATTAATTCAAATTATAGTTGGAGAAAAGTGTTTTCAGGAATGGATAATTGGGAAAAAAATAATAGTTTTAAATTTTCGATATCTGATGATGCTAAAATACTATGTATTGATTCACTAGAAAAAATAAATTTAATACCTAAAAAATACATAATATCTTATGATGAGGAACTATTTTTAGATTTTGAAAAAATAAGTAAAGAGTTCGATGCAATATTTTTTAGTCCATCTAAAGATGATAGATTATGCAAAATTATGCCTCATTGGGAATGTGACTCGATTCTTGTTTTTAATCCTAATATCATTGAATTAATTTAAAAAAAAGATGATTACATACCAATTTCATAATCATCTTTTTCTTTGACTTTATCTTTATCATTTTCTTTATTCCAAATATAATCATCTTGAATTGATTCAATAGTTTTATCGCTAAAAATATTGTGAGTATATAAATCTTTTGAAAAATTCCAATAATCTTCTCGTTCTTTTTCTTTACCAAACATTTTATCTTTAATAAATTTAACTAATCTATCAAATAAGTTTTCAAAGAAAGTAATGGTGCTTTGTAGTTTAGAATTTTTTTCTTTAAGATCATCAATTTCATCTTTTTGTTTATCTATCTTTTTTTCAAGTGATTTAACTTTAATATTTAAGGCATCATTGTTTTCAGTTAGTATTTTAACTTTTTCTCTATTTTCTTTTAATTCAGTTTCAACATCATTTAGTGTAATAGATAACTTTTGCATTTTCTTATATTCTTTATTAGTTGAATCTACTTGCTGAATAAATTTATCGATTTTATCTTTTTCATCTTTGTTTAAAAGATATTTATCTTTGTTAGTAAAAGTAGTCTTTAAATTATTAACTATATCTTTAACATCATTAGAATTATTATCTAGTTCTAGTGATTTTTTCTTTGCTATTTCTAATCGTTCTTTATTTTTAGATAATTCTTCTTGCATTTCAATATAGTTTCCCATATCTTTAACATTTATATCTTTATTTCTACCTTTTTGTTTAGTCTTTAAAATATTATTTAAGCCATATTCTTTATTAAAACTTGCAATACATAATGTTCTCATTTTATCTTGTAGTTCTATTAACTTTGTTTTAGTAAAAACATCAGATTTACCAACTTGTTTAGACATACCATTTTTGCTTTTATATTTAATTGGAACACCAACAATATGCATGTGTGGACTTGTTTCATCATAATGAATAATTGCACTTGCTACTTTAAAGTTAGGAATTAAAGTTTCTAAATCTTTAACTTGTTCTTTATATACATTAGACATTTTATG
>CALVJR010000052.1 GCA_944332295.1 uncultured Bacilli bacterium | reverse complement strand
CTTATCTTAAAATCTTTGTAATTACTACATAAATTATACCAATTCTTCTAAAATTTTATTTAATTCCTCCACTTCTTCCTTACTAGTCTCCTCATTTTCCAAATCTTTATCGAACCAAGCTGGCAAATTAGTATCCTTCTTTGTACTACTACTCTTAGTTGTCTTATTCTTTTCAAATGCACGTTTTACCTTTTTATGTTCCTTTTCAGCAATTTTCATAGCTTCTTCTACCGTTTCAATATTTAGCCTCTTCCATTGTCCAGCAATTGCTTCCACATAACTTTTCTTTAACTGCTCATGATTAATTTTTAAAACATAAGCAATTAATACATTAACTACACCAGGGTTTAATTTTTGATCAATCAACAAATTTTCAATTAACCGTTTATCTCTATCAGTTGGTTCTGCCCCTTTATATTTTGCCTTTAAAAACTGATATGGTGTCAAATTCTCAAAAGCATACACCATTTTAGCCCATTTAGAATGATCACCTGCTGGCTTTTTCAAATAATCAGGCTGCTTATTATAAATTAACGTTGGCAAATCTCCATTATGTTCAAATTGATAGTACTCTCGACAACTTTTTCTAAGAGCTGTTTTATCAATCATACCTTTTTCGTTTAAAGCATCTCGAACCAGTCCCTGCATTGCTAAAGTATCTAGTTGATAAGTAAAACTAAGTGCATTAATAAATTCTCTAATCTCTTTAGAAAAGCACTTTTCATGTACCATACTACTAGGAATACTAGAAATTAACAAATTAAAATCAATTCCCTTATTTAATAAAATATTATTAGTATCTCTCTTCGTAATATCCTGATTCACTTCAAAAGAATTTCCTCTAACTGAAGTAAATATCTCATCAAAAGAAGAAGTAATATCTTCATAATCTTTTAAATTAATACGAGGAATTTTATAATAATTAACAATTCTTTCATACTCTTTTTTTCCTAAATTATTAAATAATACAACATTCAATATTGGATGAGTTAAAAATTCATGAGCAGACATTGGAGAATAAATTAAATAAACATATTGGTTAATATTTCCAGTCTTATAATAGGTCTTTAAAAGACCAGTCGCTTCCAATTTTTCTCTAGCAATTACAATATCTTCAAGTTTCAATTGCATAGTAGCCATTAAATGGTGATGTGTTAAATCATTACTCATCACCTCTAACTTATCCAAATCATCTAACAAAGTAAAATATAAAGAAACAGCAGTATAACCTATAATAGGTTGATAAAGCATACTAATAAGCTTTTTATCTGAATCATTAAGTACAGTCTTATTAATAACTATATAGGTATCTGCAGGTAAAATTGTTCTATTTTTCATATAATCACCCATACATATAGTACAATATTTAAAAAAAAAAAGAAAGTAAATCTTCTATGTAAATTGAAGCCAAGAAATAATCATAGAAGGAGTTACTTTAGTAAAATATAAAAATGTAAATGCAATTAATAAAAATGGTCCAAAAGGAATAACTTTTTCATGATTTTTATAAAGTAAAAATAAAGACATAGGTAAAGCAAAAACACTTCCTAAAAATATTGCAATCGTTCCAAGTAAAGGATCTAAGACAAGTCCAAACAGAAACATCATCTTAACATCTCCCCCGCCTAAACTTTCTTTTTTTAAAGCTTTCTCTCCGCACCACATAATTAGATACATCAATAAAAACAAAAAGATACCAGTTAAAATATGAGTAAGAGCTCCTACAATACCAGAAGATAAGAATTGTATAATAATAAAATAAATAGCAAAAAACACCAATACTTCATCTGGAATAATTAAATAATTAAGATCACTAACAGTAATGATAATAAGTAAAGAAGCAATTCCTAAAGCAATCAATAACTCATAAGAAAAACCAAAACTATAATAAGATACAGCAAACAATATACCAGTAAAAAGCTCCATCAATAATTCCATAATATCGATATGCTTATGACAATATCTACACTTACCTCTTAAAAACAAATAAGAAAAAATGGGAATAGAATCAAAAAAACTAAGTGAATGGGAACATTCCGTACATCGATAAGGAAAAAAATGATAATCATCCTCAGCAAGTCTAGATCCAATAACAGTATAAAGACCCCCTAAAAACAATCCTAAAATAAAAAAGATAATTAAAAATAAACTATCCATAATTATCCTCCTTACTCGATTTGACCATAAATAGAAAACATTGGTTCTACGATAGATAAAAGAATGATACCAACTACACCAGCCAAAGCACAAATCATCAAAGGCTCCATCAAACTCTTTAACTGATCGATAACCGATTTATGCAAAGCTTGAAAGTGATCAGCAACCTTCTCCATCATAAGTCCGAGCTGTCCAGTAGACTCACCAGTAACTAACATTTCATAGGCAACTACAGGGAATGCCCATTCACCACGAAACGATTCTGAAATAGAATTTCCTTTTCCTAAATTATGCAAAGTCTTGTTAATAATCCGCTTATAAACTTCATTATTGGTAATCCTAGATAGAATCTCCATACTGTCCGTGATAAAAACACCATGGTTAATCAAAGATGCAAACGTCTTCGTAAAGTTAGCAACCTCACTGTAAATAATAATACTTTTTACAACTGGAATATGCATCAAAAAAGTCTGAACCGCAGTACGAAAACCTACAACTTTCTTATAGGCAATAATAAATCCAATAACAATACCTAAAATAGCAATAATCAAAACGATATAATTTTCCTTAATAAAGTCACTAGCACCCAACACAGCAAGTGTAATAGCAGGTAATTCTGCATCATTTTCTTCGAACATAGAAGCAAATTGTGGTACTAAATAAGTAAGCATAAATATCAAAACAGCAAAAGCAACAGTAAGTACAACAATCGGATATGTCATAGCACTTTTCATTTGTTTACGAGTTCTTTCCATAGAAGTATAATAATCTGCCATATCATCCAAAATAGATGGTAAATCACCAGTCATTTCAGCAGTTTTTACCATGTTTATTAATAACTTAGGAAAAACTTTTTCCTGCTTTATCATAGCATTTGATAAACTTTCACCTTTCAAAAGTTCATAAACAAGTCTCTGAAAAGCTTTTTTAGAAGCTGGTTTTGTAGCCTGCTTTGCCAAAATTTTAACAGCATCAACCAAAGGAATACCAGATTTAATATAAGTAGAAAGCTGAGTCAATGAAAAAGATAACTCACTTACTTTCATCTTAGAATAATCGTTAATATCGATATCATAAGGAGGTCGAACCTTAATAGAGATAACCTCATAATCTTGTGATAACAAGAAATTTCTAACTTCTGTCTCGTTTTCAGCCTCGAAGGTACCATTTTCCTTTTTACCCATGGCATTAACAATAACATATCGATATTTTATAAGTGGCCTATCTGGAGCTTTTTCTGCTTGCTTTTGATTATTTCCATCAGAATTTTTAAACTCATCTAAAGAAATCACGGAATCTTCCCGTTTCTTCTTTTTCTTAAACAAACTCTTTTTTTCTTTCACACCATTGGAAGAATTATCAACTGCACCATTAGTTTGAGATGTAAACATATTATTAGTAGATGTTGAAGCGGAATCATTTCCCGATTTTCCAAGTTTAGGTAAAAAACTCACCGTACATCACTCCTATTCTTTAATAAGTATATCATAACATATTTTTTTTGAAAATAATTTAATTAACATTTTCAAATAATTGACATATATTAAACTAAGAGGTGATGATATGTATCCAAACCCGTACTTGATAAATACAGCACCAAAGCTAGGCCTTTTAAGTCGTGGATTATCTTCATTAAAAACAATAAAATGGTCTAGCCTATTGGAAGGAACACAAAAGACATTAGGCGTAATCAATCAAGCCATTCCCATTGTTTATCAAATAAAGCCTATCGTAAATAATGCTAAAACAATTTTTAAAATTGCAGATTCATTAAAAGAAGAATCCGTACAACCAGAAGAAATAAAAGCATCCCCTACTACAAACACAACTACGAACTCGTCATCAACAAGTCCTATCTTTTATATATAACTAAATAAAAGAAGGTCGTGGAAAACAAAAAAACTCAGGGATTCCTGAGTAAGTTCTTATTGGTAGCGACGGAGGGAATCGAACCCACGACCTTCTGGGTATGAACCAGACGCTCTAGCCAGCTGAGCTACATCGCCATTTCACATACGACAAAATGATTATAACAAATAAAAATTAGTTTTTCAATACTTTTTTTCTTTATTTCTATACAAAATTAATTTTTTTAAGTATAATAACAATACAAAGGAGAAAAACTATGAAACAATATTACGAAGGAAATATAAATCGTCTATATTTATTAAAACAAAATGGACAATATGTACAACAAACAAAAGTTGTAGAAGAAAATGTCCAACTCTACAGAAATTTTTTCGGGTGCTGGGTTCGTGAAAACGGAGACGTTCCTACAAAAAAAGAAGAAGCTTTAGATCGTGCTTATGATATTGCAACAAAAAATCCAGATATTCCAGAAGATGAACTAATAGGAGGATACAGTTATTTAGACGAAGAAAGTATTAAACCAATAAACGTTACAAATGAAAAAATAATGAAGAAAAAAATATAAACTTAGACACTAATAAAAGAAAAAATTATATACTTTTAAAAAGAAACCTTGAATCCAAGGAACACGAAGAACTTTCTTCGTTTTTTTTCGCTCCATTTCTAAAACTATTCTCTTTGCTAACTTATCTATATTTTTAGATTCTAATAATAAAAATAACTTTCTCTGATATGCAGACATAGATAAAAAACGTTTATAAAAAGAAGCTTCAACATATTTTTCCTGTCGATCAATCATTACTTGATTAAATCCTGTAGAATAAGCACCTGGTTCTACCAAACAAAAAGAAATACCATGACGAAAAACCTTCTCTTCTTGTTGAAGTGTTTTAATCAACTGAGAAATGGCAGCCTTACTAGAACCATAAACACCAAAAAAAGGCAGTGAAAACTCACCAAGTAAAGAAGAAGTAACGAAAATTTTACCATGAATCTTTCTATCAACCATATGTCGATATACCTTCTTTAATAATAGAAAAGACCGAAAAAAGTTAACTTCATATATATCACGAAGAGCATCTTCACTCATATATAAAACACTCCCTGCAGTACCAATACCAGCATGATTAAATAAACAATCAATATCTAAATAATCAACCATACGAATATCATCTGTTAATAAATCTAATTTAAAGCATCTAGCAAACACCTTATCCTTCTTTAACTTCTCTCGAAGCGAGTAAACCTCAGCAACACTCCTACAAGTCATATAAACCAAATGTCCCTGGATAGCAAGTCTAACTCCCACTTCATAACCAATACCAGAAGCTGCTCCAGTAATTAAGACACGCATAAAATCACCTACTATTACTATAACCAAAAAAAGAAATTCTATTTTAAGAATCTCTTTTTATAATAAAGGATACACCTTTTTTTTCGTTTTTAATTGTAATATCATAATTCATAATATTAAGAGTCTTTTTAACAATCGAAAGTCCTAAACCAAACTCTCCTTTGATTCCCTTACGGAACGGAGTAAAGATTCCTTCAAGAAAATCATCAGCAATATGTCCACCATCATTATAAAGGATAAGTTTGTTTTGTTTTGCAGTAATTTTAATAGTAGTATTGGCATATCTCATAAAATTCGAAAGCAAATTATCAAAAATGGTTTCCCAATGTTCCATAGTACCATAATACTTTGACTTTTTATCAATATCCGTAATAAAATTAATTTCTTTTCTATGAAACTTAAATTTTTCAACTTCAACAGTTATAATCTGCTCCATATCGACTAATTTAGATTCGATATTTTTAGAATTTTTAAGATAATCAAGTTTATTTAAGTAAAGAAGTGAGTGTACTTTTTGTTCTAATTTATCGGTTTGTTGTTTAATAACATGAAGTGCGGTATTACTCTCTTCAACATTATCTTCAACAGCTTCAATATATGATTTTATAACGGTGAGAGGTGTCTTAAAATCATGTGATATATTTTGATACATTTGATTGCGATATTCCTCCTGATTAATTAAGGAAATACGCATATCTTCGATTGCAAAAGCTAGTGATTTTATTTCATCATCAATCTCAAAATTAATATTATGATTATAGTCTTGATTATCAATATGATCTATCTTATCTTTTAACTTTTCAATCTTCTTAACAATAAAGGAAGACCAAATAACAAGAAGTAAACCAATTAATAAACAAGTAGATAAAACTATTGGAAAGATAGCACTTAAAATTGCGGCTTTTGTTTCGTTGATATAGCTATCATTTGTGATAGCAACTTTGGTAATTTTATCTTTGGTAATTGTATAGTAGTAGTAAGTATCATGATTATAGCTGAATTTACCATAATCATCTTTAATATAGGATAATAATTTATCAGTATCACTGATGTTAATTACTTGTTGTATATTCTCACTGGTTGTCATTGCATCATCTACAATATAAATATAAGCAACTTCTGTATTAAGTAAGGATTTATCAATACGATTATTACCTACAAATTTTAAGGGTTCACTTAAATAAGTATAAACATTTTTTTCGGCTACTGGTATTAACATCTTGGGAAGAATAACTCCTAAGGAAATAAATAAAATAACAAACGCTAAGCCGATTAAAGCAACTAATTGATGACTTAGTTTAGTTTTTCTAAATCTCATGATAAGCGATACCCGTAACCATAAACTGCACTAACATTAAGCAAAGGCATCTTTTTTCTAAGTCGTCGAACTAAATCATCTACTACTCTATCGGTTCCAAAATAATCTTTTCCCCAAACAGAATCAAGTATTTCTTCCCTTGAAAAACATTTATTTCTATTTTGAATAAAAAGTAACAACAAGTCAAATTCTAAAGTTGTAAGTTTAATTTCTTTTCCTTTTTTATCTAAAGCAACACGTTTATCAATATCAATTGTATAATCATCATATTTAATTAATTGCTTTGGAGTATCTTTATATACTCGTTTTAAAATTTTATCTACACGTAAGACTAATTCCTTACTAGAATATGGTTTTGTAATATAATCATCGCTACCTAATTCTAATCCTAAGATTTTATCTAAATCTTGATCTCTTGCGGAAGTAAAAATCACAGGTACATTGCTATCTTGCTCCCGTATAGCTTTGATTATATCATAGCCATTGACATCATCTCCTAACATAATATCCAGTATCCAAAG
>CALVJR010000051.1 GCA_944332295.1 uncultured Bacilli bacterium | reverse complement strand
AGAGCTTTAATTGAAAGACCTAATTTTCTATCGGATTTAACAGGAAAAGAAAACCTAGAATTACTAGCTAGAATTCAAAATAAAATAGGAGAAAAAGAAATAGAAGAAACCTTAGAAAAAGTGGGCCTAAAACAAGTAGAAAATAGATTATATTATAAATATTCACTAGGAATGAAACAAAAATTAGGGATTGCTCAAGTATTAATGGAAAATCCTGATGTTTTAATACTAGATGAACCATTTAATGGATTAGACGAAGAAAGTGCTAAAAACATTAGAGAAATTTTATTAGAAGAAAAAAAGAAGGGAAAACTAATCATTCTAGCAACTCATATTAAAGAAGATATGGAATTGTTATGTGATGAAATCTATAAGTTTAATGACGGAGTAGTAACAAAAGCAGAAAAAGAAGTAGGATAATAAAAAAACGTAACGATAATTCGCTACGTTTTTAAATTCAAAATTATTCTTCTACTTCAATAGCACCAGTAGGGCAACTGTCTACAGCATCTTGTACTTCTTGTTTTTTATCCTCGGCTACATCTTCATTTTTTACAGTAGAAATTCCTTCATCATCTATTTCAAAAACTTCATCACAAATCATAGCACAAGCACCACAACCGATACAGCTATCTCTATTTACTTTTACTTTCATTTTTATCTCTCCTTCTACCTCATTATACTAAAAAAAATTATTGACGTAAAGCACTATTTATATCTTTTGTTTTTACAAAACCTGTGATAAACTTAAGTATAGGAAGGTGAGCGGTATGAGAAGTAGAATGGAACGTTACGAAAAACAAGAAAACAATCAAACATCACGTAGGTCCAGTAAAAACCAAGAACTATATGAAAATATTGGTCGTAATACCAAATATACAAATTTTACTGATGTAACCAATGCTAATGCTTTTGACCTAGGTACCGCTAAGAAAAATTATCGTACTAGAGAAGGTTACCATCAAATGAAAGAGTACAATGATTTTAAACCAGAAACAAAATTAAAAAAAGAACTAGATGACTTTAATTATATATATCAAGATCATGAAAATAAAGTATATGATATTAATAGTGTACTAGCAGAAGCAAAGAAAAATAGAATTCAAAAAGACGAATTAGAAGCAAAAAGAAAACTAAAGAATACAAACTATAACATTCTAGCAAGTCTAAATCCTGAAGAATTAGAAAAGTATCGTAAAGAAAAAATAGAAAGAACAAGACCTGATACTGGAGGATTAAGAGATTTGATTGATACGATTACATCCAAAACTTTAGCAGGTGAAATCGATCAAGCAACAAGTGTAGACTTACTAAGTGATTTAATGGCTACGAATATTATGGACAGAGTAGAACCAGAAGAAAAACAAAAAGAAGTAGAAGATAAAGAGTTAGAAAAAGAAGAAGAAATAGAAGAAAGACTAGCACTATCAAAAGAAATATTAGATAAAGCTCAACTAGAAGAAGTAAATAAATTAAAAGATCAACAAAGAGAAAAAAATAGTATTATGGCCTCATCTGATACAGACTTTTATACAAGAAGTATGGACTTATCAGATGAAGATTTTGAAATGGACGAAGAGTTTAAAGAAAAAAAGCTACCATTAGCAATCAAAATTATTCTAATTATTTTAGTTCTTGCTGTAATAGCAGTAGCTGGATTCTTTATTTATAGAAATTTATTTTAATACTCAAAATTTTTGAGTATTTTTTCATGAAGTACTAACACCAAAGAAAAAAATTATGTTATATTAATATGTAGAAGATGTAGGAGGAATAGCTGTGAATCTAAAGTTTGTAGTAAATGATTATGTATTAATCTGGAACTTATTATTTCAGGCTTCTATTAATGAAAGAGTTCATAAGTTAAAACAAAAACTATGGATTAATTATAAAAAAGAATATAATAATACTTATCGTGATAAAGAATTAATATTAAAAGACGCTAAAAATTTCATTCCTAATGATGATACGATATATAATATTGTATTAGAAACAAAAGAATATGAAAAAATAAAAAAAGATACCGAAAAATATCGTAATGAAGTATTAAAAATCTGGGATAATAACAAAAAAGAAGCAACTAAAATTTTAAAAGCTATCACAAGGCTAGACTTAAAACCATATCAGATACTAGTAGTAAGTGAACAACTAGATATAATAGATACAACCACAGTAAAAGATGCAAAAATAAATACTGTAGTATTAGGAAAAAAAGTAACAGCTGATACAACGATGAAATTACTAGTAGAGTTAGTATTTCAAATATTAAAACATGAATTCAAAGAGTATAAAGTAGAATATAAAGAAATAGTAGATGCAGTAGTAGAATTAGCTGTATTAAATGAGTTTCCAACAAGATTAACAGGAAGAAGTCATTATTTAACTGGAGATCCCACTCTAAATTTTTTAAAAAGGCAAATATATCCTTACTGGTTAATGTATCTAGGAGCAGATAAAGAAGATATGTTAAGTTTTATGATGCGTGATAAAATAGCTTTTGATGTAGATAAATATGCCTATGAAAAAGAATTAAAGAAAAAAGATTTATTAGAATTTATTGACTTCTGTATTAGAAATCAAAAATATATTATAAAGATAAATGAATTAGAAATTATATAATATAACAGGAAGGGTCGGTAATATGGATGAAAAAGTAGAAATATTATTAAATAAAATAAATATGGATAAAGAAATGTATCCATATTTTTCTAGTGCTAAATTAACAAAGATTAAAATTCACAGAAAAACGAATAGCTGGGAAGTATTTATTACCAATAAAGTAGCCCTTCCAATAGAAGTAATAAAAGAGTTGGAAGAAAAAAAGACTGCTCTAGATGAAAATGCTAAGGAAATAACAATCATCTGGAATATTGAAAATATTGATACTAATACCTATCTAAATTACTACCCTTATGTATTAGAACAAGTAAAAGATGAGTTAAAAGTACTAGAAATTTATAGTGATGCTCTAAGAGTAGAAGAAGGGTTTTTAGTATTAATAGCAACAACGCAAATTGAACAAGAACGCTTAGAAAGTTGCTTAGATAAAATAAATAGGATTTATAAGAATCTAGGATATAAGTTTAATATTGATGTAGAACTACGTCATGAAGATAATATCTTAGAAGAGATAAAACAAGATTTAGTAGTAAATGTAAAAATACCTGAGAAGAAAGAAGAAATAAAAGAAGAGCAACCAAAAGAAAAGAAATATCATAAAGAACCAAAAGATCCCAATAGTGTTATTGGTAGAGGAATTAAAGAAGAACCAATCAAGATAAAAACATTACTTGGAGAAGATAATAATGTAGTAGTAGAAGGATATGTTTTTGGTACAGATTATTTTGAGTCAAGTAAAACAGATTTTAAGATTATTACTTTAAAGATTACAGATTACTCTGATAGTATTTATTGTAAAGTATTTGTAAGAGATAATGATGAATATAATAGACTTTGTAAAGAGTTAAAAACGGGTTCTTGGTTTAAAATTAGAGGATACACTAAAGAAGATCAATTTGCTAAAGAATTAGTATTAAATGCCAGAGATATTGTAAAAATTGATAAAGCACAAGAAAAAATAGAAGATAAAGCAGAAGTAAAAAGAGTAGAATTACATTGTCATACAAAAATGAGTCAAATGGATGGAGTAGTAGACGATGAAGTATTATTAAAACAAGCAATCAGTTGGGGACATAGAGCAATTGCCATTACAGACCATAACGGAGTACAAGCCTTCCCGCATGTTTTTAACTTTGTAACAGGGTATAACAAAAAGTTAAAAGAAGGAGAAGAACCATTTAAAGCTATCTATGGAGCAGAATTAACACTAATTGATGATACTGTAAATATTGTAGTAAGACCTAATAATAAAAATATGTTAGAGCAAACTTATGTAGTTTTCGACTTTGAAACAACAGGATTTAATGCTGGTGGTGCCGACTCCATTATTGAAATTGGTGCCGTTAAAATAAAAAATGGGAAAATATTAGAAAAATATGATGAACTAATTAATCCAGGACGACCACTTCCACAAAAAATTATTGATGTAACAAACATTACAGATGATATGTTAGCTGGAAAAGATAATGAAGAAAATGCTGTCAAAAGATTTATAGACTGGTTTGGAGACTGTCCTATGGTTGCACATAATGCCAAGTTTGACGTATCTTTCCTAGAAATGGCTTACAAAAAGTACAATTTAGGAACATTTACAAATCCAGTAATTGATACCCTAGAACTATCTAGAACGATGGATAATACCTATGCCAGACACTCACTATCAGCCTTAGTAAAAAGATATGAAGTACCCTGGGATGAAAGTGCACACCATAGAGGAGACTATGATGCAGAAGGAACAGCATTAGTATTCCATAAAATGTTAAAGAAATTGTCTAATCGTAATATTGAGACGATGGATCAATTAGATACTTTAGTTAGTAAAGATGAAATTCATAAATATGGTAGAGCATATCATGTAAACTTATTAGTAAAAAATAAAACAGGACTAAAAAACTTATTTAAATTAATATCACTAGCAAACACAACTTATCTATACAAAACACCAAGAATATTACGTAGTGAAATAGAATCACATAGAGAGGGATTGCTAATTGGTAGTGGTTGCTACGAAAGTGAAGTGTTTACATTAGCAAAATCTAAAAGTGATGATGAATTATCAAATATAATTAGGTTCTATGATTACGTAGAAGTACAACCATTAGAGTGTTACAATCACTTGATTCAATCAGGTGATTTTGGAACAGAAGTAGAATTAGCTGCACATTTAGAAAAAATCATTCGTGTAACAGACGAAGCAGGAAAGATTATTGTTGCAACAGGGGACGTTCACCATTTAACAAGAGATGATAAAATTTATAGAGAAATTATTGTTAATCAAAAAGTACCAGGTGGAGGTCGTCACCCGTTAGCAAGATCAAACATCAAAGAAATTCCATCCAATCATTTTAGAACAACGGATGAAATGTTAGATGACTTTAAATTTTTAGGAGAAGACTTAGCATATAAAATTGTCGTAGAAAACACTAATAAAATAGCAGATATGGTAGAAATCATTGAAGTAATTATTGATACCGGAGGAATACCATTCTCACCAAGAGTAAAAAGTGACGACGGAAAAAGCTACCTAGACTGTCCAAGAGTAGTAACGGACTTAGTATATGATAAAGCTAAAGAATGGTATGGAGATCCTCTTCCATATTCGATAGAAGAACGTATCTCAACAGAGTTATATGGAGATATCGTATTTAAAACAATTAAAGAACAAGTAGAAAAAGAAAATTTACCAGAAGAAGAACAAAATAAGAAAATATATCAAATGCTTCATGATGAAATTCTAAAAGGTATAGATAATGTAAAATCACTAGTTAGAAATCACATCAAAGAAACAAGTGAAGAAGAACTATCAGAGGAAGAGCTAGAAAAGAAACTAGATAAATCTCTAGGAGGTGTCATAGGTGGAGGATTCGATCCTATTTATTTGATTGCTCAACGCCTAGTAAAGCATTCTAATGATGAAGGGTATTTAGTTGGATCCCGTGGTTCAGTAGGCTCAAGCTTTGTAGCAACACTAATGGGAATAACAGAAGTAAATCCTCTAGCAGCACACTATCGCTGTAGTAAGTGTAAAATGAGTATCTTTGAAGATGAAGAAGGGAATCCTTTAGGAGCAACCTATTCCTCAGGATTTGACCTACCAGATAAAGAATGTCCTCATTGCCATATCCCAATGATTAAAGATGGACAAGACATGCCATTTGCGACATTCTTAGGATTTAATGCTGATAAAGTCCCAGATATCGATTTAAACTTCTCAGATTTAAATCAAGCAAGTGCCCATGCTTATACGAAAGTGCTATTTGGAGAAGATAATGTTTTCCGTGCCGGAACAATTGGTACAGTAGCAGATAAGACAGCTTTTGGTTTCGTAAAAGGTTATTGTGAAGAAAAAGAACTAGGTGATATGAGAACAGCAGAAATAGAACGTCTGGCCCAGGGATGTACTGGTGTTAAAAGAACAACCGGACAGCACCCTGGAGGAATTGTTGTTATTCCAGATTACATGGATGTCTATGACTTTACTCCATATCAATACCCTGCAGAAGATGCAACAGCTGAATGGAGAACTACCCATTTCGATTACCATGCCATCGACCAAGATGTTTTAAAACTGGATATCTTAGGACATTCTGATCCAACTCAACTACGATTAATACAGCTACAATCAGGAACAGACATTATGAAAGTACCCTTAGATGATAAAGAAACAATGAGCATTTTTACATCAACAGAAGCATTAGGAGTTACAAAAGAACAAATTATGTGTAATACCGGAACATTAGGTATTCCAGAATTTGGTACACCATTTACTATTAAATTAGTAGAAGACACCAAACCAAAAAGTTTTGCCGAACTAATTAAAATTTCAGGACTTTCTCATGGTACTGATGTATGGTTAGGTAATGCTCAAGAATTAATTGCAAATAATGTAGTACCATTTAAAGATGTTATCGGATGTCGTGATGATATCATGGTAAACTTAATGTATTATGGATTAGAACCAATTAAAGCGTTTAAGATTATGGAATTTGTTCGTAAAGGAAAAGCATCAAAAGACCCAGAAACTTGGAAACAGCACGAGAAGACGATGAAAGATGCTAATATCCCTGATTGGTTTATTAACTCTTGTGCCAAAATCAAGTACATGTTCCCGAAAGCTCATGCGGCAGCATATGTTATTAGTGCCTTTCGTATTGCTTGGTATAAAGTGCACATGCCAGTTTATTTCTATTCTTCATGGTATTCATCAAAAGCAACGGATGTAGATTTAGATGCTATGATAAAAGGCTATAATGCAATAAAAGCAAGAATTGAAGATATCCAAGTAAAGGGATATGAAGCAACTAACAAAGAAAACGGACAAGCTGAAAGTCTGAAAGTAGCCCTAGAAGCAACCGCAAGAGGAATTAAATTTCTAAATGTAGATTTATATAAAAGTGATGCTACTGTTTGGATAGCAAAAAATGATACTGAAATATATCCTCCATTTAATGCAATAGACGGTCTAGGAGATACTGTTGCAAAAGCAATTGTAGCAGAAAGAGAAAAACAACCATTTATTAGTATTGAAGATGTACAAAAAAGAGGAAAAGTATCAAAAACCCTAATTGACAAAATGACAGAAATGGGTATATTACAAGATTTACCAGATTCAAATCAACTATCATTATTTTAAAGATAATAAGTATATAGCTACTATAATGTTCAATACAACTTATAGTAGTTTTTATTTTTTAAGGAACTTCCTACTTTTTCCTAATAATACAGTAGGAGGTGATAGTTATCACAAAGTTTTATACTTGTCGTTATGACAGAGCTTTTAAAGAAGTCTTTATGAATGAGAAAAATAAAGATTTACTGATTTATTTGTTAGAAGGAATATTGAAAGTAAAAATAAAGGAGGTAGA
>CALVJR010000050.1 GCA_944332295.1 uncultured Bacilli bacterium | reverse complement strand
CTTCACCATCTAGTTTGGGAAATTGTAGATAATGCTATTGATGAAGCAATTAACGGGTTCGGAGATTATATCAAGATTATTTTACATAGTGACAAATCAGTTAGTGTAGAAGACCATGGTCGTGGTATTCCTACAGGTATGCATGCTTCTGGTAAATCTACTCCAGAAGTTATTTTTACGGTATTGCATGCCGGTGGTAAATTCGAAAGCGATGGATATAAGGTTTCTGGAGGTCTTCATGGTGTAGGATCTAGTGTGGTTAATGCGCTATCAAAATGGATGGAAGCAACAATTAAACATGACAAAGGAGAATACTATATTCGTTTTGAAAATGGAGGACATGTTGCAGTACCATTAAAAAAGATTGGAACAACCAATAAAACAGGAACTACAATTAGATTTATGCCTGATGATACTATTTTTTCAAGCACTAATTTTTCTTATACAACAATCTGTGAAAGAATGCAGGAGTCAGCTTTTCTTTTAAAAGGAATTACGATTGAAGTAGTTGATGAAGAAGATGAGCGAAGCAGCAAATTTCATTATGAACGTGGTATTGAAGAGTTTGTTGAAGATATGAATAAAGGAAAAAATACTCTTCATAAGGTATTAGCAATCACAGGTGCTAAAGATAAAATGGAAGTAGATATAGCTATGCAATATACAGACACCTATAATGAAACAATTGTAAGTTTTGTTAACAATGTAAAAACTATCGATGGTGGAACACATGAGGTTGGTTTTAAAACAGCTCTAACTCGTGTATTTAACGATTATGCAAAAAGTAATGGTTTCTTGAAAGCAAAAGATAAAGCATTAGAAGGTAGTGATGTTCGTGAAGGACTTACTGCAGTTATTAGTTTAAAGATTCCAGAAGGTATTTTACAATTTGAAGGACAAACCAAAGGAAAACTGGGTACTCCTGGTGCTAGGGTTGCTGTTGAAAATATTGTAACAGAACAAATGAGAGTTTTCTTAGAGGAGAATAAATCGATAGCAACAGAAATCATCAACAAGAGTTTACGTAGTAAAATAGCTAGAGAAGCTGCAAGAAAAGCTAGAGAAGAGGCCAGAAAAGGTACTAGCAAAAAGAAAGAAGAAAGAAGCCTATCAGGAAAACTTGCTCCTGCTCAAAGTAAGGATAAGACGAAAAAAGAATTATTCTTAGTCGAAGGAGATTCTGCGGGTGGTTCTGCTAAACAAGCAAGAGATAGACGATATCAAGCAATACTTCCGCTACGTGGTAAGGTTTTAAATACGGAAAAAACAAAAGAAGATGATATTTTAAAGAATGAAGAGATAAATACTATGATTTATACAATTGGTGCAGGATACGGTTCTAATTTTGATATTAACGATTGTGAATATAGTAAAGTAATTATTATGAGTGATGCTGATGAGGATGGAGGACATATCCAATGCCTATTATTAACATTCTTCTATCGTTATATGAAGCCTTTGATTGAAGACGGGCGTTTGTTTGTAGCGCTTCCTCCATTATTTAAAATTCAATCTGGAAAAAATATTGAGTATGCTTATACTATAGAAGAAATGAAGGAAAAATCTAAAGGTAAAAAGTGTGAAATTCAAAGATACAAAGGTCTTGGTGAAATGAATGCTGACCAATTAGGAGATACTACTATGCATCCAGGAAGTCGTACTTTAATTCGTGTAAATATAGAAGATGCACAATTAGCTGAAAAACGTGTTTCTGTTCTCATGGGAGATGAAGTTGCTCCAAGAAAAGAATGGATAGACGAAAATGTAGAGTTTACCTTAGAAGATGATTATCAAATATAGGAGATAGTTTATGAAAGAAAATACATATGATGTACCAGCATATAAATTTTTTATTGTAAAAATTAATGATGGTAAAAAAGAACATTCCCCAGATGAGTATACACATATATTGTATAATAATCCTAACAGAATCATTCGGATTCCATTTGAAGATGTTGATGGACTAACTATCCAAGAGGTGAAAGATTTACTTCATAGATCAGATATTGTATTACTTAGTTGTATTTCATATGAAGGTGAACCTGGAATATTACAACACAGCGTTTTAAACATATTCTATGTTGATTTTAAAGACGATAACCTTAAAGAAGATGATACCATTGATAAAGTTTTTGAATATCTAATGGAAAAAAATTATATGCAAGTAGATGATACTGCAAAACGGGTAATGCAATGCTATTTTGAGCGCTATCAAGATAAAAGTTATGAAAAAACAAAACAAAGAATTATGTCATTAGTGATGCAAAATAAAAAAAGATAGACATATATTTTAGAAGTTATCCTAAAATATCGGAGGTAAATATCATGAAATATCAAAAGGGAGGAGTTCGGAAAATGGAAAATAGTAATAATGTAAAAGACTATTTAACATTTTCAGCTTTTAGTAGTCTAAGAAAAGATACAGAAGGTATATGGATAAGACATAAAAGAGAAAATGGTTACAGGCCATTATGGAAGTTTTTAAAAGCTAAAAATACCGACTGGGCAATACAATTAGATGCATACGGTGCACGACTTCCACATGGTCCTGTATATATATATTACACAAAAGATGACAAAGGAAAATATACAGAGCCTAGAATTTTAATTGTTGCAGATGCAGATTATCATATTCAATATGTTCTAGGATTAGGATTACATAAAAGTATTGAAAGTAGTATGGCATTGATTGCCTTAGAAAAGATACAAAGTTTTCCTGGTAATAAAAAAATAAAAAGAATAGCTTATGATATTGCTTTATTAGCAGAATTAGAATATAAGGTAAATAATGATATTGAATTAACGAAGAATGAGCTTAGGTTTTTGTACGAAATAGATTCTAAAATAGAAAGTTTTTATCATATCGATGATCCTAAAATAGCAGAACTTAAAGCAAAGAGAAATGTAAAAAAAGATTTGGCTTATGTATTCGATTGTAAAGAAGAAAATATTGGTACTAACATAACAGATTTTGATACAAATAAAATTATTTATTATTATGGAAGTCTAATATGGGAAAAAGATTTTGTTCCTGATACTTTTAAGGATTTAAAAAGAATAATAGGAAGTGCTTACTTTCCTAATTTAATAAATGCAGATGGATTAAATAATTTGCAGTATATAGGTAATTATGCTTTCTTTGTTAGTTTGAAGAGTGCTAAAGGGTTAAATAGTTTGAAATATATAGGCGAAGATGCTAATTTTTCTAGTTTAACAAGTGCAGAAGGTTTGGAAAATTTACAAAATATAGTTGGAGAAGCAGGCTTTAGTAGCTTACCTAAAGCTCAGGGTTTAAATAATTTACGAAATATAGGTGAACATGCAGGCTTTTCTAATTTAATTAGCGCTAAAGGATTAGATAGTCTTCAAAACATAGGGGGAATTGCTTATTTTTCTAAATTAATTACTTCCGAAGGCTTAGAAAATTTACAACATATAAGAGGTTATGCAGATTTTGGAAGTTTAACAAATGCGGAAGGCTTGTACAACTTGAAATATATAGGAAGAAGATTTGATTTTAGAAGTTTAACTTCTACCAAAGGATTAGAAAATATAAATGCAGACTATAAAGATTTAGATATGATAGAAAGAAAGCAATACGAGGAGTGATAATATGGCAAAGAAGAAAAATGACACACAAGAAGTAATAGAGAAAATATTTGATTATACTCTAGAAGATATCATGGGAGAACGATTTGGAAGTTATTCTAAATATATTATTCAAGATCGTGCCATTCCAGATGCAAGAGATGGATTAAAACCAGTACAACGTCGTATTTTATATTCGATGCATAAAGAAAAAAATACTTATGATAGAGGATATCGTAAAAGTGCCAAAACTGTAGGAGACGTTATTGGTAATTATCATCCACATGGAGATACTTCTATCTACGATGCCATGGTTAGAATGAGTCAACCTTGGAAGACAAGACTACCATATATTGATATGCATGGTAATAATGGTTCCATCGATGGAGATAGTCCAGCAGCTTATCGTTATACAGAAGCACGTCTTTCTAAAATTAGTAATGAAATGCTTCGTGATATTGATAAAAATACTGTAGAATTTGCACCAAACTTTGATGATACCACAGTAGAACCTACAGTGTTACCAGCTCGTTTTCCAGCACTTCTTGTCTATGGTGCCATGGGAATATCTGCAGGATATGCTACTAATATTCCACCACATAATCTAGGAGAAGTAATTGATGCAACAATTCACAGAATTGATAATCCTAATTGTAGTCTAGATACGTTAATGAAATATGTAAAGGGACCTGACTTTCCAACCGGAGGAATTATTGAAGGATTAGACGGAATTCGTTCTGCTTATGAAACTGGTCGTGGAAAAATTGTTGTCAAAAGTAAATATACTATTGAAGAAACAAAAACGGGTTCTTCTATTATCATTACCGAAATTCCTTTTGAAGTAAATAAGGCATTAATGGTAAAAAAGATAGATGATATTAGAATCGATAAAAAGATAGATGGAATTGCAGAAGTAAGAGATGAATCTGCTGCTGATGTACGAGTTGTAATTGAGTTAAAGAAAAATGCCAATGCAGAACTAATTGTTAATTATTTACTAAAAAATACCGATATGCAAATAAATTACAACTTTAATATGGTCGCAATCGTAAATAAACGTCCTAAACTATTAGGATTAACACAAGCAATCGATGCTTTTATTCATCATCAAAAAGAAGTAGTACGTCGTCGTACAGAGTTTGATTTAGCACATGCCAAAGCAAGATATCATATCGTAGAAGGATTAATTAAATGTATTTCTATATTAGATGAAGTAATTCTTGTAATTCGTGAATCTAAAAATAAAACAGATGCTAAAGAAAACTTAGTAAAAGAGTTTCAATTCACGATGGAGCAAGCAGAAGCAATCGTTACGCTACAACTTTATCGCTTAACGAATACCGATGTTGTTGCTCTACAAGAAGAGATGGCAAACTTAGAAAAAATAATCAATGGTCTTACTGCTATCTTAGGTAGTGAAGAAGTAATGAAGTCTGTTATGAAAAAAGACCTACGAGATGTTAAGAAAGATTATCCAACAGAACGTCTTACCGATATTAAAGCAGAAATTACAGAAATTAAGATTGACACTACTGCCATGATTCCAAAAGAAGATTGTGTTGTTATGGTAACAAGAGATGGATATGTAAAACGTACCTCATTTAGAAGTTATACAGCATCGAATCCAGAAGATATCACAATGAAAGAAAATGACTATATTATAGGAATCTATGAAATGACTACACTAGATACCTTACTTGTGTTTACGACTCATGGAAATTACTTGCATATTCCAGTACATATTCTACCGGATTTAAAATGGAAAGACATGCCAAAACACGTAAGTAATGTCATCGAAACGTCTCCTGACGAATCTGTTGTTAGTGCGATACCTGTCGCATCCTTTGAAGTTGATAAGAATATCGTTATCGCATCTCGTGATGGAATGATTAAACGTAGCAAACTAGCAGACTTTAAATTATCTCGTTATTCAAAACCTACAAGTTGTATGAAACTAAAAGAAAAAGATTTAGTAATTGACGCTTTTGTAGAAGGAAAAGATACTTTATTCCTTACAACAGATAGTGGTTATGGACTTAGTTTTAAAACAGAGGAAGTACCAATTGTAGGAGTAAAAGCAGCTGGTGTGAAAGCCATGAAATTAAAGGATGATCATTTAGTATCAATTAATGAATATTCTATGGAAGAAGCAGAATATATCTCTATTATTACTGATAAAGGTACTGGAAAACGTGTTCACTTATCAGAGTTTGAACTTTCTACTAGAGCAAGACGTGGATTATTAGTAATGCGTGAAGTAAAAAGTAATCCATATCACGTAATAAAAACCTTTATTACCGACTCTAAAAACTATATTGGTATTAAAAACGGAGAAATTGAAACATTAAAGTTAACAGAATTGAATATTGCAGACCGTTATTCTACCGGAGGACAAATATCTAAACATAATCTGACGGATAGTTTCTTAATCGCAACACTAAAAAGAAGAGAAGAACCAGAACAAGAAAGTATTCCAATGGAAGAAGAAAAAGAAGAAAAACAAGAGGAGAAAACAATTCCTAAAAAAGAAAAAATATCTTTAAAAGAAATTGATGATAGACTAATGACTATTGATGACTTTTTGAAGTAGGTGATAATAATGAATAATACTTACCCTGAGTTAAATGAATTTTTAAACTCCTTTTGTATCTATTATGATTATCCCCTTTACATGGATCATATTTCTGAGTATTTATCCTTATCTGTTTTAGCAAGTAGAATGCTTTCTATAGATATTAGTAAAGGAATAATAGCAGGAAAAATTCCTAAAGCAGAACTTTCTTTATCATTAGATGAAAGCCTAGATTTATGTAATCAATTTATAAAAAAATATTTGGATTCTTATTATGATAAATGGCAGAGTTATCTTTGTAATGGAGTGGTTGATTTTTTGGATGAGGAACAAAATATGATAGATGGAAAAGATTCTCAAGGAAGCTGGTCATTAACCTCTAAAAAGGACAATCAATTATTTAGAGAAATTAATATAGAATTAAAACACGACTATTCAGATCCGGCTGTTATAATTCATGAATTTTTACATCAATTAAATATAAGTGATACACAAGATGGTAATGAAATTGTTTCTAGAAGCTTATTTACGGAAGCAGTTTCCATCTATTTTGAAACATTGATGTATCATTTTATGGAAGAACAAGGATATTCCAAACAAGAAATAGCCAAAGTACAGTTTAGAAGAATCCAAGATTATGCCAAATTAGTAGCTCAATCTATTGATGGCTTAATGATACTACGAGATTATCTATTTTTTGGAAAAATATCTGATACCACTTTTGAAGAAAGTAGTAAAAATAATCTTTTACGTTTTGATACAAAACAAACCTATCAAAAGATTGCCAGCGACTTTAATAATAAAATTGCTGCCAAAAAGGAAAAAACTAACATTGGTATAAATTGTGAATTTGATATTTTTAAACCATTTAGATATGTGATAGGAACATCTCTTGCATACTGGGCAATAGAGCAAGAGGATTCTAATATGCCTTGGAAAATGTTAATGTTTAATGAAGATTTAGCAAATGATAGAGATTTAGATTATGCTTTTTCTAGATTTCCTTTAAATATTGGAAACTTACATTCACTAATTTCTGGTGTTGAAAAAGAGATGATTAGGTGCAGCAAAAATTTAAATTACAATAATGAGAAGAAGATGTAGTTCTTCTTTTTTCTTTGATATCATATATTATACTGGTGGTAAATATGTCGAAAGAAAGTTTTAAATCTTTTGCTAGGAATCATACAGAACTTGCTAATTATGTGATGAATGGTAAGACAAATTGGCAAAGATTATACGAATTATATGAAATCTATGGAGAAAATAGTAGTATTTGGAATGATTATTTTTCATCGAATCTTCCTACAACTTCAGGAGATATTTCAACTCTTCCCTCAAATATTAAAGATTTAATGCAAAGTATTAAAAATATTGACCTAAACTCCGTCCAAAAAGGGATTACCAATATTCAAAAAGCGTTAGGACTACTGCAAGATATTGGCCTTGGAAATAGTAATAATGTATCGAATACTTACGAACCTAGACCAATGTATCAACATTTTGATGATTAAAAATGAAT
>CALVJR010000049.1 GCA_944332295.1 uncultured Bacilli bacterium | reverse complement strand
ACAAAGTATAATACTTCTTCCAAATCTCTTGGACTCATATCAAGAACTAATCCCATACGAGATGGAACACCCTTGAAAAACCAAATGTGAGACACGGGAGTTGCTAACTCAATATGTCCCATACGTTCACGACGTACTTTAGAACGAGTTACTTCAACTCCACAACGATCACATACAATATTTTTATAACGAACTCTCTTGTACTTACCACAAGCACATTCAAAATCCTTTGTTGGTCCGAAAATCTTTTCACAGAATAATCCGTCACGCTCTGGACGAAGAGTACGATAATTGATAGTTTCAGGTTTTTTTACTTCTCCATAAGACCATTCACGAATTTTTTCAGGTGAAGCGATTCCTATTTTTAATGCATCAAACTTATTTACTTCTATCATTAAAGATCAGCTCCTTCCTCAAATTCTTCTTCTAACTCAAAATCATCTTCTAATTCATCTTCGAACTCATCTTCTGCATCATCTTCATATTCATTATCATTTTCATCATCTATTACTGGAACAGCAGGAGCTTTGTCAACTTCATCCATATTTAATTTAGTATCTTCTTGATCCTCAGCTTCTTCAATTTCTTTTAACTCTAAAGTTTTTCCTTCATCATCAATAATAGAAATATCAAGTCCTAACGCTTGGAACTCTTTCATAAGTACTCTAAATGACTCTGGAACACCAGCTTGATTAATTTCTTGTCCTTTGATAATAGATTCATAAACTTTAACACGTCCGACAACATCATCAGATTTAACTGTTAAGATTTCTTGTAATGTATGAGCAGCACCATATGCATATAATGCCCAAACTTCCATTTCTCCGAATCTTTGTCCACCGAACTGAGCTTTACCACCAAGTGGTTGTTGTGTAACTAATGAATAAGGTCCAGTTGAACGTGCATGAAGTTTATCATCAACCATGTGATGTAGTTTAATCATATACATAACACCAACAGCAATACGATTATCAAATGGTTCACCAGTACGACCATCATAAAGTATAGTCTTTCCATCTGAATCCATTCCAGCTTCTGCCATCATTTCTTCAATATCAGAAATATGTGCACCATCAAATACTGGAGTAGCAATATGAACACCTAATTTTTTAGCAGCCATACCCATATGAATTTCAAGAATTTGCCCTAAATTCATACGAGATGGAACACCTTGTGGATTTAACATAATGTCAACTGGAGTACCATCTGGCATATATGGCATATCTTCTTGAGGTAAGATAAGAGAAATAACACCCTTATTACCATGACGTCCAGACATTTTATCTCCAACTTGAATCTTACGTTTTTGAATAATATATACACGAATTACTTTGCTAACTCCTGCTGGTAATTCATCATTATCTTTACGAGAATAAATCTTAATATCATGAACGATACCATCTCCACCATGTGGAACACGTAAAGAAGTATCACGAACTTCACGAGTTTTCTCTCCAAAGATTGCATGCAATAATTTTTCTTCTGAAGTAAGTTCAGCCATACCTTTAGGAGTAACTTTACCAACTAAGATATCTCCTTCTTTTACTTCAGTACCAATCGTAATAATACCATTCTCATCTAGATTACGACGAGCTTCTTCACTAACATTAGGAATATCACGAGTAATTTCTTCTGGTCCTAATTTAGTTTCACGGCATTGCATTTCATAATCTTCAAGATGTAAAGATGTATATTTATCATCTTTTACTAAATTTTCATTTAATATTACAGCATCCTCATAGTTATAACCATTAAATGTCATGAAAGCAACTGTCATATTTTTACCTAATGCAAGTTCACCTTTATCAGTAGAATTTCCATCTGCTAAAATAGTAACTCCCGCTTTAACTTTATCACCAACATGAACAATAGGTCTTTGATGAGAACAAATACTAGAGTTAGCAAGCTCAAAATTAGCTAAACGATAAGTATCTTTACCATTAGCAGTCTTAACTACAATTTTTCTAGCATCTACATAATCAACGATACCATCTGCTTTACAAATAATTTCAACTCCAGAGTCTTTTGCTGCAATAAACTCAACACCCGTACCAACAAGTGGAGCTTCTGTTTTAATTAAAGGCATTGCCTGACGTTGCATGTTAGCACCCATTAATGCACGAGTAGCATCATCATGTTCCAAGAATGGAATACAACTTGTTGTAATAGATACAACTTGTTGTGGACTTACATCAATATAATCTACTTGTTCTGGTTTTGCCAAAATATTTTCACCACGGAAACGAGCATTAACCATATCATCGATAATAACATTATCCTCATTCGTACCTACAGTTGATTGAGAAATAATATAATCTAATTCTTCATCTGCAGTTAAGTATTGAACTTCATCAGTAATTTGTTTATCAACAACTTTACGATATGGAGTCATAATAAATCCATATTCATCAATTTTAGCATAACTTGCTAATGATGTAATAAGTCCGATATTTGGTCCTTCAGGAGACTCAATTGGACAAATACGTCCATAGTGAGAAGCATTAACGTCACGTACTTCAACACCAGCACGGTCTCTTGATAATCCACCTGGTCCTAAAGCTGATAAACGACGCTTATTTGTAAGTTCTGCAATAGGATTTGTTTGATCCATAAATTGAGATAATTGTGATGAACCAAAAAACTCTTTCATAGCTGCAGTAACAGGACGAATATTAATTAAAGTTTTAGGAGTAACTTCTTCCATTTCTTGCGTAGTCATACGCTCACGAATTACTCTCTCCATACGAGAAACACCAATTCTAAATTGATTTTGTAAAAGTTCTCCTACTTGACGAATACGTCTATTTCCTAAATGGTCAATTTCATCATAATTTCCAACACCATGTAATAAATTTAAATAATAAGAAACAGATGCATAAACATCAGAAATTGTTAATCTTTTAACATCAATGCTTTGATCATTACCAATAACAATAAGCTTTTTCTTCTTATCAGATGGATCAACAATTTTAATAATTTGTACTTTATTATAAGTATCTAACTCATCATTAACAGTAACTTCAGTTAATCCATATCCTTGAGCAAGAACCTCTTTTAACTGATCAATATTTGCTTTTGTAATTTGTGTTCCAGCCTCAAATACTACAACACCATCTCCATCACAAATATCTTCAGCTAACGTTTGATTTAACAAACGATCAATAATATTAAGTTTACGATTAAATTTATAACGACCAACCTTTGCTAAATCATATCTAAACTCATCAAAGAATCTAGTAATAATTTGGTTTTTAGAAGAATCAAGTGTAGCAGGCTCTCCTGGTCTTAATTTTTCATAAATCTCAATTAAAGCTTCATCTGTATTTTTAGTAGAATCTTTCGCAATCGTATTCTTTAGATAATCATCCTCTCCAAACATAGCAAGAATTTCATCATCACTAGAAAGACCAAAAGCACGAAGTAAAGTAGTTAAAGTTACTTTTCTGGTACGATCAATTCTAACATATAATACATCTCTCGCATCTACTTCAAACTCAAGCCAAGTACCACGAGTTGGAATAATTTGAGACGTAATTAATTCACGACCATTTTTATCAACTTCACGGTTAAAATAAACGCTAGGAGAACGTACTAATTGAGATACAATAACACGCTCTGCTCCATTGATAACAAAAGTTCCACTTTCAGTCATCATAGGCATATCACCCATGAAAATTTCTTGTTCTTTTACTTCTCCAGTTTCACGATTAAAAAGACGAACATCTACTCGTAATGGTGCAGAGTAAGTAGTCTCTCTATCCTTACTTTCCTTAATAGAATAACGAGGTTTATCAAAATGGTAATCTCCAAATTCAAGTGATAAAGTTCCAGAGAAATTTTCTACTGGAAATAAATCATCAAACACTTCTTTAATACCAACTGTGATAAATCTGTCATATGATTTTTTTTGAATCTCTAATAAATCTTTCAATTCATAAGTATTTCTGATACGTGAGTAATTTCTTCTTTCACGGTAATCACCGCATTTTACGATTTTATAAGCCACTCAATATTCACCCCTAACACAATTTTTTCAAAGAAAATACTAATAACAAAATATATTGCCAATTTATATTAATAGCACAACCATTACAATAAGTCAATTATAAATGGCATTGAATGATGAAAAAGCCTTTCTTTTTTTCTAATACCTTTACATTATAGACTTTTTCTAAGTCGACAATTAGCGATTTAGCACCCTGCTCTTTTCGAATAACCAAAAAAAGATTACCGCCATCTTCTAAATGGTTACGAGCATTCATCACTATGTCATAAACAACTTTTTTTCCAGCCCTAATTGGAGGATTTGTAATAATAGTAGAATATTTATCTGAAACATTACTATAGCAATCACTTTCAAAAATATTAACTAAATCAAGCACACCATTTAATTTAGCATTTCTTTTTGAAAGATGTAACGCTCTAAGATTAACATCCACCATATCTACCTTTGCTAAAAGAACCTTAGCTAGAACAATACCTAAAACTCCATAGCCACATCCCATATCCAGAATTTTGCCTCCAACTTCTTCAAGCGGGACTACTTCAAGAAGAAGTCTACTGCCAAAATCCAAACCGTCTTTTGAAAAAACTCCATTATCAGTTAAAAACTCAAAATGGTTATTAAGTACTGTACAACTAGTCTCTTTTATATCACTAGGTAATCGTTCATTTGTAAAATAATGGCCCATCTTATCCCCTCTAAACAAAAAGAAGGAGAAAACTTTGAATGTTCGATAAGTTTTCTCCCTTTCGTAAACATATAATACACGAATTGTTTTTATTTGTCAAACATTTTTTTATTTTTTGACGTTTTTTTACTTAAAAAATAAATTTTCACTTTACCAATAATAATTAAAAATTCACTCTAACTGTAACACAACCATTAAACTCTCCCATATATTAACACATCGAACAATTCTTCCATAGTCTCTACTGCAACAAAACTCTAGCTCAAAAAATAAAAAAAAAGAAGTTAATTACTTAACTTCTACAGTAGCTCCAGCTTCTTCAAGCTTAGCTTTGATTTCATCAGCTTCAGTAGTAGAAATGTTTTCTTTTACTGCTCCGTTGTTATCAACGATATCTTTAGATTCTTTTAATCCTAAACCAGTAATTTCTTTAACAACTTTAATAACAGCAACTTTAGCAGCTCCAGCATCAGCGATTGATACAGTAACTGTACTTGGTGCAGCATCAGCTTCAGCTCCAGCTGCAGGTGCAGCAACAGCTACAGCAGATGGATCAACACCAAATTCTTCCTTCATTGCATCTACTAATTCTTTAATTTCTAATAAATTCATTTCTTTTAAACTACTGATAAATTCTTCTTTAGTTAATTTAGCCATTTTTATATCCTCCTTATTTTATAATACTAATTAATTTTCTTCTTTTTGTTGACTATATAAGTCTAAGCAAATTGATAAGTCTTTTGGAATGCCCATCATTCCAGCAGCAAGCATAGTAAGTAAGCCATCTCTTGATGGTATAGTAGCATATTCTGCTAATTTAGCTTGATCAGCTTTCTCTCCATCTACAATCCCTACTTTTAAAACTAATGCTGGATGATCTTTAGCAAACTCTGACAAAATCTTAATTGGTGCGATTTGATCTTCACCATAAGCAAAAGCACTTGGACCATTTAATGAATCATTTAAATCAATATCTAATTCATTAAAAGCACGAGCCATCAAAGTATTTTTATATACTTTATAATCAGAATTAGTCTCTCTTAATTTAACACGTAATTCTTTTGCTTCGCTATCAGTAATACCACGATAATCGAATAATACGATAGTATTAGCATTTTGAACACGATCCTTGATTTCATCAATAACAGCTTGTTTTTGCTTTAAGATTGCTTCACTTGCCATCAAAACACCTCCTTCATATTTCGGGATGCCATAAAAAGGGTCCTCTTTTACCATACGAGAACCCTTTTATATACTTAATTAAGTCCTCGGTAGGATTTACTTATATACCTACTGTCTATGGCACCTACAAATTGTCTTTATTATATACTATATTCTTCTACTTGTCAAAATTATTTTCAACCTTAATACCAGGTCCCATAGTAGAAGCTATAGATATACTCTTAACATATTCACCTTTTACAGTTGCTGGTTTAACTCTTAAAATAGCAGCTACAAAAGCATTTAAGTTTTCAAGTAAATCTGCATCAGAGAATGAAACCTTACCAATAACTCCATGAATAATTCCATAGCTATCAGCACGATATTCAACACGACCAGCTTTAACTTCATTAACTGCTTTAGCTACATCTAATGTAACTGTACCAGTCTTAGGATTTGGCATTAATCCTTTAGGTCCTAAAACTCTACCTAATTTACCAAGAAGTGGCATCATATCAGGAGTAGCAATCATAGTATCAAAATCGAACCAATTTTCTTTTTCGATTTTTTCTAACATATCAACGTCTCCAACATAATCAGCTCCAGCTTCCTTAGCCTGTGTAGCTTTTTCTCCTCTAGCAATAACTAATACTTTAGTACTTTTACCAGTTCCTTTTGGAAGTACAATAGCACCTCTTAATTGTTGATCAGCTTTTTTAGTATCGATATTTAATCTCATAGCAACCTCAACAGTACCATCGAAAGAACTAGTAGAAGTTTCTTTAACTAATTTAACAGCCTCTTCTTTAGAATATACTTTACCACGTTCTACTTTTGACATAGCTTCAGTATATTTTTTACTTCTCTTTTTCATTTTTATTCCTCCTTATGTGGTGTATAGCGGTTTTTACCTTCCACATAGGTATTACCTACATAGAATATTACTTATCTGTATAACCAGGAATTGAAATACCCATATTTCTAGCAGTACCAGCAACAATCTTCATTGCAGACTCTACATCATAAGCATTTAAATCTGGTAATTTAATTTCAGCAATTTCTCTTAATTGATCTTCAGTTAATGTAGCAACTGTTTCGTTAACTCCTTTAACTGCACCTTTATTAATTTTTGCATATTTCTTAAGTAAAAATGCAACTGGTGGAGTTTTAATTACAAAATCAAAACTTCTATCATCATAAATTGAGATTTCTACAGGTAAAATATCTCCCATTTTATCTCTAGTAGCATCGTTATACTTAGTACAAAAATCTTGTAAATTAATTCCTGCAGGTCCTAATACTGTACCAACTGGTGGAGCTGGAGTAGCTTTTCCTGCTGGGATTTGTAATTTAATCTTCTTTATTGCTTCTTTTGCCACGAAAAACACCTCCTATAAATTTTAGTTTTCGCGAGTGGTCCAAATAGCTTGATTCCCGCTTTCATAAATGCAAACCATGCTTCCCACTAAATCTATATTAATTTCAATATAGCCCTTAAATAATAACATATAAAATATATTTTTGCAACAATTTTATGCTTTTTGAATTTGATTTAATTCAACCTCAACAGAAGTTTCTTGTCCAAATAAATCTACAAGTAACATAACTTTTTGATTTGGAAGGTCTACACTATCGATTTTACCAAACATTCCATTAAATGGTCCTGCAATAATTTTTACACTCGCACCTTCAACCAAATCAGTATCCACATCCATACGACTAATTCCCATATTACCAAGAATTTTATCTACTTCATAAGGTTGTAATGGAGTAGGTTTAGCCCCTTTACCACTTGAACCAATAAAACCTGTAACTCCTGGTGTATTACGCACAACATACCAAGCTTCATCTGTCATAACCATTTCTACTAAAATATAACCAGGAAACATCTTTTTAACTTTTTCTTTGCGTACACCATCTTTTTCTTCTATTACTTTTTCTTCTGGAATAACAACTCTAAAAATATAATCTTGCATATCCATAGATTCAGCACGCATTTCTAATTTTTCTTTTACTTTATTCTCATGACCAGAATAAGTATTAACAACATACCATTGTTTCTCCATAATATAAAACTCCTTTATCTAAAAATTGATTGAATTAATGCAAAAATAATATCGATTGCATAAAAGAACAATGAACAAAATATGATAAAAGCTACAGTAGCAACAGAATACTTAACCATTTCTTTTCTAGTTGGCCAGTGTACTTTTTTAGCTTCAGACATCACTCCATGACAAAAGATACGAAATCTTACCCAGAGACTTTTCTTTTCTGATTTATCTCTCATACTATTTTCTTTCTTATCTTTCTTTTCTTCAACCACTTTATTCTTTTTACCATTTTTTTGAAACTGTTCATCATTAATTTTATACTTATCTACAGTTTCTTTTTTTCTAACTTCAGCCATTTTTTCACCATTCCTATTTTTTATCAAAATAAAAACACTTCCTCGTGTTCACCATTAAAATAGCATAAACAAAAGAAAATGTCAACAAATAAATGTTAGAAAAAAACAAAATTATGATTAATTTGTGATAATGTCTTAAGTGTTAACTTGCAAAAATGTCCCAGCAGTAATATTATATGTCACCGAGG
>CALVJR010000048.1 GCA_944332295.1 uncultured Bacilli bacterium | reverse complement strand
ACCACCTACCAATAGTATAACACTATTCCCTGAATTCTTCTATAACCTTATGGGCATCGCCTCCTTTAATAATAATATTTAATTTTTTTCTAATCCACATCCGTCCTTTCTAAATCTATATAAAACAAATATTAATAATCTTAAATCTCTTTTCTATTTTATCTTATCTATCATCCTCCTCTTGACAATATAACTATATCGCATAAATGTGTAAGAATTATTAAATAATTATGGGAAATTATGGGAAATTAATTTCCGATAAACAATTTTTCTATCATGTCCTCCTTTCATGTTACCAGTATAAAATAGTATTATGAAAACTATTTGATAAAAATATGGGAAATTACGGAAAAAAAGAAGACCAATTAGTCTTCCATACGAACGCTACCAAGAAAAGAAAAGACATTATCATCATTAAAGTAATCATCTTCTAAACCAGAATTACCAAAAGAGATATGATATTTATCGCCATTATCATCATAGAAATAAAAATAATAATTAGTCTTTTGTTTTATAAGATAACCATGATAATCCCCTTCAATATAATATAAATCCCCTTCTGGTAAAAGCATATGTACTAAGTTCCAAATAATATAATAATCTCTTACATCAGACGTTTTAGAAAATAAATTAAATTTCTTATTCTGATGTTCTTGTAAATAATGTAATACATCTACAGTAGAAGAAAATTGATATTTTTTCTTAAAGTCTGAAACGTCTACTTTATCATCAATAGATAAAATATCATCATCAAAATTTTCTTGTACTTCACCACCTAGAATAAATCGATTTTGTGAATCCGTATAACCAATAACACCATCACCTGCATCAATCAAAGAAAAGCTACTAGGAACACAAACAGAAAATTTTCCAAATGTATAATCACAAGAAGTTGTTCTCTCTAGTATAATTGTTCTATGAAAATCAACAACAGGATCTGTTATCACCTTATATTCAAAATATACAATAAACACCTTACAAGCTAAATAAGCAATAAAAAAGAAAAGAAGCAAACCTATAATAATTTTAATACTCTTTCCTTCACTTACCGTTTTACCCTTCCGAACACTATCCTTCATCTATACTCACTCCTATGATATCATTATACCAAAGAAAAAAGAAAAGAAAGTAAATTATTTTCTTTTCTTTGTATAGCAATGTAAAATTAAATTTTCTTCATTTTCACGACTAACATCTCTAGAAAAACCAGAAGCACAAGCAACCTTAATACTACTAGAATTAAAAGGACTAATAAAACATTCGCAAAAATCAAGTCCATAAACTCTATCTCGTAAAATATCATCACTAACAATACTTAAAGTATCCTTCATATACCCATGACCTCTCGCCTCTTTAACTAAAGCATAAGAAAAATCAACATAAGAAGAATTAGGTGTATATAAAATCCCTGAAACATCTAAAAATCCAATAGGATATTCTCCATAATAAATAGAAAACGCCGATCCATATAATTCCTCATGTTCCAAATAACCAAGATTTACAAATGTTTCCTTTTCTAAATCCCAAAGAAAACCACGAGCATCATCATCTTGGTTCATATCGCCATAAACATCTTTATCTATCGTTAAATGATGAAGTAACCATAAATCTTTCTCATTCATAGGTTCTATCTTTTTCATCTGTAATTGTCCTTTGATTGGATAAAATTCCATAATAGCCCTCCTAGCAGACCTATTATAACAAAATAAAATAATAAAGTAAATTTCATAAAAGATTAAAAAAGTAAACACATTCTATTTGTGTTTACAATTATCTTACAATTTCAATACTAGTTCTTAAAATGAATACTACTAATGATATTAATAACCTCATCCTGAGTAAAAGGAACAGGACTATCAACACTAGAAAAATAAATCACATAACGCCTATGATTATGAATCAAATTAACCTCATAATCATTATCATAATAATTTATATACCCTGTATAATCACCAGTAATATAACTTCTTTTTTCTGTAGGAACAGTATTATCAAAAATCTTAAAAAGCGCATAGTTTAACTTAACATCTTTAAGAGAAGAAAAATAATGAATATCCACATCATAGCTATCTAAGTAACGTAATAAATCTACAGTATCATGAATATTAGCATCTTCTAACAAATTGCTAGCATCAAAACTTCCATCCACATCATGAAAAACTTGAGCCAAGTCTTCATCGACATCTACAAAACGAATATTTCTATAATTAGAATCATGATATAAATATACTGCCTTATCAACAGTATTTTCTTCATCCAAAACAAAACCTTCTGGAAGACAAATAGAATAATTATTAATAGAAGAATCACAAGCTTGACTATTTTCTATTTTTATTTCTCCTTCAGTTTTATCATATGCTACCGTCACCTTATACTTACCATAAATTAAATAGGCACGATAACCTAAGATAACGCCAGCAATCAAAATAATTACACAAATCAAAATCTTTGTACTTTTTTTCATATAAACTCACCTCTACAAAGACTATAACATATTAAAAAGTAAATACAATGAAAGAATCAACCTTTTTTGTCAATTGACACAAAAAAAACTATTTCTAGTTTATATAAAAATAATCCATAATAGCTTTTGCAACCATCACTTCATTATCATCAAAAATAGAAGCCTCATACACAGAAATATTTTTCCCAGTCTTAATAGCTTCAGCAACTGCTTTTATTTTACTACCACGTAAAGCATGTAAATACTCAATATGTGAATTCATGGTAACCGCTTTTCTCCCTGTAGCACGAGCAGCAACACCACACGCTGTATCAGCAAGACCAAAAATAAATCCGCCATGAACAACACCATAATAATTTAAAGTTTCCTCCCTAATATCCGCTTCCATCACACAATAATTTTCTTTAATATCAACCAAACGATACTGATTATGTTTAATAAATCCCCCTACCTGCTCCATATATTTTTTTCCAAACTCTAATAACTCTTGATTACTCATATATTTCCTCCAAACTACAATTCTTCCAACTTTTCAACTGCTTCCTCTATCGTTTTAACAGGAATAATTTTTATATCCAAATTATCTTCCTTTGCTACCTTTTTACAAGTTTTATAATTATCACCTGCAGGTACTAAGAAAACATCAGCATCCCCACGAACAGCACCTAATAGTTTATATTCCACTTCCCCAATTTCACCAATAGAACCATCCGATTCAATCGTACCAGTACCTGCAATATTTAATTTCTTTGTCAAATCCTTTTTAGTCAACTGATCATAAATAGACAAAGTCGTAATTAAACCTGCAGAAGGTCCTGATTCATTAGCCTCAAAATGAAACTCTACCTCAGGATCTACATCATACGTAGAAACAGCTTGCAAAGCAACACCTAAAATATTTCTATCTTCTTCCTCATACAAACGACAAGTAAGTTCTTGTTCCTTTTCATTCCTAATAACAGTAATAGAAACTTCATTACCTTGGACTTTCAACAATTCTTCCTGCACATCCTCTAGACTAGAACACTCTACACCATTTACTTTTACAATCTCATCCCCTACTTCTAAAGGATTCTCATACCCTTCTAAAGTAACAATAACATAAATATTAGTATCAACTAACTTACATGGCTTACCTGCTAACTGATAAGCATAATAAATAGCATTACTATTAGAATATTTAAGATCTAATTCACTACGGAACTCAATATCTCTATAATCCTCTTCCGTAGTATATTTATAATCATCCATACTAACTCTCTTCCAATCAGGCATAACATAACTTAATAAATAACTAAGTGTAGTTCCTTTTAACTCAGAAACATAAGACAAATTAAAACTACCTTTACTCTCATAACCATCATCAACAACAACACGACTAGAAATATCACTAATTCCTCCACCAATAATAATATAATAATTAACAGGAAAAATACAAATAACATAAAAAACAACTAAAAATAAAATAAATTTATATTCTGCTTTAATAAAATCTTTAATTTTCTCATAAACTTTCTTAAACATGAAACTACCTCCATGATACATTATAACAAAGAAATGAGGAAATATGAAAAAAAATAAAAAAAGTAATATAATTCTAATATTTTTAATCTGTCTAATGATTCTATATATAATAAACTCTTCTCTAATAACGAAACACATATTACAATATACAAAACTATTCATAGAAAAGTTATTTCCTGCAAGCTTTTTATTTTTTACTTTTTCAACTCTATTAATAGAATATAATATTATTGAAAAAATAAGTAGTACTTTAAAAATAAATGGTGCTAATTTTTATGTAATAACAATGAGTCTAATTAGTGGATTTCCTAGTGGCAGTAAATATACAAAAGAATTATTAGATAAAAATCTAATTACAGAAAAAAATGCTAACTACTTAATCAAATTTACCCATTTTCCAAATCCTATTTTTATATTAGGTCCAGTATCTTTACTATTTCCAAATAAAAAATATACCTGGAAAATACTCAGTTGTATAATACTAGCAAACTTTATAATTGCATACATAAATCGTCCTAAAGAAAAAAATCATCTCCCTATAAAGAAAAATGAAACCATTTCTTTTTCTAAAGCATTACCAAAAGCAATCATATCCTCTTGTAAAACTTTAATAGTAATTTATGGAACGTCAATATTTTTCTATTTAATTATCACAGTAATAAATCATTATATAAAACTACCATTAAAAGAATATGTATTAATCAATGGCATTTTCGACTTAACCAATGGTACATTTTTAACAAGCTTAATCAGCAACAATACCTTAAGAAGCATTTATATTATCTTCTTTTTCTGCTTTGGTGGAATATCTGTACACATGCAAACAAAAAGTATCATTTCTGATACTAAAATACAATATAAAAATTTTCTAATAGGTAGAATTCTTCAAACCATGATTGCCTGCTTACTATTCCTAATAATAATTAATTGGTGAAACAATATTAATAGAATGTCTAGCATCTAAATCAGGATGTGACAATACAATATCAATAGAAAAAATAGAATCAGCTACAGAAACTTTAACTTCACTAATCTGAAGACTATAGATAATACGCTTAGTACCACTACCATCGAAACTTTCAAGCTCTTCATGACCTAAATCTGGTAAAGGATAATCCGTTAATTCTCCCTCAGGACCATAACTGATAGTAAACTCATCACTTTGATTAGCATCAATACCTCTAGAAGTACATAAATCTGCAACCTCTGAAGAATCGACTGCTGCACAACCAAAAATCTGTTTTACTTCTAATATTCTTCTAGTACCATCACGAAGTGTTAAAGTAACCCGATAACCAACAGGCTTACCAGATTGTTCCAAAGTATCTATAGTCGCAGCAGTAAGTCCATTTTTTATAATATCGTCTTGAATATCTTTGGTAAGCAAATTCTTATAGGTAACCAAACTAAGTTTATAAGAAGAGACAGTCTCCTTAGCCTTTAAATCTGCAATTCCATTATACATAGAAACTACAATAACAACAACAATAGCAAATGTAATCAATATTTCTATTGCAGTCATACCTTTATTATTTAATCTTTTTACCATAACTTATCATCACCCATACCTATTATATATATTTTATCATTTATCTAAATTTACATCAATAATATTTTAACTACTACATCTGTCAAATTATGGTCTCAATATTTCCATAGTAGAATAAGTATTATAAACCTCACTATTCCTATCACTATTCATATGGCGTTCAAACTCAACTAAAACACGATATTGTGCACCATTTAAAGAAGAATAAGAATAAAAAGGCAAATATTCTATATAAGCAGTAAACATATTTCCTAAGGAGTTTGCTACAGTATTATTATTTTGCAAAACATTTTTAAAATCAGTTAAATTATAATCCGTAATAATAGCTTGTTTCACTTCCATACGACTCCACATGTTTTTACAAAAAGTTAAATCTTCGGGAGAAGTTAAATCATCACATTTAAAAACAACATATTTATTACTACTAATAGTATCAGCAGGTCCTCCACTCTTATAAAAATCATAAGAACTTCCTTGGATAAAAGTCTTAATCCAATAGGTATTATACTTACTATCAACATCATCGTAAAACTCACGTCTTTCATATTCTCCTGCTAAAGGATAAAAGTTAATATAAATAACAGAGAAAATCGCCATAACAAAAACAGTAACTACCAAAGTCTCAACTAATACAAACCCTTTATTATTTTTTTTCATCTTTTCACTCTACTTTCTTGCTATTATTTCAAAACTATTATATAATAAAATAAGATAAAATACCATAGTAAAAAACAAAGATAGTTCAAACAAAAGGGGTTGTGACACTATGATAAAATTTGACTTTACAAAGACACCGATTACGCAAATTGCTGACTATATAATTATATCAGCTGCTAAATCGAACGCATCAGATATCCACTTTGATCCTAGAGAAGATGGAATGATGATACGGTTTCGTGTAGACGGAGATTTACAGAATTTTACATATATACCAAAAACATATGAAAGAAATCTAACAACAAGATTAAAATTATTAGCAAATATGAACATCACAGAATCTCGTCTACCTCAAGATGGAGCCATCAAAGGTAACTTTGGTGGTACTTATTTGGATATGCGTGTATCGTGTCTACCTTTAAACGAAGGAGAAAAAATCGTTATTCGTATCTTGGATTATTCTCGAAGTTTACAAGGACTAGATTTCTTAGGATTTAATGAATCAAATCTAGCTCGATTAAAACGTATGATTCAAGTACCAAACGGTATTATCCTAATCACAGGAGCAACAGGTTCTGGTAAATCTACAACCGTATACTCTATCCTACAAGCATTAAACAAAGAAGAAACAAATATTATCACAGTAGAAGACCCTATCGAAATGAACATTGAAGGAATGAATCAAGTTCAAGTAAATGCAGAAATTGGTATGACCTTCGCTGCTGCACTACGTTCTATATTACGTCAAGATCCAAACGTTATTCTAATCGGAGAGATTCGTGATAGCGAAACAGCTCAAATCGCAGTTCGTGCCGCAATTACTGGACACTTAGTTCTATCTACAATCCATACAAACAACACACTATCAACGGTAGAACGTTTACTAGATATGAATGTAGAGCGTTACTTATTATCAACTGCTCTAACCGGTATTATCTCACAAAGATTAGCAAAAAAAATATGTACAAAATGTCGTGTAGAAAGAGAAACTTCTAAATTCGAAAAGAAAGTATTTAAAAAATATCTAAAAAAAGATATAGAAAAAGTTTGGGATGCTAATCCAGATGGATGCGATGCTTGTCGTAAAGGTTATAAAGGTCGTGTAGCTATTCAAGAAGTACTAGAATTAGATGATGAAATGCGTAATGCTTTAAACAATGAAAACTTAAGCAAAGATGATCTATCTAAATTAGTATATAGTGACAAAGTAATTACTATGTTACAAGATGCCCTAGGAAAAGTAGTAGATGGAACAACGAGTTTCGAAGAAGTATTACGTGTAATTGAAATAGAAGATGCTCAAGACTTCTTTGAAAATAATGGAGAACAAGAAAAAGAGGAACAAACAAAACCTGAAGCAGAAAAACAAGAAGAAAAGAAAGAAGATAAACAAGTAGAAAAACAAGAACAACCAAAACCACAAGAAGAAAAGGAAGTTCAACCAACCCAGCAACAGCAACAACCAAAAACAACAGAACAACAGCAAACAAAGCCGACAGAACAACAAGAAACAAATGCTAAAGTTAGTAAACCAAATCTAGAAGAAATAACTTTAAATCCAATTGAGAAAAAAACTACTACTCAAACAACTCCAAGAGTCATTCCAACTACAATCGATAAAGATTACCCTACTCAATTAAAAACTACAACTTCTAACAAACCAATAAACACACTAGAAAAACTACAAACTCTAGAAGAAAAAAAGGAACAGCCAACCCATGTTCCTAAAATACCAATCAAACCTAATCCTACTTCTACCACAATAAGTAATTTAACATCACAAAAACTACAACAAGAACAACCAAAACCAGAACCTAAGAAAGAAACAAAACCAGAACCACAACCAGAGACTCAAACAGAAAAACAAAAACAAGCAGAAACACAACCAGCTCAACAAAAAAAGGTGGAAGAAACGAATAAAACAATAGAAGAACTAACAAAATCAGAACAATTAGAACAAGAAAAACAACAAAAGGTAGAACTTCCTATTACAAAAGAAGAAACAAAAACAGAACCACAACCAGAGACTCAGCCAGAAAAGCAAACAGAAACACAAGAACAACAAGTAACATCTCCACCAATAAACGAAAAAATAACAAATCCTATAGAACTGCCATCAGGTCAAATAAATAACAACATAAAGCCAGAATTACAACCTGCAGATCAGTTACAACAAATACAAGAACAAATCAGAAAACAACAAGAACAAATGAAGCAACAACAAGAGCAAATAAAACAACAACAGGAACAAGAACAAAAACAAGAAAAAGAAGAACAACCACCACAGCCACCAATACCATTAGTAAAAATTACACCATCCTAGAATTAAA
>CALVJR010000047.1 GCA_944332295.1 uncultured Bacilli bacterium | reverse complement strand
TGCTAAAACAGAAAAGATAGAACTTTTTAAATACTTAAAAACTTTTAACATCTCTTATCCTCCTTATAAATTCCATAACATAGTATATTAACTTTTCTCCTATATTGTTCCCTAATATTAGAAATATTATTACTCTTTACAGCTTCTGTAATCCCAATAAATAGATTATGCATAAATAAGTGGAAAATAAATTCTAAATCATTAGCCTTTATCTCTTCTGTTGAAATAGAATCCTTCACATATAAAAACAAAGCATGTCCAGGTCGATCAAACCTTTCTTTATAGATATTAAAATATAAAAATATATTTTTTAAAAATCTAGATAAATCATGCTCCTCTATTTCCTTAGTAAATACATCAAAAAGCTTAAAAAAAGAATATTTCATATCTCCATTACAAGAGACAAATACTTCCTTAGTCAAAGCAAATACCTTTTTCTTATTTAATTCTAAAATATAACCAAACAAATCATCTTTATCTGTAAAATAAGTATAAAAACTTCCTCTAGAAATACCAACATTTTGAATAATTTGATTTACAGATACTTCTGTATAACGAACATTTTTAAACTCATACATCGCTGCATCCAATAATTTATTTTGTTTACTAGAATCTAAATTTAGAAATGTTTGACTAGGCATGGTATCACCACCTTTAATAGCAATATATGACAGGGTGTCATACAATTATCCATTATATATGACAGGGTGTCATTTGTCAATATAAAAATAAGATAACTTATAAAATGTTACCTTATTAATTCGTATATTGTACTGAAATACCGATAGGACAATGTTTAATATATTTTTCTTTTACCAGTCCTGTTTGTCTATGTGGTGCTGGATCTATCAATTTTATTTCCTTAGAGATTAAAATCGAGTAACTGTCATTTTTTAATTCATCACAATCCGATTGAATGTTTTGTGCTGTATCTACTAAGTTTGTTTTTTCAGCAAGAGATGCTAGGTCTTTTTTTGATTGAAATAGACCTCCTACTACTTGTAATTCTGTATGTATTTCCTTACATTCGTGGTCTATAAACTTATTCCATGTCTTTAATAATTTTTCTTCTTCTTTCTTGTTAGTTAGAGAAACAGACGCTATTGAAAGAAAATTATACACTGTTGGCAAAATAATGATATTTCCTACCTTTGGAATATTAAAGTGTTCATACACTGGTAATTCCTGCTTTGTTAAAATTGCTGAGGAGGTGTTCTTTTCAGAAAAAACACAATAATTTCCTTGTTTTGCTAATTCTATTGCTCTTTTATAAACATCATGTCCTTGTAATAAAATGACATCAAAACATTGATCCTCTTGAATATATGAAGTAGCAATCTTCATCATTTCTTCATTTTGACCAGGTATCATTCTTCTAGAAAGTAAAAAGTTAGGAGTAAAATCCATACTCATAATTTTTAATTGTCTCATATAAACCACCTATTCTATTATAATTAGTCGGTTCTTTTATTATAACAAAATAAAAGAATTAAGTAAACTTAATTCTGGGTCTTAGTTTTTTTCTTTTTCTTGTTTGAGAAATGATAAATTACAAATCCTATAAAAGCAATGATTAAAATAATTAGAATAATATGTGAATACTGACTCATGATTTGTTCAATCTTCTTCCAATTCTCTCCTACTTTGCTTCCTACAAATAATAAAACTGTATTCCATATAAGAGAACCTGTTATTGTATACAGTAAGAATTTAGACATAATCATTTCACTCATACCGGCAGGAATAGAAATAAGGCTACGAACAACAGGGATAAAACGACAGAAGAAAACAGTTTTATTTCCTTTGGTATCAAACCATTTATCTGCTTTTTCTATATCACTGGCTTTTAGTCGTAGTACTTTACCAATTTTACCTGATACGATTTTCTTTAATCTTTCTTTATTTAAAATCTTTCCGATATAGTATAATACGATTGCTCCAACAGTAGACCCTAGTGTTGAAAAAATAATCATTCCAAATAAATTTAATTTAGAATAAGTAGTCATGAAACCACCAAATAATAATACTACCTCTGATGGTATTGGTGGAAATATATTTTCAATAAATATTAGAAAAAATATTCCAAAATACCCTAATTGATTCATAATCGATATAACAAACTCTTCCATAATTCCTCCTCATAAAAGCTTAGACTATCTCATTATAGCATATCTTTTTTCTTTAACCAACATGCAATTAAAAAAGAAAGTAGAAAAGATACAACGCAGACAGCTAAGAAGGCAAACTCAAAGTCTTCTAGGAAACCTAAAGGTACATTCATTCCTAAGAAAGAAGAAATCATGGTAGGAATAGAAAAGACAATCGTAATACCTGCTAACACTTTCATAATTACATTTAGATTATTAGAAATAATCGTACCATAAGTATCCATCGTAGAATCTAAGATATCACGATAGATAGTTGACATCTCTATACATTGTTTATTTTCAATCATAGCATCTTCTAGTAACATTTTATCTTCTTCATACATAGGTAAAATATCTTCCCGATGTAGTTTTTCTAGGACATGCCCGTTAGCTTGTAATGAGGTAATAAAATATACTAATGTTTTTTGAATGTTTAAAAAATTAATTAACTGACGATTACTTGTAGATTTATAAGTTACCTTCTCCTGCTTTTGAATATCTTCATCAATAGATGATAAAGTATTTAAATAAACTTCAGCAGATTTTAAAAATATCTGAATTAAAAATCTAGTCTTTTTATAAGTAAAAAAAGTTTCAACATCACCATTTACAAAACTATTTAAAAACTCATGTTCTATTAATGATACAGTAATTATATGAAAATTATCACAAATAATGATTCCTAATGGATAAGTAATATATTTATTTTTAATACTTTTATCTTTCATATAAGGAACATCTAATACAATTAGGGTTGCTCCTGCTACTTGCTTAATTCTAGGTAATTCTTTTTCCACTAATACTTGCGAAATAATACTAGCAGGAATATCTGCTTCTTTTGCTACTAAATCAATTTCTTGCTGGGTAGGATTTACTAGGCGAATCCAACAATCTTTCTCTATTTTCTCACAAGATAAAATCTTAGGATTATCTAACTCATGTTTATAAAATTTCATCATTCAAATCACCTCTACTCTATCTTATATAGAAACTATAATATGAATCAACCAACATGTCAAGAAAGGAAAACAAAACAATGAAATAATTCTAAAGAAAAATCACTCCATGTAAAAAAAACTGATATTCAAGTCTTTTAGCAAAGAATAACTTTACAATACACTTATACTTTTCATTCCTAATAGCTGCTGTTCTTTTATATTTAAAATATTTTATCGATATCGTTTTACTCTCATTTTTGATTCCTCTATCTTATATGATCTAAGATGCTCTATTTTTTGCTTTAATGCCATATAAGCATCTACTGTAGATGTTTCCTCTTTTGTCGTTTGATATACTTCATATAAACCATCAATAGTAGAAGAATCTCCTGTTTCTAAAAAACGTTCATTAATATTACTCATGTTTAAAAGTAAACCCGTATAATACTTCGTATCTAATCTTCCATAAACATTAATTACTGCCATTAATTCTGCTGACTTTTTTAGTCCTTGTTTATACTTCTCTACTTCTCTTTGTCTCATTATTTCTATAACTTTTAAATCATCCATTTTACTTCCCCAAACCTTTTCCTTTTCCTTCATTTTTTCATTTATTATATTATAAGAAATTATAAAATCTATACTATTTACTATCATATTTTCTCTTCAAAAAAATCAATTCATAGCGAAATTGATAATTAAAAAACTCGACATCTTGTAAAAGTGTCGAGTATATAAACAATGGTACCCTGTACGGGGTTCGAACCCGTGTATACTGCCTTGAGAGGGCAGCGTGTTAAACCACTTCACCAACAGGGCAAAAGATTGGTCATCTACATGACCATTTAATAGTATCATAAATCTTTTATTTTTACAATAGAAAAATGAATTAATTCTCGTCTCTTGAAGATTTTTTTGGTCTAGTTCTCCTACTTTTTACTAATCTAGGTGCTGGAGTATCATAAAAACCAGGATTACACATTTCATATTCTTCTGGAGATAAAAATTCTTCTTTTTCACTTTGTGTATTGAAAAGATAGGTCATATCCTCTCTATAGTCATCCTCTGAATGTGGAAATGTTGCTTCTGCTTCAAAAAATATGGCAGGTGTAACATTCTTATTTTTTCTTGATACTGGTGTTGATGCATAATAATTTCTTTTTTGGGAAACATAAACTTTTCTAAAAATACGATAATCACGAAATTCTAATTTTAACTCTTGTAGTGCTTTTTCTTTTTCTCCATAATCATAGCCACTATTTAAATATCTTTCTAATTTAAAGTAATATTTACTTTGCGTAGAGAAATACTGTCCTAATGTATCTAAATCTTTCGTATTTAGGGCTTGTTCTATTTTTTCCCAATAATTATTTACTAAAGGACATTTTGGTACTAAGGATAATGTTTTATATCGTCCGTCTAACAAGACTGCTTTTTTTTCAATTTGCAATAACAACTCATGTATCTCTGGATCGTTAAAAATTGTTCTAATATAATAAACATTATCATTAAAATGAGTCCATACTCGAATAGAAAAATGATTTTTATCTTGCATTTGTTCTGGTAATGCTTCCATGATGTCCATTTCAGTCATACTAGATGTAAATCTATCTATATTTTCTAAACTGTCTAATGAAATGCCAGGAATAGATATTACTTCTTGCTGCTTATATGGTTCTTTTTCGTATTGTCTATGGATAGAACCTATTAGTTCATATTTACTAGCCATACGTACTCCCCCTTATTTGTTACAAATTATATCATAAAATAGTAGGAAAGAAAAGAGCTTTTTCATGGTTCTTAGTATCATTATTTTCCATTTTACTCTTACTTCTTTACTATTTGTTATTATTTTCTTGTTTTTGTTTCTTTTTTCTTTTGATAAGAATATACATATAAAAAGGAGTCATCACTTTGGTCTATTGATTTTCTAAATATATCATCTTGTTTTATTTTCTCCTCTTTTGCCATGTTATAAGCAAGAGAAAGCATATCTTTATTTGTTTTGTTATTCTTACTATTGGCAACCATTTCTACAAAAGAATACCAATCTTTCTCTCCTTCTCTTATGCCAGATATTTCTAAAGATGAAATAATACCCTGATTACAAATCAATTGTAATCCATCATTTTCTAATAATTCAACATGGGATATACTGTTTGCATTTAAATAATTTTCAGTGATTGCTACTAATAAATAATTTATTGTATCTTTATTTTTTGCATCTATAGAAATGCTTGGACCTCTTAAGAACGGTTTTCCAGAAAGATTATCTAAATTTAGAGAAAAATGATATCTAGATTCCTCTTCGTTATCTTCGATTTCGGATATTAATGAACTTATTTTTAATACTTGTCCTTCTTTTTTGCTAACTAGACTTATTGCTTCAAATTTTTTATATGTTTCTTTATACTTTCTTAACCAATCTTCACATTCATTAAACACATAGTTTTCCTGTTCAAACATTCTCTTTCTTGCCAATCTGTAACTTGATTCACTTTTATTCATTTTTTCACTCCTATTCTATTTTATGAAAATATTATTTTTACTTCTTTTTATATTGCATTGCCGCTTCCTTTTTCTCTGCTAAAATTTCTTTTAATTGATATTCTTCGCCCGCATAACCATATAACGTTGCATTCTCTGAATCATATACTGTATCTTCTGTTACTTTAAATCCTGCGTATTTAGTGGTATTACTTAATACTTCCCATTTTGCTTTAATAATACTGTTTTCTACAATATTATTTAAAGAGCGAGCACCATATCCAAGTTCTAAAGCTTTGTCAGCAGCTGCATCTATATAACCGTTGCTCCAACAAAAATGTTTATCAACATAATGAAATGCTTTGGCATTTTTATATAACGGACTAATTTGTTTATGGTATAAAATTTCTTTTAAACTATTTTTGGTATGAGATTCTAACATGATAATTACTGGAATTCTAGCTACTAATTCTTTAGGTATACCTCCATATTCTATTAAATCTTCGCTTGTTAATTCAATAGAAGTAGTATTAGTGGCTGACTCTCTTAAAAATCCAGCGGAAGAGCTAGAATAGCTTTTGTGTTGCTTCATTTCTATTGCTTCTGCAAAAGAACCAGTTGCTATTATCATTAATTTGTCTGTTTTAAATGGAATTTGTTTTTTGTTCACATCTAAGTAGTAAGTACGTCCATCTAAATAAGGAAGTAAAGCATTTAGGGCACCTTTACCAGCAATATCTTTATTGCTATCAGATCCTTTTTTATCTATTTCATCAAAGATTATAATTCCCTGTTCTGCTTTTTTCACATTATTGTTTGCTTTAGATAATAATCTGGTTAAGGAATCTGTAATCGAATCCCCTACATAGCCTGTTGCGGTCAGTTGCGTTGTATCAAATATAATAGAAGGTACTTCTAGATAGTTAGCAATCGTTTCTGCAAGTAGTGTTTTTCCAGAACCGGTTGGCCCGATTAGTAAACAATATGCTGGCATTTTTTCTTCTATTTCATTACCAACCTGCTTATTCCATATCGCACAAATCATTTTCTTTTTCGCGTTCTCTTGCCCTATTACTCTTTCATCTAAATACTTTTTAGCACTTACTATATCTATTACGGAAGTTTCCTTTTCTGGTTTATTATTGCTCTCTTTATGCAAGTTATTGTTTTTATATTGTTCTAATACTGCTTGATAATTTTTATGAACAGATTGCATGTTATTTATCTGCTGTTCTTTTAAGTTTTCAATTTGTTTATGTATGTTATTTATATCTATATTATTATCCATTAATTCTTTATACCAAGTTGTTAAGTTGTCTAAAAAATCACAAGCTGATTCTACTTCGGGTTGTTCTTCTATTATGCAATAATCATGAAACTGACAATAAATTGTCGTTAGAAAATCTATCGTTTGATTAACTATATCTATTATTTCATCTTTATCATTGATTGCTAGAATATGACTGCAACTGTTTAAGAAAATATCAGAAATGCTTATTTTTTGAAAATTGTCTTTTGTTGCTTCCTCTATCATATTAGAAAAAGATAAAGATGATATAATTTCATTTAAGTCCTCATTTCCTTCATACATTTTTTCTAATATTTTATGAATGGTATAATTATCTTCTATCTTTAATAATTGTTCTAAGACTTTATTAAATGATGATTCCACACTATCGTTATATCCTATTTGCTCTAATTCGTAAGGTGATAATGGATATCCATATTGGTCTACAGGCATAAATGAAATATCAGAAAAAATGTCAAGTGCAACCGATAGTTCTGGTTCTTCTTCTTTTGATTTATTGTTTATTTTATCTATTGCTTTATCTAAATAAAAAGGAATAATTCCTGTTTCATTACGATTTGTAAAATATACTGCAATATTTATTGCATTATGTATTTTATTAAAGTAATCGTTCTTTGCTTCTTCTTTAGAATAATCTGGGTATTTTTGTAGTAAATAACTCTCTGAAATTGTATATGCTGCTACTTCTTCTATTTCAGAGTTTGTCATAGAAATAGGATTATATAAGTCAATAAGTCGTTTGCCATCCTCCGTATAAAAGTAATACCCTTCGCTATTATCTAGTGTTCCTTCTACTAGTTTTGTTGGAAGTAATATAAAAATTTGGTTGTTTATTTTTTCTTTTCTCATAACTACTGCGTATTTTATATCTGACATCTAAATTCCCCCTACTATGCCTACTTAATTTTTTATTCTAAAGCAAAAATAGTTTTTTCACAAGAAAAAATGTAATATAATGTAAATTTTTAAATAAGAAATATTTTTTTCTTTTTTATCTAGAATTGAAAGTGATAGACTAATAGTAGGAGGTATAATGATGAAAGATTATTTTGGATACAATCATAAAATTTGTGTGGTAACAGGAGCTAGTTCTGGTATAGGACTTGCAACAGTGAAGCTATTAAGTGAGTTAAATGCAGAAGTATATGCATTGGATATAGTAAAAAAAGAAATTGAAGGAGTAACAAAGTTTATTGAAGTAGACTTAAGTAGTAAAGAATCTATTGATAATGCTATGAGTCAAATACCTACTCATATTGATTCTTTCTTTGGTGTTGCTGGATTATCTGGTGCTAAAACTAATTATTATAAAACTTTTACAGTAAATTATATTGCTAATAAATATATTACGGAAGAATACTTAAAAAATAGAATGTCTTATGGTGGAACTATTTCTTATGTAACTTCTACCGGAGGATTATACTGGGATAAATATGCTAATGAGTTTGAAAAATTTACCATGGCTAAGACTTGGGATGAAATGCTTGATGCACTACATCATCAAGCAAATGAGGATACACTTGGTATGATGGCTTATCCTCTATCAAAAAGAGCAATGAACTATTATATGGCAAGTCTTGCTATTGAGTTAGGACCTAAAAAGATTAGAGTAAATGCCCTACTTCCTGGTAGTACCGATACAGGAATGAAAAAAGAGTTTGAAATTGAAGCTGGTGGAATGGATGCGTTGGTTGCTGAGACTGGTACAGCAAAACGTCTCGCTACTCCAGAAGAAATGGCTTGGCCTTTAATATTTTTAAATAGTGATATGGCAAGCTTTATTACTGGATTACCTTTTATTGTAGATGCTGGTACTAGCGCTATGGTTGCGTTAAAACAAAAAAAGGATCGCATGGATATGCGAGTAGGATCTAAATTATTTAATTTAGGGTTTATCCAAAAACAGTTAGCAAAGCAATTAGAACCTTTAAAAGATGAACAAACTACTGAGAAAAACGGAGTACCAATGGAAAAGATTAATGATGATGTAACCAGTGATGATTTACAAGAAAAACAGTCTGAAACTTTTGAAGAATTAGAAAGTAATACAAAAGAAAATAATATAAACGAAACTGAAATATTATAGATTTCTACTTAAATATTGTATTTATTTTATTATAAAAACCCGTTTCTTTAATATGATGTGAACCCTGTTTGGTAGACATCATAATAATAAAATGGGTTTTTTATAGCTATTATTTTTTTATATTTTTTTACCTTTTTCTATTGCTAATTTATTATCTGTTGTTAATATATCACCTATTGTTTTTTTGTAACATTTTTGAATTTCATCATACATTTCACCAACAATCGCATCTCTAACTTTTTCTGGTCTAACTTCCTTTTCTGGATTGTCTTTATAGTCTTGATAATTTAAAGTAAGCTTTATATTTTCTATTTCATTGTCATAAATTTCTTCTTTCAAATTATTGTTTTCTATTAAATCTCTAGTTCTTTGGTGAATATATAAATTTACTCCACACATAGAACTAAAAAGTGGTTCTATAATAAATAGTGTTGGTGAGTAAAATTGCTGACACTATTTTAGTCTATAAAAAAGAGTCATTTCAGAAA
>CALVJR010000046.1 GCA_944332295.1 uncultured Bacilli bacterium | reverse complement strand
AAATGAAAGTGTTAAAAGATAATAAAAACATTAAGGATTTAGAATTATTGCAAAAACAAGTTAATGAAGATAATAATTTAATAGCTAATTAATGAAAAGTATTGACGAATGTGATTGTCAATACTTTTCCTAAATTAAAAAAGTCAACAATAAATGTTGACCTTTTTTTTGTGCATTTCTATCAATTCAAGATAAAGAATAGCTACAATATAATGATGTATTCTGATTATCTCTTTATTACTTCCATAACCTGTTCTTTTGAAATAGGACCATCTCTTTGGATTTTTATTTCTTCTCCAGTACAATCAACAATAGTACTAGCTGCTCCAAAAGAAACATCTCCTTCTACCATACCATCTAAATCAGGACACATTCTTTCAATATCATCTAAACTTTTACATACATCCATACCGCTTTTATTAGCACTAGTCATAAATAAGGGACTTCCTACACCAGCAATGACTTCTTTTAGAAAGGAAGAAGGGGCCATTCTAACAGCAACCTCATCACTCTCTCTTAAACCTCCGTTATTAATATATCCAAAAGCTTCGGTTTTTTTTCGTAAAACTAAAGTAATAGGGCCAGGCATAAAAGCATGAATTAGTTTTTCTACTTTTTCGTCGACAATACCAATACTTTTAATTTGCTCTATATCACTACACATAACCGGAAAATTTTTATTAGAAGGACGATTCTTAACTTCTACTAATTTGTTAAAAGCTTTAGAAGAATGAACTCTTGCACATATTCCATAAACAGTATCTGTTGGAACACTAACTACACCATCATTTTTAAGAATATTAATAACTATTCCCACATCACTTTGCTTATATCTTTTCATTATATAATACCTCTGTCTAAATATTTTTTACTGATTATAACATTGAGTACAAAGTAATTCAAGAAGTATTATAAGAAAATAGAACAAACAACAGAGGATTGAATAACAAAATGATTAAACTTAAAAGTTATTGATATAAACAAATAGATATGATAAATTGTAGTTAACTATAAAGGTATATAATTCAAGAGTAAATATATCAGGAGCAAATATATGAAAAACATAAATCATTCAAAAGATAAAATAGTAAATATAATTAAAATAGTAGCAGTAATAATTTTATTAGCAATAATATTATTATCAGTAGAGATAACTTTTACGGCAGAAGATGGCATAATAGCTCCTAGTAGATATAAAGTTAGAATTAATCGTATAACAAGAGTAACAGTAATTGAAGAATATCATTCATGTAGCTATATTGACTGTGTTCCAACAGAAGAAAAAACAAAATTTGTATTAAAAAAAGAAGATTATGATTTAGTAAAAAAAATAATGAATAAATATGGTAACAAAGCAAATCTCTCTATCGCAAGAGCCTTAAGTAGTTTAAGCAAAGGAAAAGAAAAATACTACCAAAAAGAAGAAATGTTTTATGAAGAAAAAGAAGATCTAAATAAAGATGGAATAATAACATATGAAGAATCAGGACACTATCTTTTAGAGGAATTGTTAGAAGATTAAAAAGCCTAAGTTTTTTACTTGTTCTATTGTTGCAAAAGAAGTTACGAAGATGTATAATAATAGAAATTTTAAAGGAAGGAAAACGTATGGAAAATAAGGAAGTAATAGATTATATAAAAACATTAACAAGACAAGAACAAAGAAATATGCCTTATGAAGATTTTGTAAAAATGATAGAGAACTTATCAACAGAAGAGATGATAGAAGTAAGCAAAATCTATGGATATCCGGTATTTATAAGAAAGTGCATGGGAATACTACAACATAAAATTCCAATTTTACAAGACGGAGCAGCAGCAATCATTGAAAATCAAAAAGGAGAAATACTATTACAAAGTAGGAAAGATAACGATAAATGGGGATTACCTGGAGGATGTCAAGAAGCAGGAGAAAGGTTTCAAGACGTAGTAATTAGAGAAATAAAAGAAGAGACGAATCTAGATGTAAAAGAAGAAGATTTAGAGTTAATAGATATAGTCTCAGGACTTTCTAGAAAAAATGAATATCCTAATGGAGATGTTGTAATAAATAATACAGCACTATATCATATTACAAATTATTCTGGAAATTTAGCCTGGGATGAAGAATCAAAAGATATGAAGTTTTTTTCATTAGATAACCTACCAGAAAATCAAAATGATCCTGACTTAATAAAAGTATATATTAACAAAAAAAGAAAATAGCAAAATGTAAAGTGACACGAAAAAAGTGTGACTTTTTTTATTCTCTAGCGATTTTATTTAAATTAAGGTGGTATACTAAAAATAAGAAAGGTAGGGAAATAATGAAAGGATTAAAAATATTTCAATATGGTTGTGGAAAAATGAGTGTTTACACCATGCGCTATGTAATAGAAAATGGTGGAACAATTGTAGGAGGTGTAGACAATAATCCAGCTGTCATAGGAAAAGATATTGGTGAAATCATGGGAACAGAAAAAGTTGGTGTTGTTGTTGAAAATGCAACGAAAGCAGAAGAGATGTTAAATAGCTTAAAACCAGATTGTGTCATTGTAACAACAATGAGTCTACTTGCAGATGTAGAAGATGCATTAATGACTTGTGCAAAATGTGGAGTTAATGCAATTACTACATGTGAAGAAGCTTTCTTCCCAATGAATTCAAATCCAACATTAACTAGTAAAATTGATAAGCTTGCAAAAGAAAATAACTGTACTATTACGGGTAGTGGATACCAAGATGCTTTCTGGGGAAATTTAATTACCACTTTAGTAGGAGCAAGTCATAATATTACGAAAATTAAAGGTAGCTCTTCTTATAATGTAGAAGATTATGGAATTGCTTTAGCAAAAGCTCATGGAGCAGGATTAACAAAAGAAGAGTTTGAACGTGATGTAGCAAGTGCTGACGAAATATCTGATGAAGAAAGACAAAAAGTAATAGAAAGTGGTGCTTATGCCCCATCATATATGTGGAATGTAAACGGCTGGCTTTGTGATAAGTTAGGATTAACAGTAATCAGTCAAAGACAAAAATGTGTTCCACAATTTAACGATTATGACATTGAATCTAGTACTTTAGGCATGACTGTAAAAGCAGGCATGGCAACAGGAATGAGTGCTGTTGTTACTACTGAGACAAAAGAAGGTATTACTCTTGAGACAGAGTGTATTGGAAAAGTATATAATAAAGATGAGTTTGATAGAAATGAATGGACTGTTTATGGAGAACCAAATACTACAATGGTAATTGAAAAACCAAATACAGTAGAACTTACTTGTGCAACAGTAGTCAATAGAATCCCAGATGTTATCGCAGCAGAAGCTGGATTTATACCAACCTCTCGCATGGGAGAATTAAAGTCTATAATAAATAATTAAATATAGAAAAAAGGCTAAAAAAACGAGCCTTTTTTTTTAGTTAGAAAGTAAAACATGTTATACTAATATAAAACAGGAGGAAGTTATGATTGAAATAAATAAGAAAAAGGATGAAAACGGTTATGATAATTTTAGAATAATAACAGACGATGGGAGTTTTGATATTAAGTTTGGAGGAACTCTAGACTTATATTGGTCTTATTGGCCAAAAGAAAATATTAAAAATTGGCCAGTATCAAAAACTTTTACTATTACAAAAGAAAATTATTTTTTATATCAAAAACTAGATGAATTATATACAAGAATTGAAGAAAAAAGACCTTATCCTAAAGTCGAGGCAGAGGAAAATAATATGTTTTTAGAAGAATTTAACTTAGACGGCACAAATAATCCAGAAAAGGAAGATTATGCGTTTGAAAAATTGTTTCAAAATGGCGTAATTGAATGGTATTCAGATGATGCCCCATTAGAGGATGCAAGCAAAGTTGAAATAAAGAGAGAAGAAGAGTCCTATGCTATAACATTTTATCAAGGTAAGGAGGATTACGGATTTTCTACTTATACAGTCCGTTTTAGAAATAGTGGCAGTAGATATGAGCCATATAATACTACTTTTATGAATATGTACAATGGCTTAAGCGAATATGATCCAGACTATCATCAAATTCATATAGAAGAATATTTATATCAACAAAAAACATTACAAAAAATAAAAAAACAAGGAGCCTAATTTGGCTCCTTTATCTATTTACAGAGGATCTTCACACTTAACAGTGAACCTTCCTCACTAATAATATATGTAAAATATGAGAAAAGTATACAAAAATAATAAAAAAAGTATTTGAGAAATAATAAAAAATATGTTACCTTATCATTGACTTAAGAAAAGAATAGAAAATAAAAAAAAGTACAAACTAAAAAGGAGAGGAAAAATGGAATTAAAAGAGATAAAAGAATTACTATTAAAAAATGAAAAAAAATTAGAAGAACTATGGAGGTCACTTTGACATTGATACATTAAAACAAAAAGTAAATAATCTAGAAGAAAAGACCAAACAATCAGATTTTTGGAATGATAGACAACAAGCAGAAAAAATAATAAAAGAGTTAAATGATGAAAAATCTACAGTCGATAGTATAGAACAAGTGCTAACAAAGGTAAAAGATGACTTAGAACTAGTAAATTTATTAGAAATAGAAAATGATGAAGAATCAATCCAAGAATTAGAACAAGAAATTGTATTTATAGAACAAAAAACAGAAGAAGTAAATTTACTATTGTTGCTAAATGGTCCATATGATAAAAATGATTGTACCTTAGAAATTCATCCTGGTGCTGGAGGAACAGAATCTTGTGACTGGGCATTAATGTTATATAGAATGTATACAAGATGGTGTGAAAAAAAGAAATATAAAGTAGAAGTACTAGATTATCAAGATGGGGATGAAGCGGGAATCAAGAGTGTAATGATTAGAGTAAAAGGAAATAATGCTTATGGATATTTAAAAAATGAAAAAGGAGTACATAGACTAGTAAGATTATCACCTTTCGATTCTAATAACAGACGTCATACTTCATTTGCATCTGTAGAAGTAACACCAGAAATAGAACAAGATAACAATATAGAAATAGATGAAAAAGATTTAAAAATAGATGTTTATCGTTCAACAGGAGCTGGTGGACAAGGAGTAAACACAACAGATTCAGCAGTAAGAATTACACATCTTCCAACCAAAATTGTAGTGACTTGCCAAAACGAAAGAAGTCAAATTCAAAATAAAGAACAAGCATTAAAAGTATTAAAAAATAAGCTTTTAATGAAAAAGTTAGAAGAACAAAATCAAGAGTTAAACGAGATAAAAGGAGAACAAATGAATATCAATTTTGGCTCTCAAATTAGAAGTTATGTCCTACATCCATACTCAATGGTAAAAGACCATAGAACAAATGCAGAAACAAGTAACGTAGGAAAAGTACTAGATGGAGATATAGATATGTTTATAGAAGCAAATTTAAAAAATAGAAATTAAAAAGAAAAAAGAAGGGTGCTTATGAAATGGTTTTCTAAAAAAAATGATTTAAAAATATTAGAGAAAATTAATTCAAAATCTAGTGTAAAAAGACATATCCAACTAGTTATCGGTTGTCTTTTAATTGCAACATCATACAATTTATTCCTAGTACCCAATAATATTGTTGCAGGTGGTGTAGCAGGATTTGCTATCATAATTAATTATCTTTTTAATATTGATAATTCTTTAGTAATTTTAATTGGTTCTATTATCTTATTAATTTTAAGTTATTTTCTATTAGGAAAAGAAAAGACCAAAGCAACTATTTTAGGATCGTTATTATTTCCTATTTGTGTAAATCTAACTAAGAATATTGGAAATATTATTGATATTGATACTAATCAACTATTATTAATATCAGTTTTTGGAGGAGTAGTGTATGGCTTTGGTGCAGGGTTGATATATAAAGCAGGGTTCACAACGGGAGGAACAGACATCATAAATCAAATTTTATCTAAATATTTAAAAATTAGTATTGGAAATAGTATGTTATATTGTGACGGAACAATAGTATTATTAACAGCTTTTGTCTTTGGTCCAACTCAATTTATGTATTCTATTATCATTTTATATGTAATTAGTTATATGTCAGACCGAGTAATATTAGGAGTATCCGATAGTAAAGCATTCTATATTGTAACTGATGAGGAAGAAAAAATAAAAGAATATATCTTAAGATATTTAAATCACGGAGTAACAGTATTTAATGCTAAAGGAGGATATGCGAAAGAAAATCAAAAAGTATTAATGTGTGTCCTTCCTACAAAAGATTACTATAAACTAAAAGAAGGTATTCATGAAATTGACCCTAAATCATTCTTTGTGGTAACCGATGCCTATGAGGTATTTGGAGGTGAATAATGGATAACTTTATTGAAAATATAATAAAAAAATTAAAACGAAAAAGCCTCCTACGAAGAATACTAATATTGTTGGCTTCACTACTAGTATTATCTTTAGTATATAATTTATTGTTATTACCAACAGACTTAGTAGCAGGAGGAGTAAATGGTATAGCCATTATCACAAATTATGTTTATGGAATAGACTCATCTATAATGATATTACTAATATCATCAGCTTGTCTATTATTTAGTTTCATGTACTTAGGAAAAGAAAGAACCTTAGGAAGTTTATTAGCAACATTTATTTATCCATTATTTGTCAAATTAACAGCAATAATTACCCAAGGAATTACTATTAACTATGACGATAAGTTTTTAATTATTATTTTCGCAGGAGTAATAGGAGGCCTTGCTAATGGTTTTATTTATAAAACAGGATTTAGTAATGGTGGACTACCAATTATAAGTCAAATATTATATAAATATCATAAAATACCAATTGCTAAATCTAGTATGATTATTAATGCAAGTATAATTATAGTAGGAAGTATCTTCTTTGGCTGGTCTATGATGATGTATGCAATTATTTTAGTATTTATAAACAATATGATGATAGATAAAGTGTTATTAGGTATATCTAGCAATAAAGCATTCTATATCGTAACTACAAAAGAAAAAGAAATAAAAGAATATATTGTAAATAATTTAAAGCATACAGTAACAATATTTAATGTAGAGGGTGCTTTTCTAGAGAAAAAAAGAAAAGTACTACTATCAGTAATACCAAAAAGAGATTATTATAAGCTAACTGAAGGAATAAAGCTAATAGATCCAAAAGTTTTCTTTGTCGTAGAAGATGCATATGAAGTAAAAGGTGGAAAGTAAAAAATCTATCATTAGAAGAAGGAAAACTAACAAATCGCAGTATAAATATTAATAAGGTAAGTATCAAAGTATATTTTGAAGAGTAAATAAAAGTAAAGAAAGGAGAAATACCAAATTTCTCCTCTTTTGTTATGTCGAAATATATGATATAATAAAATATACTAGGATGGAGGTAAATATGGACTTAATCAGAATAAAAAATGTAGAGAAAAAATATAAAAATGGGGTCACAGCAATCTATGATTTAAATCTTGCTATAGAAAAGGGTTCTTTTACTTTCGTAATTGGCGGGTCTGGTAGTGGAAAAAGTACATTAATTAAGATGCTATATCGTGAGGAAAAACCAACAAAAGGACAAATTATTGTCGGAGGACTAGATGTAGCAAAGCTTAGAAATACAAAAGTATATAAATTAAGAAGAAAACTTGGTATTGTCTTCCAAGATTATCGTCTACTACCTAAATTGACAGTATATGAAAATGTAGCCTTCGCTATGGAAGTAATCGGAGCTAGTAAAGAAAAAACTAGAACGAAGGTATTAAGGGCATTAGAAGAAGTGGGATTAAAAAATAAGGTTCATAATTATCCTGATCAATTATCAGGAGGAGAACAACAACGTGTTGCGATTGCTAGAGCTATTGTAAATGATCCTAAATTATTATTATGTGATGAGCCAACTGGAAATCTAGATCCAGAGAGAAGTATGGAAATTATGAAAGTATTAGACAATATTAATAAGACAAGAGGAACAACCATTATTATGGCAACGCATGATAAAGAAATTGTTAATAGTATGAAAAAGCAAGTAGTAACTTTAAAAGACGGACATTTGGTTAACTTTAAGCAGAAAGGAACTTATATAGATGAGAATATTTAGAATGTTAGGAAGAAGCATTAGAGATGCCTTTAAAAGTGTAATCAGAAACTTTAGCTTGTCTTTAGCATCCATCTCTTGTATTACCATTACACTGATTATAGTAGCAATAGCTATTATGGCATCATTTAATGTACAAAACTTCACAAAAGAAATAGAAAAAGATTTAACAATTGTTATCTTCTTAAATAATAATGTAACAGAAGAAGATATTCAACTAGTAGAAAACGAAATAAAATCAATTCCAAATGTCAATAAAAGAAGTGTTGTCTTTGAATCAAAACAACAAGTAAAAGAGGAAATGCAAGAAGAATCGGAAGTATTTGATACCGTGTTAGATGAGTGGAGTAATGAAGAAAGTCCATTAAAAGATACATTCCAAGTAAAAGTTAAAAATGTAGAAAACATATCAAATACCGCAGCAAGAATTGAAAGAATAGAACACGTAAATACAGTAAGATACGGAGAAGGAATGGTAGAAAAAATGGTTAGAGCTTTCTCATCTATCGAAAAAGTAACTTATGGAGTAGTAATTGCATTAGTTATTGTTACAGTATTCTTAATTATAAATACAATTAAATTAACAATCTCTGCCAGAAGAAGAGAAATTGGAATTATGAGATTGGTAGGAGCAAGTAACTTTACAATTAAAACACCATTTATTATTGAAGGTATGATATTAGGACTATTAGGATCCATAGTACCAGTAATATTTACTACTTATGGATATCTAGCTTTTTATAAACATTTTGATGGTTACTTATTTAGTCAATTAATTCAATTGATAGAACCGGAACCATTTATTTACTCTACAGCTGGAATTGTAGTAGTAATAGGTATTTTAGTAGGTATGGTTGGTAGTGCCAGTGCCGTAAGAAAGTATTTGAAGATATAATGAAAAAATATAAAATAATAGCTTTTCTAGTTCTAATTTCTATTATTGCATCCTATATCTTACTACCTATGGATGCCCAGGCTAGTGCCAATACACTAGCAGAATTTAGAGCAGAAGTAGAAAAATATACGGCAGATTTACAAGCAAAACAAGATAAAGTTGCTAAAAATGATAAAGAAGTAGCAGAAATCAAAGCAAGAATTGCAGAGATTGAGGCAGAATTGGACAAGATTGTCGAGGAAATTGGAACACTTCAAATTGAAATAGACCAAAGTAATCAAGAAATAAAAGAAAAAAGTGAAGAAAGTAAAAAGATATTAGAATATTATCAATTAGCAAATGGAGAAAATACTTATTTAGAATATGCTTTCGGAGCAACTAGTATTACAGATATGATTTATCGTATGTCAGTAGTAGAACAGTTAACAGAATATAATGATAAAATCATGAAAGAGTTAGAAGATTTAATTGCTAAGAATAAAAAACAACAAGAAGATTTAACTACCAAGCAAACAGAACAAAAAAACTTACAAAGTGAATTAGAAAGTGAAAGAGAAAGAATCAATGCTGACACTAAAGCGCTAAAAGATGCAATGCCAGGAGTGCAAGAGCAAATTGATGCAGCAAAAGCAAATGTAAAATATTATGAGTCTATTGGTTGTGGAGAGAATGAAGATATTCAACAATGCCAAATTAGATATGATAGAGA
>CALVJR010000045.1 GCA_944332295.1 uncultured Bacilli bacterium | reverse complement strand
ATACTACTACAAACAAAGTACTCCTTTGTTTGTTACCTATATTATAAATCGGTGACATTTTAACTAATGTTTAACATAACAATATGGTGTTCAAGACGGGAATCGAACCCGTATCATCTCCGTCGGAGGAAGAGATTCTATCCGTTGAACTACTTGAACGTATTAGGAACTACTCACATTTCGTTCCGAATTGCTCTGCAAAATCTAACCAGTCATCTAATTTTACTTTTCCATCTTTAATGACATTATCTTCTTCACCTTCGATAGCTAGTAACTTATCTGTATCTATTTTACCATAATTAATCACAGTATCACTTGTTACAGAATTGTTGGTTCTGGTTACTGTATTATCATAATACTTTAACCCTTCATAATGTTTATAAATTCCTTTATAAGCATCTTCATACTCATCTAGGGTATCTTGGTCATCTGTTACTACTTGTTCTGTTGAATGAAGTATTTGAATGTATTCTCCTTGATAAAAAATTTCATAATCTAGATTAACATCTACACCACTTCCCGCAGTAGCTTCTCTAGAACAAGTTAACTTTTCCATTCCCGTTGTATCACTTTCAGATACACTTGAATTAGGTGTAGTACTTTCATTAGTACTATTATTATTACTACTTCCACTGGTATTATTCGCAGTAGTACTACTTTTATCACTGCCACAACCAGTTAGTAAGACTACCATCATTAATATTAGTGCTAACTTACTTAGTTTGTTCCTCTTCATCTTGTTCCTCCTGATTTTTGATATACTTTAATATTTGTCTTTGATTTTTTAAAATCGTATTCATTTGATCGTGTAAAGATTCTAGTATCAATTCACTTTTTAAATCTGTACGATAATCATTTTGGTTTCGCAAGCTATCTTTTTCTGCTTGACGATTTTGACTCATCATAATAATTGGCGCTTGTAGTGCAGCAATACATGATAAAACCAAATTTAACAAAATAAATGGATAAGGATCAATTGCATCTTCTCCTGTTAATAAAACAGTATTTAGACCAATCCATCCTAACAAAAATACAACAAATAAAATAATAAATGTCCAGCTACCCGCAACTTCACTTAGCTTATCCGCAATTTTATCTCCTTTTGTCATTTTAGCTTCTTCTTGTTTATCGACATCTATTGCGATTGGTTGATCAATTAAAAGATTTAATAATTCCTCTTCATCTTGTTCTTCTAATTCATTATTTCTAAGTAGCATTTTTACAATATCTTTTTTTGTTCTTCTTCTTTCCATATTTGTCACCTATATAGTATACCATTATTTTTCAGGTATAACTACCTTTCTTTTATTTAATATAAAATTCTTCATCTCTACAAAGCACTCGTCTTTTGCTTCTTCATCTTTACTATTTAAAAAACCATGTGATGCAAATTTAATATTAATATATTTTGATTTCTTGTTCGTTTTTCTTAATCTTTTAGAAAACTCTTCTCCTTCATCTCTTAGAGGATCTAAATCTCCAGTGATTACTAAAGTATTAGGCCAATCAGAATAATCTTTTTCATTCATTACAGAATTATATTTTTTTAAATCAATATATTTATTACAATATGTTCTTAGATGATTCATTGTTAATAAATCTATTTGACTGTTTTGTTCCATAGAAGGATACTTAGTTTTAAAACTAAAATCTAATGCTGGATATAATAAAATTTCTTTTTTTATCATAGATTTATCCATTAAAACAACACTACTTAAAATACTTGCACCAACAGAATCTCCTATAGTAATGATATTTTCTTTTTCTATACCTACTCTATTTAATCCTTCGTATAGATATTTTATTGTTTGATAACTCTGTTCTACTATCTTTTGATATGTGTTATTTTCATAATCTAAAACAATTACTAATGTGTCCATTTCTTGGACTAGTCTTTCACATACCTCTTTATATGAATAAAAACCATTAATCATCCATCTTTTACCGTGAATATAAAGAATCACTCTAGTAATGGTAGATATTTTTTTAGGATAAAAGATTCGTAATGGCACTAAATCTTCTTGTATCATAATCTTATAATTAGATATGTTTTTCTTAGAGATTGTTGGATGAATAATTTCATATACAGTACGATACAATTTATAAGTATCTTCTGATCCGAAGTCATTTTTTATTATGTTTTCATTCATGCTATCACCAGTATAATAATAACATAAAAAGAAAGGTATCATGGTGATAACTTTCTTTATTTGACACTATTTACCACTATTTTTTAGATTTTCAAGCATTAAGTCTTTGATAGTCTCTTCTAACTTCTTATTTGCTTGTTCTAAATCTCCTTCTACTTTAAATGGCTTTCCGAATCTTGCAGTTAAGTTTTTACTTCGAAACTTATAGTCTCCAGTAATTGCGAAAGGAACAAGCAAAGCATTGGTTTTCTTTGCCATAGAAACTGCTCCAAATTTAAATGGTAATAAAAGTTCTTTCGTTTTGTTTCTAGTTCCTTCTGGAAATAATCCTAAAGCAAATCCTTTTTCTAAGACTTCTAATGCTTGGTCTGTTGCATGTTCATCTTTTTTACTTCTATCTACAGAAATACATCCTGCTAGTTTGAAAAACCAAGCCATTTTTCCATCAAAATATTCTTTTTTTGCCATATAATGAATCGGTCTTTTGGTAGAAATAATTGCTAGACACTGATCATATAAATGTTTGTGATTAGCAACAATGATAATAGGACCTGTTTTAGGAATATTTTCTCCTCCAATAATTTTTGGATGATAATACCATTTAAAGATAGGTGCTAGTATTGGTTTTAGGAAACGGTAAAAATACATTTTGTCTTTATTTTCCATCTCTAACACTCTTTCTATGTTCACTATTTTCTTCTTGTAGTTTTTTAAAGTCTACTTTACCGATTAATGTTTTAGGAAGACTTTTTCGATATTCAAATTCATATGGAATTGCATAGGTTGCCAAATTCTTTTTACAATGTTCTCTAATACTTTTTCTAACACCTAATGGACTATATCCATTTTTTAATACAATATAAGCTTTAGGAACTTCCATCTTATATGGATGTGGAATACCTACTACTGTACATTTTAATACAGCAGGATGTTCTTCTATTACTTGTTCTACATGAGCTGGATAAATATTATAACCACTAGAGATAATCATTCTCTTTATTCTCTGACGGTAGAACACTACTCCATCCTCATCCATCATTCCCATATCACCAGTATGTAACCAAACAAGACCATCTTTATGAATTTGTAGCATCTCATTAGTTTCTTTTTCATTGTCTAAATATCCTAACATCACTGTTGGTCCAGAAATACAAATTTCTCCATCTTCTCCATATGGTACTTCTTCCTGGGTCCTAGGTTTTACTATTTTTATATAATTACTAGGAAAAGGTATTCCAATACTACCAGGTTTATTAGCTTTTCCAAAAGCAAGAGCTACGGCTGCTAAAGACTCTGTCATTCCATATCCTTGAGAAATCTCTACTCTTGCTTTATGACTCGCTAAGAAAACATTAATTCTTCTTTCTAGAGAACTAGACAAGCTATCTCCTCCACTAATGACATATCTTACCATACTTAAATCCAAACGTTCATTTTTTGTATTAATTAAAGCTTCAAAAAGAGTGGGAACTCCGAATAAAACATTAGGTTTATATTTTTCTAATAATTTATCAAACTTTTTAGCATTAAACTGTGGTATTAATATAACTTCACACCCTAACACTAAAGGAGCATTGATAGATACACCTAACCCGAATCCATGAAAAATAGGCATGATTGCTAGTACTTTTTCCCCAGGACGAACTTCATTAAAAACAATTTTTGCTTGCATAGATAAAGCATTAAAGTTTCCATTAGATAACACAATACCTTTAGGATTCCCTGTCGTTCCACCACTATGTAATATGACAGCTGGTGTATCTTTACCAGTAGCAATCTCTCCCGTTTCTCGGTAATTTAGACCTTTTCTAATGAAATCTTTCCAATAGACATACTCTTCACTACGTTTTGGTTTTTTTATCTTGTATCCCTGTGTTACTTGATATCCAAAACTTAATAAAAATCCCATGGAGTCACTTGCTGATGTCACAATCGTCTTATATACATCTGTTTCTTTTATTACATTTTTCACCTTTTCATAGCAAATATCAATCATAATTAACATAACACTATGAGTAGATGTTAAATATTCTTTTATTTCTTGCTCTCCAGATAAGGGATGAATCATATTCGCAATTGCACCAATTTTATTAAGTGCATAAAAAGAAATTAGTGCTTCCGGAGTGTTTGGCATACAAATTGTAACAATATCCCCTCTTCTAATTCCTTGACTACGAAAAGCATTCGCAGCTTGATTAATTTTATGAAAAAGTTCTTTATAAGTAATTAGCGTTCCATAATAATTAATTGCGATATTCTTATCTCTTGAAACATTATTTTTTGCTAACATTTGATAAATAGAAATATCTTCTATTTTTATTTTTCTATCTTCTTTTTTATAATATTTTGTCCAAGGTGTCTTCATCATTTTCTGTCTAATTAGATTGACTACATTCATATTTTTCCTCCAATTTTTTATTTATTTCGTCTCTTAATTTTTCATTTTCTACATCTAAATTATTAGAGATAGTCCTTGGTTTTAAAAACTCTATTGTGATTGCAGATGAAAATACTTTATATTTACCAGTAATTACAAATGGTATAATTTTAGTATTTGTTGTATTTGCCATTTTTACTGCTCCTATTTTAAAAGGTAACGTAGGCTCTTTTTTCTCTCTATTGATTGTTCCTTCTGGAAATATTCCTATTACAGCACCTTTTCTTAAAGCATCTATGGCATTTTCTAAGGCTTGATGATCATGAATCTTTCTATTTACTGGAATTGCTCCCATACCTTTAACAATAGGTTTTGTTATTCCTTTGAATAAAGAGTCTTTCGCAAGAAAGTGAATCTCATCTTTTACGATAGCTACTAACATTACGGGATCTAACCATTTTGTATGATTTCCAGCTAAGATGTAATTTTCATTCTTAGGAATATTCTCAATTCCTTTTATCCTGGGTCGAAACAAGGATAAGAATAAAAATCTTACTATAGGACGTACTATCCTATAAAACAAGTTATTCATACTATCACCCTATTATCATTATACAATAAAAGAAAAAAAGAAGGAAGTTAAATTCCTTCTGAATCTATATATTCTATGTTACCAGTGCTTGTTTGGCTTAGTAAATTATGACTTTCTAATTGTCGTTTTACTTCTTGTGCTACTCCTAGGGAACCATCTAATAGTTCTGCATCAGGAAAAAATGATGCAATCCTTTCTTTGATTAATGGATAATGTGTACAACCCAAAACGATTGAGTCTATCTTTTTATCTTTCATTTCTAATTGTATTTTTTCTAGTATTGGGGTAATTTTTTCTTCATTATTTTCTTCAATAGCATGAGCAAGACCTGGGCAAGGGCATAATATAATTTCTTGATTAGCAGCTTTATTATCATGAACCAATTCTGCCATTCTTTCTGACTCAATCGTCGCAGGTGTTGCTAGTACAAGAGTGTGTTTATAGTGTTTATCACAAGCTGCCTTTACTGCTGGTACAGTTCCTACAAATAACATATCTGGAAATTCCTCTTTTAGTCTTTTCATACATTTTGTGGTTGCAGTGTTACAAGCAAGAACAATCATTTTACAATTCTTTTTTCGTATTAAAAATGTAACAACATCCTTTACTATCCTATATAATTCTGCATCACTTTTTTCTCCATAAGGATTATTTTTAGTATCTGCATAATAAACATATTCTTCTTTTGGAAGTAATTCTACAATCTTATCTAATACTGTAGTACCTCCTATCCCGGAGTCTAAAACCCCTATTTTTTTATTCATTTTATCACTTCCTGCCACTTATTATAGCATAAAACTAGTATCATCTAAAAACGGAATCTCTGTTTTATATTTTAATTCTCTAATTAAACGAAACATTGCTTCATCTTTTTTCTTTGCTTCTATCATAATATCTATATCTTTCTCTAATTTTTTTAAATACCCTAAAAACTTGATAAACTCATTACTATTAATATAATCATGATGAGACCTCATTTCCTTTTTTAGTTTGCTCTTAGGAGAAGAAAAATGCATTTTAGGAGTTGTTGTCCAAGTATCTACTACTCTTGGTAAAATATCCTCTATACTAGTTGGTGATGGATTACAATAGTGATGATGATAATCAAATATTACCGGTCTATGAATTAATTTAGATAAGAAAAGACAGTCCTCAATAGTATAAGACTTATCATCATTTTCAATAGCAACAACTTCTTGTATTTCTTTTGGTAACTTATAAAAATTATGAACAAACCTAGTAATGGATTTTTCTTTTCCAAATTCTTTACTTCCTATATGTAGTACTAAAAGAGGATTATTTATTTTTAAATAAGTAAGTAATCTATAATGATATTTTAATATTTCAAAACTTGCTTCTACCACTTCTTTTCTAGTGCTGTTGATGATGCAATACTCACTAGGATGAAAGTCTACTCTCATATTTTTTTCTTTAATTAATTCTGCTAATTTTTGATAATTTCTTTGATATAGAGTAAAATAATCAATATTTACTTCTTTTTTTGTTGCAAGAGGAATTAAGTTGGAACTCATTCTAAAAAAATGAATATTATTTTTATTATTATAAATAAATAATTCTTGTAAATGAAAAAGATTAGAGGAAATTATCTTCTCTAATTTTTTATTATCTTTTTCTTTTTGATATTTGGTATAAGAATAAGTACTAGAAGATGTTCCTTCTAGTGTTTCACTAATACAAGCATACCCTAGTCGTATTTTCATACTATCACCAGTAGTAGTATGTTCTTATTTTAAAAACTTATCATTAATCTTTTTAATAAAATTATACTCTTTCATTCTAAGTATTTGAATTTTTCTATCACTGATGGTTGAAGTAACATATTCTACATTTTTATAGAAATTATTATCACCATCAATAGTAATTAATAAATCTTTAGTACGATTAAATGGCTTAATCGTAATTTCTTTATTATCTGGTAGAATTACAGAGTTTAGTAAGTTACGATAACTCTTATTATTCAATGGAGCAATTGGAGTTAGCTGTAACGTATGAAAAGTATTATATACGATACTTCCTCCAAAACTTAGATTGTAAGCAGTAGAACCAAAAGAGGTTGCTAAAAGTAGTCCATCTCCTACAAAATCTTCTAATAACATGCCTTCTACTAATACTTTCAAATTTACTGTATTTAAGTCTAAGTCTCGAATTACCATCTCATTTAATGATAATTGTTTTGAGACAGTATCTGGTGTTTTAATTTCAATTTCTTGAATACCAATATTTTCTACTTTATAATTTTTATCTTTTAAATCTAAAATAAACTGATCAATCTCTTCTATATTTACTTCTTGAGCAAACCCTAATGTCCCAGCATTAATACCAATATATAAACAGTTCTCATTAAAGTTAGTATTTTTAATCATTCTTAAAAATGAACCATCTCCACCAATGGCAATGGCTAAATCATAATTATCTTCTACCATCTGAAAATTAGCAATTTCTAGTTTTTCTCTTACTATCTTAGAAACATTTCTAGACTCTTCATTATCATTTACAAATAATTTAACACACTTCATATTACTTTCCTTTATATTTAAATAAGGCCGATGGACGATGTCCTTCTCCTGTTTTCATTTTATTTGTTTTTACAACTTTATTGGCAATAATCCTTCTAAAAGCAGGATCAAGTAGTTTTTTATTTAATATTACTTCATAGACTTGTTGTAACTCTCCTAGGGTAAAATATTCTGGCATCATATTAAAGACAATATCCGTATAATTGATTTTATTTCTAACTCTTTCAATTCCAGCTAAAATAACAAGAGCATGATCAAATGCTAAAGCGTCATTTTTAACAGCTATAAAACGATAACGATCGGTTGTCTTCTCACGTAGTTCTTTCTTAATAGAAAGATGAATGGTATCTTTTCCATTATCTAAAGTAATATCTACTACTTTGTTTTTTTCTTCTAATAAAACAATATCAAACCAGGATGCATTAGGATTAATCATTTCCGTTAATTTATTTTTATCAATTAATGCAATATATGTAGTAGAGACTACTCTAGTTCTAGGATCTCTATCAATTGCATCATAGGTATATAATTGTTCTAAGTAAATATTTGATAAATTGGTCTCCGTCTTTAATACTCTTTTAGCACATTCTTCTAATGTTTCCGTTTTGGGATTTAGGAAGCCTCCAGGTAAGCACCATTTATCTTTAAAGGGATAGTCATCTCTTTTTACTAGTAGAACACTCATCATTTTCTTACTAGTTTTACGATAATTTGTCTGTTCTTGATCAGATACACTAATTAATAAGATATCTGATGTCATAGATAATTGATCAAACGCTTTGGGATCATAATCTTTTAAGAATTCTTCTTCTGTTTTATATTCTTTTTTCATATCACACCTCTTATTTATACTTTGATTATAACATAATTCAAGAAAAAAGCTAGTGATTTTCACTATGCTCCTTTCTATATTGCTTTACTTTAGCTCTATTTTCAGGGGATAGACCAAACTCTTCTAAAAAACCATCCTCAGGATGTGTTGCGGCAAAATGTTCTACATCAAAAGATACTGATTTAGCAGGTTTTCCTACTTGTAATTGAAGTACTGGATTATTTTGACATACTGAAGATAATTTTTGATATTTTATATCCATATTCTCTTGTAATTTTTCTATCACTTCTTGTTGAGAATGTGTCATTAATTGTTTACGAAACCATGTCTGTAGTTCAAAATATTTTCTCGTATAATCATTTTGGCTATGGCCTTCTACTGGAAGATATATCGTCAAGTGTTCTTGTTCGAATTCTGCTACTTCTTCTATAGCAATATGATAAGCTTCTTGTGTTTCTAAATCTAAATATGCTTTATAACTAGCCTTACTATCATCTTGTGTTATTGTATCGTTATCATGATACATATCACTATCTCTAAGATAACTTCCAACATATACCATAATATGATTACTATCACTATTCTCTATATTGGCATTTAGATAAGCAGCAGCAATCATCTTCTCTATTGATGGTGCCTCATAATCTCTATCTACTAACTCTAGAAGTTCTAGATATCTTTTTACATTCTCATCCTGTTCTAAAGATTTTAATTCTCTTTTATAAGATATTAGTCTGTCTGTTTCTTTTACTACTTTTTTGTACTCTTCTCTTACTTTCGCTAAATCAGATTCTTTCAATGTTTTCACCTCATTCATATCTTATCATATTTTTAATATAGTTTCCAACATTTCAATAATTTTATCAATGACATGCTCTTTATTTAACTTTCTACTTTCTTTATGGACCTCTATGGTTTCTCTATAGTACTTATCATTTTCTCTATCATAAATACTAATATAGACAACATTATCTTCTCCAACAGGATTCGCTGGATCTTGTCTATTTAACTGTCCAGTAATTCCTACTCCATAATCACTATTTGCAAACTCTGTTATATTTTTACTCATCTCATCTGCGGTTTCCATACTATAGACTGTATATTTATCAATTATTTCACTTGCAACGCCCATTTTTATTTTATATTCATTAGAATAAGTTACTGCACTAAATTTTAATATTTCACTAGCACCTTCACAATTAGTAATCGCATTCGCAACTCCTCCACCAGTACAAGACTCCATAGTAGAAATTGTTTTTCTTCTTTCTTGTAAAATATGTATAATCTCTTTAAAATCCATTTTTATTCTCCTTATCTATTT
>CALVJR010000044.1 GCA_944332295.1 uncultured Bacilli bacterium | reverse complement strand
AAAAAAGAAAGGTGTAAAGTATATCTTTCTTTTTTTAGTTATGCTATAGTGAAAGAGTAGTGGCTGTATGAAAGGAAAAATTATGATAAAAAATATGGCGCAGTCTTTTACAGTGGATTTTTTGTATTTATTTGGTATTGTTTTTATGTTTTTATATTTAAGGGTAACAGAAAATCCTATGGATGTATTTTACTTAATAGTTATTACTGTTATTTATTTTAAGATGAAGTTTTATCAGTGGAAAAAATATCATTAATATGGTATTTTTATTTTGGAGGTTATTTATGTTTATTGATACACATTGTCATTTATCGGTAGATGATTATGAAAATATTGATCAGATACTTTCTGAAAATAGAGAAGCAAAAGTTAGTCCTATTATTATTTCTGGTTGTACTAAGAAAGATATTTTGGAGTCTTTTGAATATGCAAATCGTTATTCTGATGTTTTTCTTACTATTGGTTATCATCCATCGGAAGCAAATAGTATTACTGATGATGATTTAGTCTTGCTAGAAAAACAGCTTACTTCTACCTCTAAAATAGTTGGTCTTGGTGAAATTGGACTTGATTATTATTATGGAAAAGAAAATAAAGATTTACAACTTCAATTATTTGAAAAGCAATTAGCGTTAGCAGAAAAGTTAGGTCTTCCTGTTGTTATACACAGTAGAGATGCTACTTTAGATACTATTCAATTATTAAAGAAATATTCTGTTTCTGGTGTTATTCATTGTTTTAGTGGTAGTTTAGAGACCGCTCAAGAATATATAAAGATGGGTTTTTCTTTAGGAATTGGAGGAGTAGTTACTTTTAAAAATAGTAAATTAAGAGAAGTGGTAGCACAAATTCCTTTAGAAAATATAGTATTAGAGACGGATAGTCCTTATTTAACACCAGATCCTTTTCGTGGGAAGAAAAATAGTTCTAAATATATTCCTTATATCGCATTAGCGATTGCAGAAAATAAAAATATTAGTATAGATGAAGTAGCGTCTATTACTACGGAAAATGCCAAAAAGATTTTTTATATAGATTAGTTTGCAAAAAGTAATAAAATAGTGTATCCTTATATATATGATAGGGGTTGTATTTAATGATAAGAAAACATGGTAGTTCGACACTATTTATTTCTATATCTTTAATTTTGTTATCTATCTGTGTTTTTATAGGGTGTTTATTCTTATATTTTCATAGTAATGATGTGGCATCTAAGAATGCTACAATTATCTTTTCTAGTTCGGATGATTCTTCTTTATTAACGATGGATAGTTCTATGCCAGTTACAGATGCGATTGGAAAGCAGTTATCCTTTACACCAAATCAAACAAAACACGGGTATAGTGAGTTTAGTATTTCTTCTAATATGGAAGGTATGGATGAAATTAAGTATGAGATTTATGCTAAAAATATTGGTGTTTCGACGGAAATTGCTACTAATTATGTTAAGTTATATTTGACGGATGCTGATACGGATCAACCAGTAGAAGGATTTAATCAAAAAGTTCCTACATATCGCGATTTAAAAGTAGCTGTTAGTAATCCAGCAGGAAAAAAGATTTATTCTGGAGTACTTAAAAAGGGAGAAACTAAAAACTTTAGATTGCGTATGTGGCTTGCAGATACTTATCCTATTACTGAAGAAGTACGTAGTTTTGGTATTTTACTATATGTTAAGGTAATAAATTAGGAGGAGTTATGGAATCAAAAAGTAAAACAAAAAATATTATTATTGTCTTAGTTCTTTTGAGTATTGTTTTAGTTGCTATTATAGCTGTATCTTTTACTATGTTTTTTAAGGAGCAAGAAAAAAATGTAAATGAGGTTGTTAAAACCGGTACAGTTTCTATGAATTATAAATCAGAAGTAAATGGTTTACAATTAGTATCTTTAACTCCTGTTTCTAATGATGTTGCGATGGAGAATAGAACTGAGGGTAGTTATTTTGACTTTTCTGTTTCTTCTGATATTGATAGTGATACTGCTATCGATTATGAAATTGCTTTGGTTAAAGACGATTCTTCCACTATACCAGATAGTGATATTATGGTTTACTTGGAAAAGCAGACTAGTGGTACTTATTCTAAGGTTGATGATCCTAAGGAGTTTACACCTATTAAGAAGAAATCTAAACTTGGTAGTCCTGCGAAGTCTATGGTTTTAAGCAAGGTTTCAGTTTCTGCAAATCAAGTTGATAATTATAGATTAAGAATCTGGGTTAAAGAAGGAGCTATTATTACCGATCCTAATGCTACTTATAAGGTTAGAGTTAATGTATATGGTAAAGCTAATTAGAAGACTTTATAAGTCTTTTTATTTTGCAAAAGAAGCTTTCTGTGATATGATATTGTTAAGATAGATGGAGGAGTTTTTTATGTTGAAGTCAGAATCAAAACAAATTATTTTATCTATATTGGGTATTGCTATCTTAATTATTGCATTTGTAGGAATTTCTTATGCAGCTTTTCATACTGTATTGAGTAGTGAAGAAAATGCAATTTCTACAGGTACTATTTCTTTGCAACTTTCTGATAATTCAGATTCTGTTTCTATAGTTAATGCTATGCCGATTTCTGACGAAGCAGGAAAAAAGATGGTTGGGTATGGGAATGTTTATGATTTTTCTGTTCAAACAACATTATCAAAAAAAACTACTCTTAATTATGAAATCTCTTTAGAAAAATTAAATAGTGATCAACCTATTTTAGATAATCAGAATGTTCGATTTTATTTACAAAAACAAGATGGTGATGATTTTGTAGATACACCAATTACTACTGTTCCACAACCATTTAATCCATTAACAGAAAATAGTTTTTTAGGAACTAAAAAAGGAGATATGGTGATTTATTCTGGTACTTTTTCTAATACTACAAATATAGATCAGGAGTTAAGTCAGAAATTTAGATTGCGTATGTGGGTAAGTCAAGATACTATTATTGATTCTGTTAGTAGGGGTTTTCAGGTTAAATTAAATGTTACAGCGAAAGCAATTTAGAGATGTCAATCTCTTCTTTTTTTATGGTAAAATATAGTTTTTTTTTTCTATGCATGGTATTATGATATTAATGATAAGGAGGCTTTAGTATGAAAGAGTACTTTGATGCGAATCATGATGATGTTGTGTCTTTTTTTGAAATCGTTCAGTTCTTTTTTCATTTCATTACTAAAGTAGTCTTGTATGTTATACTAATTTTATTGGTTTTAATATTTTGTCTTTTCTTTTTTTATTTTGTAGATTTATTATATAATATATCTTCTGGAGAAAATAAACCGCCTTTATTTGATGCCTATATTATTGTTAGTCCTAGTATGGTTCCGACAATTAATGTAGAAGATGCTATTATTATAAAGAGAATTAAACCTGAAAAAATAAAACAAGGGGATATTATTAGTTTTATGGCTACTGATTCTTATTATAGTGGGAAAGTTATTACTCATCGAGTTGTGGGTGTTGAAAAATCTATGAATGGTAGTCTATTGTTTCGTACTAAGGGTGATCATAATAATGTTGCAGATCCTTCTTTAGTAAATGAAGAAGACATTTATGGTAAAGTTATTTTTAGAATACCTAAGTTAGGTTATATAAGAAAATTTTTATCTACATATTTTGGTTGGATTTTGTGTATTGTTATACCATTTTTATATTTGATATTATCAGAAGTAGTTCATGTTAGAAAAATGATTTCTCATTCAAAAGATCAGAAAGTTTGAGTTGTTTCGTTTCTTCTTTTATGTTATAGTTTTGTTGGTGATGTCTGTGGAAAAGTATAATGTAAAATTTAAAAAAAAGTTTGGACAAAATTTTTTAAAAAGACATGCTGTTGTAGAAAGAATTGCTGATGTATGTAATTTAACTAAAGATGATTTAGTTATTGAAGTTGGTCCAGGAGGTGCAATTTTAACTCAAGAGTTGGCATCTAGGGTAAAACAGGTTCTAGCGTATGAGATTGACGAAGATTTGAAAGAGGAGTTGTTTAAGAAGTTAGATAATTTTTCTAATGTAAAGATATTGTTCCAGGATTTTTTAAAAAGTGATATTTCGAATGATATTTCTTCTTTTTCTTATCAAAATCTTTACTTTATTAGTAATGTACCTTATTATATTACGACTCCTATAATGATGAAGATTATAGAGAGTAAGTTGGACTTTAGAAAAATTTGTATGATGGTACAAAAAGAGGTAGGAGATCGTTTCTCGGCTCATCCTGGTACTAGAGAGTATGGTTCTATTAGTGTTTTTTTATCGTATTTTTATGATATAAAAAAAGAGTTTTTTGTATCTAGAAAAGAATTTGTTCCTGAACCAAATGTTGACAGTATTGTTATTTCATTTACTAAGAAGCAAACACCGTTATCTTTGAAAAATCAAGATTTATTTTTTCAAATTGTAAGAGATAGTTTTCAATTTAAAAGAAAAAATCTTCGTAATAATTTAAAAAAGTATGATTTATCTATTATTAGTTCTGTCTTAAGTCAATATGGTTATGATTTGAGTGTTAGAGCGGAACAATTATCAGTAGAAATATTTGTAGAGATTGCTAATTCCTTAGTTTTATGAATATTTCTTTTTTTTTGGCATAGATTTTATTGGAGATGATATTTTGAAATTTAGAGAAGGTGATTTAGTAACTAGGATTTCTCATAATCATGATATCGTATTTAAAATTATTTCTATTGATGAAAATATTGCGATGTTAAAGGGTGTAGATTTGCGACTTTATGCGGATAGTTTACTCTCTGATTTAGTTCAAGCTAGTATTTCTCCTGATTCTGATCAACAAATATTAGAAGCAAATATTCGGGATATACAAATGGATAGGAGTCAATATTTTTATTTGCCTGGAAAGATTTTGCATATTGATGGTGATAGTGATTATTTGAAAAGGTGTATGAAGTTTTATCATGAAATGAATGTTAAGGCTAATGGACTTACTATATCTGAAATTGAGATGCCAAATAAAATAAATGATTTGCTTAAAGAATTTCAACCAGATATTGTAGTGATTACAGGACATGATGCTTATTTAAAAAAGAACAGAGGTGATTATCAAAATTCTTTTAATTTTATAGAAACAGTGAAGGAAGCTAGAAAGTACGAGAAGAGTCAAGATAAATTAATCATTATTGCTGGGGCGTGTCAGTCTAATTATGAGGAGTTAATTAAAGCAGGTGCTAACTTTGCTTCTAGTCCTAAGCGTATTAATATTCATGCTTTGGATCCTGCTATTTTAGCAACTTCTTTGGCACTTTCTGATCGAAATAAAAGTATCGATTTATTAAAAATATTAGAAAAAACTAAATATGGAAAAGATGGAATGGGAGGAATTATTACGAATGGAACTATGTATGTGGGGTATCCAAGATGATGATTGAAAATGTGAAACAGATTGTTGCGGCTAATCAGGGTATAGAAAGATCTTTCCGTTTTCATGGAAGTAGAAATCAAACAGATGAATTTCAAGGTGTAATTACAGAGTTATATCCTGCCGTTTTTACTATTCAACTTAGTAATCATAATATAAAAACATTTAGTTATAGTGATATTTTAATGCAAAGTTTAGAAATTTTGCATTAATTACTTTGAAAATACGAAAATGATTGCTTTTTTTTACTAAGTATTATAGAATTAAGTTATAAAGTGTAATACTTTATGAGGGAGGAATATTACATGAAAATTACATCTGTAAAAGTACACAAATTTAATAAGGAAGGTTCTCGTATGAAGGGTATTGCTTCAGTATTATTAGACGATAGTTTTGCAGTACACGATATCCGTATTATTGAGGGTGATAACGGTCTATTTATAGCTATGCCTAGCCGAAAGATAGCTAATGGTAGTTATCGTGATATTGCTCATCCTATTAATCCTGAAGTTAGAGCTATGTTTGAGCAAGCTATTTTAGAAGAATATGAAAATACAGAAGATCCTGTAGAAAACGAAGAATAAGATGCTGATGCATCTTTTTTAGTGATGTAAAGGTTTATATTTGATGTTATTATCTTATAGTTTATTCAGTTTATTTTCTTTTGTTTATTTTATAGTATAAATTTTGTTTTTATGCATATCTTTTATTAGGAGGATATGTATGGATAAACAAGATAGCATTAATAGTTATAATCATGGAATTAGTTTATTAGAAAGAAAAAATTTAGTTATTACAGGTGTGAAAAAAATAGAGAATTTTGATAGCGAACAGTTTTTGTTAGACACTATTATGGGTTTTTTATTGATTAAAGGTGAAGGGTTAGAGTTAATTAAATTAGATACAATACAGGGAAATGTTTCGATTAAAGGACTTGTTCATAGTATTAATTATGTTGAAGATGCAAAAAAAGATAAAGAAAATAGTATATTTAATCGATTGTTTAAATAATGAATTTAAAAATTCAAGTTTTTTCTTTACTTTTTTCTTTTTTTTACGGAATACTATTTTCTTTTTGTGTTAATCTTAATTATCAGTATCTTTTTTTTAAGAAAAAGATTTTTAGAGTTCTTATGACTTTTTTATTTTTGTTAGATATGGCTTTATTATATTTTTTAATTTTAAAATTTATTAATGATGGTGTTATACATATTTATTTCTATCTTATGATTTTTTTAGGGTTCTATGTTAGCTTTCCAATTATGAAAAAAATACGTAAAAAATAGTGTCAAATTTCTATTTTTTTTTTGTGAATATTGCTCTATACTTTAAAGTGGTCTATAATTTATTGTGAAAGAGTAGGTGATTTGATGGCTAAAACTAAAACTAAGACTAAAAGTCGTAGAAGAATGTTGTTTTTAGGGTTAACTTCTATTATAGTCATCGTTGCTACTACTTTTACAATTGGCAAATATTGGATTGAAATCTATGATAAATATCAGGAACAAAAGAGTTTAGAAAAAAAGTTGATTTCTTTAAAGAATAAAGAAAAGAAATTAAAAGTGGATGCTAATAAGTTACAAGATCCAGATTATATTGCTCGATATGCTAGGGAAAAGTATCTTTATTCTAAAGATGAAGAATTTATTTTGAAAATTCCTGAAGAATAAAGTTCTTTTCTTTTTTGATGATGATAATCTGATAATAATATGAGGAGGTGTTTTATGACTTTTATCGAAGATAATTTTACTTTTCATAAAAATGATATTATTGTTATTGGTTGTTCTGCAGGTCCAGATTCTATGGCTTTAGTTGATATGTTATTAAAAATTAGGGAGAAATATAATCTTAGTTTGATTGTTGCTCATGTTAATCATAATTTACGAAAGCAAAGTGTACAAGAAGAAGAATATCTTAGAAATTATTGTGAGAAAAATCATATTATGTTTGAAGGTATGATTATTACTGAATATGGTGATGATAACTTTCATAATGAAGCAAGAAATATTCGATATCATTTTTTTGAAAAGGTTGTTTATAAATATCAGGCACATTATTTAATGACAGCTCATCATGGGGATGATTTGGTAGAGACTATTCTTATGAGAATTACTAGGGGATCTAATCTAAATGGTTATAGCGGATTTAAAAAGATTGTAGATATGGAAGGCTATCAAATTGTAAGACCACTACTTTCTTATACGAAACAAGAATTAGAAGAGTATGATAAAAAAAATCATATTATGTATTATGTTGATAGTTCTAATTCCAAAGATAAATACACAAGAAATAGATACCGTAAATATGTTTTGCCGTTTTTAAAAGAAGAAGATCCTAATGTACATTTAAAATATTTGAAATTTAGTACTGTTTTAAGTGAAGCTAATCAGTTTATAGAACATGAAAGAGATAAAGCTTTGAAAAAAGTTATTCATTGTGATCATTTGGAAATAGAGGAATTTAAAAAATTGGATTTATTTCTTCAAAAAGAAGTTTTATATTATATGATGAATGAATATTATCAGGATGATTTGATACTAATTAATGATAAACATATTGAACTTTTATTAAATTTAATATATAGTAATAGGGCGAATGCTTTTGTTAATTTACCTAACGAAGTAATTGCAACTAAGACTTATCATATATTAGAGTTAAAGAAGGTTACTACAGAAATTACCACTTATGAAGTTGAAATTTCTAAATATGTAGAGTTACCTAATCATCATATAATTGAACAGGTTGAGGAACTTTCGGGTTCTGGTAATGATACTTGTCGTTTGCTTAGTGCTGAAATTAGTTTGCCCTTAACTGTTCGAACTAGAAGATTTGGAGATCGTATGGCTGTAAAGGGAAATGGTACTAAGAAAATAAAGGATATCTTTATTGATAAAAAAGTGAAAGCAAGTGATAGAGATCTTTGGCCTGTTGTTGTAGATGCTAAGGGTGTTATCGTTTGGCTTCCAGGATTAAAAAAATCTAAATATGATAAGAAAAAAACGGAAAGTTATGATATAATATTAAAATATAGTTAAGGAGGAAAAACTGTGAATAAAACTATAGATAAAAAGACTATTAAGCGAGGTTTATTACCTTATCTATTTTTAGCGTTAATTATGCTTGGTGTTTTCTATGTAGTTAATATTATGAATAATGATGTTAACGTATTAACTTATAATGAGTTTATGAGTGAAATGAACGATGGAAATATTGATAAAGTGCAAATTACTGCTAGAGGTAGTTCCTATACATATGAGGCAAGAGGTACTTTAAAAGATTATAAGGATAATGAAACTTTCTTTGTTCGTTTGCCACTTAGTGAACAAGTAATGAAAAAGATTGTGGAAGCTAGTGAAGTTCAAGACTTTGAATTAATAGCTATTAATGATCCTGATGCATCTTCTATTTGGTTTATTTTAATTAATGTATTGCCAATAGTATTGCTAATTGGTTTTGCCTTTTTCTTCTTTAGTCGTCAAATGGCTGGTACAAAGAGTTCTATGGACTTTGGTAAGAGTAAGGCAAGGTTAAATACTGATTCTAATAAGGTTACTTTTAAAGATGTTGCTGGATTAAAAGAGGAAAAAGAAGAAGTAAAAGAATTAATTGATTTCTTAAAGAATCCAAAGAAATTCCAAAAACTTGGTGCTAGAATTCCTAAAGGTGTATTATTATTTGGTCCTCCAGGAACTGGTAAAACTTTGTTAGCTAAAGCTGTTGCTGGTGAAGCTAATGTTCCATTCTATTTTATTAGTGGATCTGATTTCGTAGAGCTTTTTGTTGGTGTTGGTGCTAGCCGTGTTCGTGATATGTTTCAACAAGCAAAAAGAAATGCTCCATGCTTAATTTTTATTGATGAAATTGATGCTGTTGGTCGTCAACGTGGTACTGGTTTAGGTGGAGGTCATGATGAACGTGAACAAACATTAAATCAATTACTTACTGAGATGGATGGATTTGGTGCTAATGAGGGAATTATCATTATTGCTGCTACTAACCGTCCTGATGTATTAGATCCAGCGTTACTTCGTCCAGGTCGTTTTGATAGACAAGTTACTGTTAATTTACCTGATGTTAAGGGTCGTGAAGAAATTTTGGCTGTTCATGCAAAAAATAAAATTTTAGCTGATGGTATTACTCTTAGTAATTTAGCAAAACGTACTCCTGGATTTAGTGGAGCAGATCTTGAAAACTTACTTAATGAAGCTGCACTTCTTGCTGTACGTCGTAACAAAGATAAAATTACTATGAGTGAAATTGATGAAGCAACAGATCGTGTATTGATGGGACCTGCAAAAACATCTCATAAATATAGTGAAAATGATCGTAAGCTTGTTGCTTTCCATGAAGCCGGACATGCTGTTATTGGTTTGAAACTTGCTCATGCAAATGATGTTCAAAAGGTAACTATTATTCCTAGAGGTTCTGCTGGTGGATATAATATGATGGTTCCAAGTGAAGAAAAATTATGTTCTACTAAGACAGATATATTAGAAGAAATTACAGGATTATTAGGTGGACGTTCAGCTGAAGAGATTGTTTTTGGAGAAATTACTACAGGTGCTCATAATGACTTTGAAAAGGCTACTAAACTTGCTCGTGCTATGGTAACAGAATATGGTATGAGTGATTTAGGACCACTTCAATTTGAGCAACAAAGTGGAAGTGTTTTCTTAGGAAGAGATTACAATAAACCACAACATTTCTCTAATGAAGTAGCAAATGAAATTGATATGGAAATGAGAAAAATTATTAATAGCTGTCATGATAAAGCTAGAGAAATTATTAATAAGAATAAAGATTTATTAGAGTTAATTGCTAATACATTGTTAGAATATGAAACATTAACTAAAGAGCAAATTGATTATTTAGTTAAGAATGGAAAAATGCCAGATGAAGATGATGAGACAAGTTATGAAAAAATGTCTGTTACTAAATTAAAAGAGATTGCGAAAGAAAAAGGCATTAAAGGATATTCTAAGATGAGTAAAGCAGAATTGCTAAAAGAATTAGATGAAGCAAACCATTAGTTTGCTTTTTTCTTTGTAATTAAGAAAAATTGTTGTATAATTGATTTATTGAAAGCATTAATAATCCTTATAAAAGAACATCTGGTAAAAGTCAATAAGTAAATTATGGCAGTTTTAATATAATTTTCTGCCATATCAAAAAAATTA
>CALVJR010000043.1 GCA_944332295.1 uncultured Bacilli bacterium | reverse complement strand
TTAATATTCTTATAATTCAAAATAGACCTCTACTTTCTATTTCGGATTACCTCATATATCATAATTCCACTAGCAACAGATGCATTTAAACTATTAGTAGTACCATACATTGGAATTTTTGCTACAAAATCACATTTTTTCCTAACCAATTTTGATATTCCTGTTCCCTCATTGCCAACAATTAAAACAATTTTTCCAGAGTAATCAATGCTTCGATAATCAACACTATCTTCCAAAGCAGTTCCTACTACCCAAAAATCTTGTTCCTTAAGATAATCAATAGTAGACGCCAAATTAGCAACTTGAACAATTTTCATCTGATTTAAAGTCCCAACACTAGTTTTCATTACAGTAGCATTAACCTGAACTTGTCGATCTTTAGGAATAATAATAGCATCTACTCCCGCAGCTTCACACGTTCTAATAATAGCACCAAAATTATGAGGATCTTCTATATGATCTAATATAACAATAAAAGATGGATCATTAGAAAAAACATCAGATAAAGTATAATATTGGTAATCTCGAACATATAAAATTATACCCTGATGTACACCTTCTGCCAAACGATCAATTTCTTGTTTTGCCTTAAATTGTACAGGGATTTTATTAAATTCTAATAAGGAAAAAATCTTTTTATCTTCAAAACCTTTCTGTAATAAAACTTTTTGTACTCTTTTCGGATTTTTTAACATTTCCAAAGCAACATTACGTCCGTATACTAACATAATTAACCCTCCAATATAAATTTCATAATTTCCAAAACTCTATCATGTTGATTATTTAAATCTAAATATCCAATCAACGCCTCTAACCCTGTTGCATATTTATAAGTAACAATATCACAATTCTTAGGATGAGAAGTAGTTTTATAATTTCTAGCCCTTTTTACAATTTCCAACTCTTCAGAAGATAAAAAATCCCGATCCATCATCTTTTGTAAATATGCTGCTTGACTTTTAGCACTAACAAATTTAACAGCAGATTTTTGTAATTCATCAACATGAGCAATTCCTTGACTAATTAAATATCTACGAACATAATTCTCATAAATAGTATCTCCTAAATATGCTAGTACTAACGAATTTACTTCTACTACTTTCATAAAAACCTCCACTCTTGAAAAAATAGGAAGATTCTTCCTATTATTCTATAACCTCATATGTAGTTCCTTCTCTACTATCAATCAAACGAATCCCTTGCTTCAACAAATCATCTCGAATAGCATCTGCTAAAGCAAAATCTTTATTCTTTTTAGCATTAGCACGTTTTTCAATTTGTTCTAAAATAAATGACTCATTAGAAACTACTTTTTTTTCTTGAATTAAATCTAAAGATAACACTTGATCAAACTCACGAATAAGAGAAATTTTGCTACTTCCACAAAGCTCATCGTCCTTTAGAACTTCATAAAGAACAGAAAGTGCATTAGCAGTATTTAAATCATCAGATAATTCCTGAACAAATTTTTTATGATATTTTTCGATAAGATTCTCTTGTTCTCCTTCTTCTTCTGTAATAGAAGAAATACGATTACGTAATTTTTTTAAGGTAGCAGAAGCTTGATCTAAAGCCTCATAAGAAAATACTAATTGCTTCCTATAATGAGAATTTAAACACATAAACCGAAATGCTAATGGATCATACCCTTTTTCTTTCAATAAACTAACTGTAAGAATAGCACCTGTAGATTTACTCATCTTTCCAGTTTCGTCTAATAAATGTTCATTATGGAACCAATAATTACACCATTTATGTCCTAAATACGCTTCACTTTGAGCAATCTCATTAGTGTGATGCGGAAAAATGTTATCAACTCCCCCGCCATGAATATCTAAATATTCTCCTAAATATTTAATAGAAATACCAGTACATTCAATATGCCAACCAGGATAACCTCGACCAAAAGGAGAATCCCAAAGTAATTCATGATTAGAAAACTTACTAGTAGTAAACCATAAAACAAAATCAGCCTGATTTCGTTTGTTGCAGTCTTCTTCCACACCTTCTCTAGCACCAACAACCAAACTATCTTCTTGATGATTTGTTAAAACATAATAGTCATTCAATTTACTAGTATCAAAATAAATATTGCCACCAGACGAATAAGCATAACCTTTATCTAATAATACTTCTATAATACTAATATATTCATCAATATTTTCAGTTGCAGGAGAAACTATTTCTGGCATACGACAATGTACTAATGCAAAATCTTTAAAAAATTCATCTGTATAAAATTTCGCAATCTCCATAGCAGACTTATTTTCTCTTTTTCTAGCAACTTCCATCTTATCTTCCCCAGAATCAGAGTCACTAGTCAAATGGCCTACATCAGTAATATTCATAGCCCGAGTAACTTCATAGCCTAAATAACGTAAAGTTTTATCTAAAATATCATGACCAATATAGTTTCTAATATTACCAATATGTGCATAATGATAAACAGTAGGACCACAAGTATATATTTTTACCTTACCCTCTTCATTAGGTACAAAATCTTCAACTTTTCTTGTCAAAGTATTATATAATTTCATAAAATCACCTATTACTAGTATATCATAAGTAGAATGGAAAAAATACAGTTTCTTAAGAACTGTATTCAAAATCCGAACTTTCTAACAACTTATCTATCTTTCTGGCACCAAAATTTAAATAATCGCTTTGTTTTTTTATAGAATCAATAAAATCATGTAATTGACCTATAGGAACATTAGAATAATTTTGTTTTATCTTACTAGAAATAATTTTCTCAATATCCTTTGCACATAGATTGCGAAATAATACAACAGAATCAACACGATTAAATAGTTCTACTCCTAAAAATGATTTTAACTTATCAAAAATAATAGATTGTTCATGATCAATAAACCCTATAGATTTCTTATCAAACCCTAAATTAGAAGTCATGAATATAACGCAATTCCTAAAACTTACTACTTCTCCATAGGAGGTAGTCATAACTCCATCATCTAAAACTTGCAAAAACAACTTTAGTACTTTAGAATCAGCTTTTTCTATTTCATCTAACAACAACACAGAATAAGGATGTAGTTTAATCTTTTCTAGTATAGTATTCCTATCATCATAACCTACATATCCCGGAGGAGACCCGATAATCTTAGAAATAGAACTAGGCTCTCGAAATTCACTCATATCTAATTTAATAAATCCATCCTTAGGATATAAAATTTTTGCATATTCTTTAACAAACAAAGTTTTTCCACAGCCGCTAGAACCTGCAAAAAGAAAAGATTTTGGAGTTTTTCTATCCGTTGTCTTAAAAATAAAATCAATAACTTGCGAAATAGCATCATCTTGACCAATAACTCTTTTTGACAACTCTTTCTTAATAGCTGCTTTATCCATAGATAAAATTTTTTTAATAGGAATTTTCGTCTTAGCAAGGATCACATCATATAAACAATCCATAGTTAAAATTTTCTTTCTATTACTATTTTCTTTTAATTCTAAACGATTCAACTTAGACTGTAAAAAATGTTCTTTCTCACGTAAAACAGAAGCTTGTTTAAAATCTTGTTTTATAATCAATTGATTTTTTTGTTCAACAATATCACTAAGTTCCATTTGAATTTGTTTAATTTTTTTATCAACAACAGTATCTAAATTAATCATTTTAGAACAAGCAGAATCTAATAAATCAATGGACTTATCTGGTTGTTTACCCGTAGCAATATACCTATCTGATAATTCCACAATAGAAGATAAGATATCCTCTGGTATTTCTATACCATGAAAGTTTTCATAAATATCCTTTAAATGATATAAAATAGTTTTTGTCTCATCAAGAGTAGGCTCCTCTATTATAATTTTTTGAAATCTTCTATCAAATGCTTTATCCCCTTCAAAAAATCTTGTATATTCAGATTTTGTTGTTGCTCCTATAACTTTAATTTTACCTCGAGCCAAATATGGTTTTAAAATATTTGAAGCATCGATTGCTCCTTCAGCACCACCAGCACCAATAATTGTATGAATTTCATCAATAAATAGTATTACGTTAGGAACATGTTCTAATTCTTCAATCATTTTATTTAATCTCTCTTCAAACTCACCTCGATACTTCGTACCTGCTACCAAAGAAGCAATAGAAACACTTAAAATACGCATATTTTTAAGTTCATTAGGAACAATACCTAAAACAATACGTCTTGCAAGTTCTTCAACTAAAGCCGTCTTTCCAACACCTGCTTCTCCAATCAATAGCGGATTATTTTTTTTCCGTCGTAATAAAATTTCAATCATCTGTCTAATTTGTTCATCTCTTCCAATAACAGGATCAAACTCACCTTTTTTTGCTTGATCTGTAAAATCAACAGCAACTTCATCTATATAAAGTTTCAAATTACTATTACTATCATGAACAAATTGCCTAGAAAATTTTTCATATAAAGCATCTAAATCAATATTTAGACCCATCATAATTCGATTGGCAACACCTTCTCCTTCTTCTAACAAAGATACAAAAAGTCTTTCCACAGTTACAAAGGTACCATCATCTTTACTATCCAAAATAGCATTTTCAATAATCTTTTTTAACAAAGGTGTATATAAAAACCAACTACTCTCCTTATTACCGACACCAAGAACACGAATAATTTCTTCCCTCACTTTTCCATAAGTAAGCTCATGTATATTCAAAAACGAAATTAATTCCGGATTTCCATAATGAAGAATAGATAATAATAAATGTTCACTACTAACATATGGATGTTTTAAATCTTGCATCTCTTTTTTTGACATAATCAATATTTTTTGTGCATCTTCTGTAAATCTTGAAAACATAAAATCATCTCCTATATTTATTGTAAAGATGTTAGGAAATCCTTTCAAGAAATTAAAGACCAAAAAAAATGACAAAAAAAGAGCCATCAGGCTCTTATAACTAAATTAAAATTAATATAGTAAATACAATAAGTAATAATACTAATAATTCTAATAATAATTTCCAAATTGTCTTAAACCATTTACCATATGAAACTTTTAAATATGATAATGTACCCATTAAGATTAAACTTGTAGGAGCAACCAACATAGTTAATCCATAAGCTGCTTGATATACAACAGCAACAATTGGATAATTATCAGCATTAGTAACAATACTAGCAAAATATGGTAAAGAACTTTGGAAAGCATATGCTGGATCTACATTAAATAATGCAGATAGAATTGCTACGATAAATGTAGTAAATACATTAAATCCTTCTGTAATTCCTAATATAGCTTTATAAATAACTAATTGGAATGGATGATAAGTTGTAATTACTAAAATAGTATAAAGTAAAACAACGATAACAGCAGGACCTAAAGCTCTTTTAACACCATCGATAAAACCATCGATTACTTCATTAAATTTAACTTTATAAATTAAAGCTAATATTAACATAAATACCATTAAAACAACAATAAGATCCACAACTGACCATGAACCAAAAGCATTAATTGTACCTAATAGTTTTCCAAATAAAGGGAAACCAAATACTTCAAAGCTTGTAACTGCTGTTGTTGCATCTTGCATTGCAGTAAGACCGAATGCTCCAGACCAAGAAATAAATGCTAATACTAGAATAACAAAATTTAAAAATAACACTAAAGCTAATGGCCAAACAACATGTTTTTTACCGCTAATAGTAGCTGGAACATAAGAATCTTCTTCATCTTCTTCTGTAACTACAATAACTTTCTCTTCTTTTACAGCTGCTTTTGTATCTTGAGAAGATTTAGTTTTAGAATTTTTACTATTCTTAGTAGTTTTTGTAGTTTTCTTTTCTTCCTTAGCTTCTACTTTTTTAACATTTGCTTTTTTGTTAGCAGACTTAGATTTTTTAATATACCAAATAGTATTAAAGATTAATAATACCATTCCTAAGAATAATAAAATACACTTAGTTAAAATCTGATCTGCGAATCCATTTCCTAAAATACTAGGAATAATACCAGTATTATTATATCCATAAGTAGTACCTAACATACCAATCATAGTAGAACCTACAACAGCAAGTGCTGCTACAATCTTATCAAATCCCATTAAAAAGATTAATGATATAATCATTGGAAAGAAAATAACTAACCCTAACTGTAATCCACATACAGAAGTAAGGATAGAAATAAGTACCATCATAATAGATAAAACAACTACTTCTTTACCTTTGAATTTGGAAACTAGTTTATCCAACATAGTACGATATGCTCCAATTTTATTTAGAACACCATAAAATCCACCAACAACTAATACATAAATTGCAATATAACCAAAATATGAAATAGATGTTACAGGATAGTTGAATAAATCAAAAATTCCCATTTGAACGCGTCCTTGGTCAATATAACTTCCTGAATAATAAGCAGCAGGTAATATCCAAGTAAGTAATACTAACACTAAAATAGTAATTAGAACGACTTTAAATGTATTATGTTTTTTCATAATTAACCTCCCATTATCATTATACTTAGATAGAAAAAATTTTACAAGCGTTTGACTTCTTTTTTTATGAAATTTTAGTGAAATATAAAGAAAAAAGACTCTATTCTGAGTCTTCATTATAATCCTTGTTAGGCCTCATTAGTGGAAATAAAATAACATCTTTAATATTTTGAGAATTAGTAAGAAGTTGAACTACACGATCAATTCCCATACCCCAACCACTAATTGGTGGCATACCACATTCCATAGCAGATATATAATCATAATCCATTGGCATTGCTTCTTCATCACCTTGAGCTTTAAGTTTTGCTTGTTCTTCTAATCTATGAGCCTGTTCTTCAGGATCAACAAGCTCTGAATAAGCATTAATAATCTCAGCTCCATTAATAACTAATTGAAAGCGATCAGTAATAGTAGGATCATCATCATTAGCACGAGCAAGAGGACTTAAACTAATTGGATGTTCCGTTAAAAAAATAGGATTTACAATATGTACTCTAGCAACTTTCTTATATAGTTGATCAACTAAATTACCATAACCTAAATTTTCAAGTGGCGTTTCACTATCAATTTCAATACCATCTTCTCTTATTTTTTCTAATAATTTTTCTTTCGTATCATAAACTTTAATATCAATATCACTATAACGTAAAATCAAATCACGAAAACTAATAGCTTCCCATTCACCACTTAAATCTACTTCCTTATCACCAACAGTAATAACTAAAGTACCAAATAACTTCATAATAATAGATTGAAGCATTTCTCTTAAAAACTTCATATTATCTTTATAATTATAAAATGCTGCATACCCTTCTATCATCGTGAAATCTTGTAAATGAGTAGCATCAATTCCTTCATTTCTAAAACATCTAGCAATCTCAAATACTTTAGTAAACCCGCCAACAACTGCACGTTTTAAATAAGTTTCTGGTGCTATTCTTAAATACAAATCAATATCTAAGGCATTATGATGAGTAATAAATGGTTTAGCAGTAGCACCACTTGCTTTATTATTTAATATTGGAGTTTCAATCTCAATATATCCTGCATCATCCAAATAATTTCTAATTTCACGTATAAAACGACTTCTAAATAAGAATTTCTTCTTAGATTCATCATTCATAATTAAATCTAAATATCTTTCACGATAAATTGTTTCTACATCTTCAACTCCATGAAATTTTTCTGGCAATGGTTTAAGAGCTTTCCCTAAAAAAGTAATACTACTAGCTCTAACAGTTTTCTCACCAGTATGAGTAGTAAAAGTTTCTCCCTCTACTCCAATAAAATCACCAATATCATAATTAGATTTAAAATCTTGATAAGCCTCTTCTCCAACCATATCTAATTTAACAGAAATCTGTATTTTTCCTTTGATATCACCAATAGTTAAAAAACTCATCTTACCCATTTTACGCATTAATATAATACGCCCTGCAACACGAACACCAGTAACACCATCTTCCAATTGACTAGCATCACATAATTCATAATTTACCTCAAATCTCTCCGGATAAGGATTTTTAATATTTTTTAATTTTTCTCTTCTTACACTTTCTTGTTCACTTAATTCTCGCATGTTTTCATCTCCTTTACTACATCACATCTTACAACGTCAGTATGTGCAACTAAGTCATGAAGTCCACGACTATCCTTACCAAACATAATCATAAAAGTACTAACTGAAAGAATACAAAATTGAATAAACGCTAAAAAAGACACTCCATAAAAATAACTATCCTGATTAGCAAAAATTAAAATTCCAAAACTAATCATATCTAATAAAATAGAATTAATAATTAAAGATCTAAAAATCATTTGATTCATAGACAACTCACGATTAGAACTATCTACAACCCGAATTTTCAATATTTGTTTTCCCAACGTTTGCCCATTATTTTTAATTTGGTACACAACAAAATATAAAATATTTAAAAAGATAATAATTAATGTACTAATTCCCTGCTTTTTCGCAAGCTCATAACTAACAGTAGAACTCTCATTAAAATACTCTTTCTCATCAATCTTTCCAGCAGTATAATTTTCCATTATTTCTACACTAGATTCATTTAACTTTTGAATAGAATCCACATCCATAAACGGATAAGAAATAAGAGTAGCTACAATTGATACAAGAAATATATCTAATAGAAAAGCTGCTAGACGCTGAATAAATAAAGCTTTTTCAAATTGTTCACCTTTAGAAGTTATAGTTTCTTTTTTTTGAACTTTCTCACTTTTTTCATCTTTTTTAGTATTAGTAATTTTATCATTTTTCTTCTTTGGCATCTAATTCCTCCTTAAACATATTCAATATAGAAATTATATCACGAATTTTAGTTGTTTGATAGATTTTATTTTTTACATTGTTAGCACCAGGTATCCCTTTTAAATACCAACCAATATGATTTCTAATTTCTAGTGTTGCAATATGTTCATCTTTTAAATGAGTTAAATAATCTAAGTGATGTAAAATCATAGATATTTTATCAGATATACTAACATTAGAATCATAATTACCATTTTCCAAATATGAAATAGTGTTACGAATAAGCCAAGGATTTCCTAAAACACCACGGCCTATCATAATAGCATCACACCCAGTCTCATCTAACATCCTCTTAGCATCTTCTGGTGTCTTAATATCACCATTTCCTATAACAGGAATAGAAACAGCATCTTTTACTTGTTTTATAATAGCCCAATCAGCTTTTCCACTATATCCTTGACTACGGGTTCTAGGATGCACACAAACAGCAGCTGCCCCTGCTTTTTCTATAATCTTCGCTACTTCAACAGCATTTATGTGTTTTTGATCCCAACCACTACGAATTTTAACTGTTACTGGAATTGGTACAGCATCAACAACAGCCTTTACTATTTCATATATTTTTTCTGGATTTTTAAGTAACGCTGACCCTGCCTGAGCACGAACCGCAACTTTAGGAACTGGACATCCCATATTAATATCTATAATATCAGGCTGCATATTCTGATAAATATACTTTGCTGCGGAAACAAAAGAATCTTTATCACTACCAAAAATTTGCTGTACCAAAGGTCTTTCTTCATCAGTCATATACAGCATATCAATCGTCTTCTTATTATGGAAAGTAATTGCCTTATCACTAACCATCTCTGCATAAATAAGACCACATCCCATTTCTTTACAAATCAAACGAAATGCAGAATTACAAATACCAGCCATAGGAGCCAAAACAACTTGATTTTTAATTAACACATTTCCAATTTTCCATTGCATATTACATTCTCCTTTTCTGAGTGTCATTTACATCACTTAAAATAGAAGACACTCTATAACAATTATCCAATACTTTTGCAGCAATTTCATTCTTATTAGTATAAGAACTCCATAATAATTTACCCGCACACGATAAAGACATAATTAAAATCATCTCATCAGAAGAAAAATCATCAGTTTCTCTTGCTTTTAAATTATTAAATTGTTTAACCATTTCTTCCCCATATACTGGATAATCAATATAGTCAGGTTTAGAAAAAAACAAATCTAAACAATATTCAAAGCCTGAAACAACTAAATCTAAAAAGAAAAAATCTTTATAATCAGGAATCTCATTATTTAAAAAAAGAGCAAGGAAATTAGAATAATGATTTAATAATTCTGAATAATCACACACAATAGGAATATCATCACTATGAAAATATAACTGTGAAAAAGAAATTAAATTTTGTTCATTATACATAATCATCCCTCATTTGCATGCATAATATATCACAAATCAAAAAAAAAGAAAAGATAAATTACCTTTTCTTAACAAAAGTTATTCCTAAAGATTCGTTTTCTTGATTATAAGAATCAGACAATTCCTTCTTTTCCTGTAAATTTCTAGCAAAAATTGCAGATGAAATTGTAAACGTTCCCAACATAAGCATTGATACTAAATCATCCTTTACTAAAGGACTAGCAAAATAGGCAGCAGAAATAGCCGAAAAATAGCCACTAGCCCAGAGATTAGCACAAACATCGCCATATTTAGTAAGAAAATCTGCTTTGAAATCATGATATTCAAAAATTTGCTCTTTAGAATAATCATGATTAAAAAAGTACTCTTCAATAGCATTATCTTCTTCTCTTAATGCTTTCATTGAAGGAACTCCAAAAATACGCCAAATAAAGTCTTCTGATTTCATAATACTCTCTCCTCGTATAATAGTTTTTGTAAGTGAAAAATCACTTATATTAACTATTTTTATTTATTCTATTTTTATAAG
>CALVJR010000042.1 GCA_944332295.1 uncultured Bacilli bacterium | reverse complement strand
AATTTAAGTAAAGTAAAGAAAGGAAATCAAAATGCAAAAGGAAATAAAGGAGGTCCTGGAGCAGAAAAAGGAAATACACGAGCACTGAAAACAGGAGAATATGAAACAATATATGATGATTTGTTAACAGAAGAAGAAAAAGTAATTATGAAACAAACAGAACTATATGATAAAAAATATCAAATAATGTCCGAAATAAAAATATTATCAATTAGAGAAAGACGAATACTAAAAAAAATACAAGACTTACAAAATGGCAAAGAAATGAGCATTGTAAAAATGTCTAAAAGCTCATCTAATAATGTATCCTACAGAAATAATGGAACATTAACAACTACAGAAGCAGAAAGTACTACGAATATAATACAAAGACTTGAAGAAGCTCTTACTAGAGTACAAGAGGCCAAAAGAAGATATTTAGACAGCTACCATAAGATAGAAAATGATGACAGAAAACTTGAATTAGAATTGATTAGATTAGAAAGAGAAATTGCAAAAGAAGGAACTAATGATCCAGAAAATATGAAGGATGATAGTTTCATAAAAGCACTTGACGATAGTGTTGATAGTACATGGGATGATTATGATGAAGAAGAGTCAAAACAAGAATAATTTAACTCTTGATGAGAGAATTTCTAATCTAAAAAAACAAGTTATGCAAAATGCAATAACTTTGAGAAAGAAAATAAGAAATGGTACTGTATTCAAGTTTAAAAAGTTTAGTAAAAAGCAAAAGAAAGTATTAACCTGGTGGAATGACAAAAGTCCAGTAAAAGATAAAAATGGAATAATTGCTGATGGTAGTATCAGAGCTGGAAAAACATTGTCTATGTCATTATCATTTGTATTATGGGCTATGACAAAATTTAAAGGCGAAAATTTTATTATGGCAGGAAAAACAGTAGGAGCATTTAGAAGAAATGTTCTTTTTTGGCTTAAACTGATGTTAAGAGTTCAAGGGTACCAAATAAAAGATAGAAGATCAGACAATTTAGTAGAAATATCAAAACGGAGAAAGAATTAATTATTTCTATATTTTTGGTGGTAAAGATGAACGAAGTCAAGATTTAGTACAACGGAATAACTGCTGCAGGTGTGTTTTTAGACGAGGTTGCATTGATGCCAGAATCATTTGTAAATCAGGCACTAGCAAGATGTTCTGTAAAAGGTAGTAAATACTGGTTTAACTGCAATCCAGAAGGACCAAACCATTGGTTCAAGTTAAACTGGATAGATAAAGCAAAAGAAAAAGGAATTATATACTTACATTTTACAATGGATGACAACTTGAGTTTATCTGAAGAAGTAAAAGAAAGATATAAGCAAATGTTTATAGGTGTTTTCTATCAAAGATTTATATTAGGTTTATGGGTACTTGCTGAAGGAATTATATATCCTAATTTTGATAGATTAAAACATTGCGTAAAGAAAACAGATATCCCTAAAAAATTTGATTATTTTTATGTAACATCTGATTATGGAATCACAAATCCACAGGTGTTTTTATTATGCCGGAATAAAGTATATAAATGGAAAACCTCATGTATGGATATTAGACGAATACTACAATAAAGGAACGAAGAAAAATAAAAAAGGCCAAGAAGAGAAAATTACCAAAACGGATGATATGTTTTTAAAAGATTATAAGAAGATGGTAAAAGACATTGAAGTTAGAAAGGTAATTATAGATCCATCAGCTACTTCTTTAATTAATTTGTTTAAACAAAATAAAATTGCAGTAAAAGAAGCTGACAATGCAGTAATAGATGGAATTAACTTAGTATTAAATTGGCTAGATGAAGAACGAATACACATTATAGAATCAAAATGCAAAAACATCATCAGAGAATTTAATTCATACATTTGGGACGAAAAGGCACAAGAAAAAGGTGAGGACAAGCCTGTTAAACAAAATGACCATGCGCTAGACGCATTAAGATACTTATTGCAAACATTATTCCCTAACAAGAAGAGGGGAGCATACTTTGTAAAATAAAGGAGAGAAATAAAATGATAACTGAAATGGACAGAGTAAAAATGATAATAACTGAAGGTGCAAAAAAAGGATTAGCTTTATCAAAATTTATTGATACACAAATAAATGAATTCAAGCAATCAGATAATTTTAAGGAAATGATAGAAGGTAGTAAATACTTTAAAAATGATGGAGATATAAAAAACAAAAAGAGAGTATTTATAAATGAAAAGGGTCAAGAGGAAGTTGCTCCACATTTAAAAAACTATCAGTTAAAACATCCAATTATTTATAAAATGATAAATCAAAAAGCTGGGTATTTATTAAGAAAGAAACCAACTATAAAACAAGTAATAGGCAAAGATGAATTGGAAGATCCAGATTATAAAGAAATATTAAAAGGAATATTTAATAATAAAATGCATAAAAGACTTAAATATACACTAATAGAAGCAGTAAAAAGAGGAATCGGATGGTGGCAGTTATATATTGATGAAGAGGGAGACCTAAAAGTAAGATTAAGATATGCAACAAGGATTATACCACTTTGGCAAGATGAAGAACATGAAATATTAGATGCAATAATAATGACTTATGAAGTTGAAGTATATACAAGTGCAACTGAGAAGGAAAAAAGGACAAAAGTAGAGTATTGGGATTTAGAGGGTGTAAGATATTATATTTATGATGGTTCTAACTTAATAGAAGATGTAGAAGAAGTCGAAAAAAAGAAAGATTTAGTCATTAAAAAAGACACTGATGGAACAAGCATTTTAGCACATTTTAAAATAGGAGATACACTTCATGTATGGAAAAAGATACCTTTTATATATTTTAAGTATAATAGTGATGAAATGCCATTAATACATTTACTAAAAACGTTAGTGGATTGCTATGATGAATTATGTTCAAAAACTGCAGATGCGATTTATGATGCTCCAGATGGTGTTAATGTTGTAAAGAACTATCAAGAAGAATCAGGAACTTTCCAAAAAAATCTTGCAACATATAATACAGTATTTCTTGATGAAGATGGAGAGTATGACAGAAAAAATATAGATTTGAACATAGAAGCATTCAAAAGTTTTATTGAACAATTAAGAAAAGATATTTATGAAGGTGGTTCTGGTGTTGATACACAAAGCGAGAAATTTGGAACACAGGAATCTGGCGTAGCACTAAAACAATTATATGCTGACTTAGATTTAGATTGCAGTAATATTGAAACTGAATTTAAAAGTAGTTTAGAATATTTTATGTTTTTCTATAATAACTGGATAGAGATGACAGATGGAAAAGATTATTCAGATTTAGAAGTGGAATTTGTATTTAATAAAACAATGACAGTAAATGAAAAAGAATTAATAGAAAATTGCAAGAATAGTATGGATATGTTAAGTCTAGATACAATACTTGCAATTCACCCATATGTTAATGATGTAGAAGATGAAAAAGGAAAGATAGAAAAACAACAGCAAGAAGAAATGAAACAACAAGAGAGTGAATATGACAAGATGATAAAAGAACTAAAAAATAATAATACTTCTAATAAAGATGGTGCAAAAGTTGGTGATAAATAATGAGTAGTAATGCAGAATATTGGATAAAAAGATTTGAAGAACTTGAAAGAGCACAGTTATTAAACGAATCAAAATACATTACAGAATTACAAGAAGCATATGAAAGAACATTAAGTTCAGTAAAAAAAGAGATAAATAATTGGTTAGTTAGATTTGCTGTAAATAATCAAATAAGTATGAAAGAAGCAAAAAAGTGGTTAAATACTCAAGAACTAAAAGAATTAAAATGGGATATAGATGAATATATAAAATATGGTAAAGAAAATGGTATTGATTTGATTTGGAAAAAAGAATTAGAAAATGCAAGTGCAAGAGTTCATATTTCAAGGTTAGAAGCATTAGAAATACAAATCCAACAGCAAATCGAAAAACTATATTATAATGAACAACAAACTACAAATGATTTTATCATTGAGTCGTATAGAGACACTTATTATAAAACAGCATATGAGTTACAAAAAGGTTCAAATATTGCTTTTAAATTTGCAGCATTAAATGTTGATACTATTCAAAGGATTATATCAAGACCATGGACAAGTGATGAGCAGACATTCTCAGACAGAATTTGGAAAAATAAGAAAGCACTATTAGATACTTTGCAGAAAGATTTAGAAAAATCTTTAAGAGGAGATGCAGATGAAGTAATAGATAAAATCTCAAAAGATTTCAATGTGGCCAAGGGAAAAGTAGGAAGATTAGTGATGACGGAATCTGCTTTTTTTGCAAGTGATTCAAGAAAAAGATGTTTTGAAGAACTATGGGTACAAAGATATATAAATATAGCAACATTAGATTCAAAGACATCTGAAGAATGCAGAGAAATAGATGGAACTATATTTGATATGAAAGATTATAAAATAGGGGTTACGGCTCCACCATATCATATTAGATGTAGAACAACAACAGCTCCATATTTTGAAGATGAATTTGAATTTGGCGAACGTGCAGCAAGAAATACAGATGGCAAAACTTATTATATACCAAGAAATATTACATATAATGAGTGGTTAGAAAAATATGTGTATTCAGATCCAGCAACTAAAAAAGCATTTGAAACGGATATAAAGATGAGAAAAAATAAATCTTCTGACTATGCACAATATAATAGATATAAAGAAACATTAGGAGATGAAGTGCCTAAAACATTTGATAAATTCCAAGAAATGAAGTATAATAATATAGACGAATGGAAAAATCTAAAAGCACAATATTCTGATGCCTTAGGTATTACAACAGAAGAAAGAGCAAAAACATATATTAGTAATGTTAATAAACTAATAAATCATGGAAAACAAGATAAGCATATAAAAGGAAGTAATAATTATACAGAAGGAAGGAGTTATTTGACAATATCCAAAGAAAAAGCGCAAGAGTTAATTAACCAATATGCTGGAAAAGGAACATTAGAATTTAGTGACAGTGGCAAATGGAATAAAAAAGAAATAATAACAGTAGATAATCCAATAGGGATAGTGAAAAATAAAAATGAAGAAATAGAAACTAATAGTTTTAAAATACATTATAGCAAAACTGGAACACATATAGTTCCTTACAGGAAAGGTGGCAACTAAAATGAAAGGAAAAAATTTAGAGGAATTATTAAATAAAAAAATAAAATTAACTACATTTAATGGTAATGAATATGAAGGAATAGTTATAGGATATGTACCAGCACAAGATAACGAACCAGAAATTGAAGAAATAAGCATTCAAAACGCAAAAGATAATAAAACATACTCATTATTTGAAAATGAAGTAAAAAGTATTGAAATATTATAAAAAGCCTAAACACGTTCGTACGAGGTTCGAATATAAGGCAATTTTATTATAAAGGCATATAGTTTTATATGTCTTTTTTGGTGTCTACGATATAGTGGTAGATTAAATGGATTCTAAAACAACCATAACAAAGTTATAAAAGTAAGTATGTAAACATACATACTTATTTTTTTATATATCACGATTTTGTATGTTGTTCGACAACAACACCAGGTCGGAGGCGTTGCTCCGTATAAAAACTCGAATACCTGTATTAGAAGGGAGAAAACATGAAAAGAGAAGAACTAAAAGCTATGGGATTAACAGATGAACAAGTAGAATCTGTTATGGCCAAAAATGGTGCAGAGGTTGCTGCACTTAATACTCAGATTACAACCTTAAAATCTGAAAAAGCACAACTAGAAAATGACAAAAAAGTCATTACAAAAGAAAAAGAAGATAAAGAAAAAGCAATTACAGAATTACAAAAAAATAGTATTTCAAAAGAAGAATATGACAAAAAAGTTAAAGAAATCGAGGAAAATGCAAAAAAAGAAAATGAAGAATACGTTTATAATGATTTATTAAATAAAGGTCTTGATGATGCCAAAGTGCTAAAAGACGAATTTACAAGAACAGCAATAATTTCATTAATAAACAAAGACAAAGATAAAACTAAAATTTCTGATGATAAGAAATCAATAGTTGGATTAAAAGAACTAATTGAAAACTATAAAAAGCAAGCACCTCATTTCTTTGAGAAAAAAGCCTCTGGATATTCGCCAGTAGATCCAGAAGGAGATAAAGGTGATGGCGATGGCGAAGTTAGTATGGCTTCTAATTTTGCTAAAAGAAATAATGCTGAAGATAAAGCAGAAAAAAGCCAATTCTTTGATTAAAAAAATTTAGGAGGTAACTATTATGTATGTTAAAAGTGAAGAAGTAAATGAAGTCAATTTTTTAGCATCTGCTAAATACCGTAATTTCACAAGACAATTTAGTCCAGATGGTGTAACAGCAAATGCAAAAGGTAGAAAAATCGTAAAGGCAGGTACTGTTTATAGAAATTCAAATGGGGTTGCTATTGGTTTAGTATTTAATGATGTTGATGTAACAGAAGGTAAACAACCAGGTGCAGTTATGTATGAAGGTTGGGTATTAGCAGCAAGATTGCCAGAGACAATATCTGCAGAAGATAAGGCTACAATGCCAGGTATTAAATTTAAAGATGAATATGAAGAACAAGAACCAGTTGAAGATGACTCTGGTAGTACAGATTCACAAGGATAAAATAAAAAATAGGAGGAAATTATAATGGGAAAAAGTGTATTAGAATTATTTAGTCAAAAAGAAGTTTTGAATTATCAAAAGGATAGAAAATATCCTGCATTAATGGGAGAGGAATTATTCCCAGAAGTAAAGAAAAGATCATTAAAATTTGATATGATTGTAAACAAAAGTAAAACACCAGTTATTGCAAGTGTGCATGGATTTGATACAGAATCTGAAATCGGTCAAAGAAAAGCACAAAAGAAAGCTATTGAATTAGCATTAATCAAAAGAAAATTACCTTTAACAGAGGAAGATATAATTGCTTTAGAATCACCTAGAAACGAAGCAGAAAAAGAAGAATTAATGCAAGAAGTATATGATGATATAGATGCATTAGTTCAAGGTGTTAGAGCTAGAGTAGAAGTAATGAGAATGGAAATTCTTGCAAAAGGAACAGTAACTTTAGATGAAAATGGTTTAGATGCAGTTATTGATTATGGTATTCCTGCAGCACATAAAGTTGCAAATGTTGATTGGAGTATAGCTACAGCAAATCCTATCAATGATATGATTTCTTGGTATAATAAAATGACTGTTAAACCAAAGAGAGCTTTAACTTCTAATACTGTATTAGCAAAAATTCTTTCAAATCAAAACGTTGTTAATGCTTTATTTGGTAAAGATACAACAAGAATAGCTAGTATTGGAGAATTAAACACTTACTTAGAAAGTTTAAAATTACCAAAAATATATACTTATGATGAGGTATATAGAAAGGTAAAAGAGGATGGAACAGAAGAAATAAAAAGATACTTCCCAGAGGATTCATTTGTAATGTTCCCAGAAGGAAAATTAGGAGAAACATTATATGGTCCAACTGCAGAAGAAATTAGACTTCAAAGAGATCCATCAATAGATATTAGACAAGTAGGAAAAATATTAGCTATGGTATATGAAGAGGATAAGGATCCTGTATCAACATGGGAAAAGGCTGTGGCTACTGCCCTTCCAACATTCCCATACTCAGATGAGGTATTCCAAGCTACTATGAAATTATCATAAGATAAAGGCGAATAAGCCTTTATCTTATTTTGAAAGGAGAAAAAAATGAAAAGAAAAGTAAGAGTAAAAGGTCCAGGAGTTAAGCTAAATAATATATGGTGTTATATTAATGAAGTAGCAGTAATAGATGAAGCACAGTATGAAGAGAACAAAGAATATGTAGAAGTTATTGAAGAAATAGAAGAAAATTCAAATACAAAATTAAAGGAAGAAAATAAAAGTGTTGATGGTAGCGACATAAATGTCGGTGCCAATGAAACAGAAAAAGAAATTAGTGAAGAACAGCCCAAGGAAGAGTCAGAAGATAATATTGGCGAGAATACTCAAGAAGATACAGGAGAAAATGGAGAAGATAATGAAGGCGAAGACGAAGAATTAGAAGCATTAAAAGAAAGAGCAAAAGAATTAGGAATTACTGTAACTCATAATATGAAAAAAGAAACAATCATAAAAAAGATTGAAGAAAAAGAACCTGAATCAGGAGAAGACCAAAATCCAAAAGGAGAGTAGGTGATACTATGTCAGTTTTAGAAAAGTTAAAAAGTAAAACAAATAATATAGATGTTGAACAATTAAAGAAAAGGTTAATAAAAGAATTAAAACTAACAACTGATAATAAAGATGCTATTACTCAAGTAGAATATTCATTATTAGATACATTAGTTATAATCTTAGATACCATTCATCAATCCAAAATACCAGATGGATTATATACAACATGGTTAAGAATGACAAAAGATTATTGGTATTTAAATGGGTATGATAAATTGTTTAATAACACCTCTGAAGAAGAAGGAAATTCTAAATCAAATGTAAAAGTTAAAAGTTTACAAATTGGTGATACAACAACAACATTTGCAGACACAACCTCACAAGTAGAGATAAACGGTATTACTTATAGCACAGGTACTGTTGAATATTCTGAGGATGGACTAATAGAAAAATATAAAAAAGATTTATATAGGCATAGAAAGATGAGGTGGTAACAATGGACTATATTGCTATTGCTAGAAAAGAAATAGAAAGTCATTATGATTCCATTTGTGATATTATAGAGAGACAATCAGTAATCGAAAATAATATCACAAAAGATAAAAAAGAAGTTACTGTCGAGTCTGAAAAACCTTGTAGAGTTTCTTTCGAAGATATATATGCAAATACAGAAACAGATACCGAAACCAAGAAAAATCAAAAAATAAAATTATTCATAGCACCAGAATTAGTAATTAAACCTGGTAGCAAGATTGTTGTTAAAGGAAGAGGCAGAACTACAACGTATAAGAATAGTGGAGAACCTGCTATTTATAACACTCATCAAGAGATTATGCTCGAATTATGGAAAGGTTGGGCTTAATATGGCTAAGTGGGGAATGTGTGATTTTAGTGAAATAGAAAAATTGCAAAAGCAATTTGAAAGATTATCTAAAGTAGACATAGACAGATTTTGTCAAGAGGTAGCAAAAGAACTAGCAGCAAGATTGCTTTCAAAGGTAATTCCAAGAACTCCGGTAGGAGAGGGAAGTTTCGAGGTTATAAAAGGAAAAAGATATACAATAAAAAGTGGTGGAACATTAAGAAGAGGATGGACGGCTAATACTGAAGCGGAAGCAGAAGGTGGAGCAGTGCCAGATGCGACTACTTATGCAAAATCTTTAAGAATTGCTAGGATGGGAAACAATTATATAATAATAGTTGAAAACCCTGTGAAATATGCTTCTTATGTCGAATATGGTCATCGCCAAGAACCTGGAAGATATGTACCAGCATTAGGTAAAAGATTAAAAGCATCTTGGGTTGAAGGAAAATATATGTTGACTATATCTGAAAAGGAACTAGAATCTGAAATTCCTGCATTGCTTGAAAGAAAAATGAAAAGATATATTGAGGAGTGTTTTAATAATGGTTAATAATGTAATTAATGAAATTGTAATTGGGATAGCCACAAAAATTACAAAAATATATGAAGATAAAGGAAAATATCTAATATATACTGATAATGTGAAACAAGGACTTGAAAAACCTTGCTTTTTTATTAAATATCTTAATGGAGAAGAAAAAAGAGAAATTGGGTTAGAAAATAGATTTTATAGAGATACATTGAACTTTGTTATTATAGGCCATACTTTAGATGGAGATACTGAAATACTTAATGATATGATTGATAATCTATATGATTTAGAATATATAGAACTAACTGATAAAACTTTGTTAAGGGCACACAAATTGCATCCTAAAATAGAAGACGGAGTTTTACACTTTTTTATAGACTATGAGATATTTATAAAAAAAGAAGATGCTACGACAACGAAAATGGATAATTATGATTTATCAGGGGAGGTAAAAAAAGATGAAAACATCTAAAAAAGAAGCAAAAAAAATAACTGAAGAAAAATTTACAAAAGAACAAATTGTTAATTCTAAAACTTTTATTGAAAATAGAGATTTATTGAAGGCTATATTAGAAGATAAAAGTTATAGTAAAAAAGAAATTAATGAAATAATCAAAAATTATAAGAAAGGAAAGGTGAACTAATATGGCATTAGGCGGAGGAACTTTTATAAGCCAAAATAAAAAATTACCTGGTACATATATTAATTTTGCATCTGCACAAAGTGCTTCATCTTCTATTGGAGAAAGAGGAACTGCTGCAATGGCAATTGAAATGGACTGGGGAAAAGATGGAGAAATAATAGAAGTTACATCTGAAAGTTTTGCAAAAGATTCTATGAAAATATTTGGATATGATTATTCAAATGAGAAATTAAAAGGATTAAGAGATCTATTTAAAAATATCAAAAAGGCATATTTTTATAGATTAAATACTGGTAATAAAGCTACTGTTGATATTGCTACTGCCAAATGTAGTGGAACACGTGGAAATGATATAAGAATAGTTGTTGCAAAAAATATAGATGATGAAACTAAATATGACGTAATTACTTATTTAGGAACAAAAGAAGTTGATAAGCAAACAGTAGAAACAGTTAGTGAGTTAGTAGAAAATGACTATGTAACATTTACTATGAAATCTTTACAAGTAACTGCAGGTAAAAATTTAACAGGAGGAACAAATGGAGATGTAAGTGGAGAAGCACATCAAAACTTTTTAGACAAATTAGA
>CALVJR010000041.1 GCA_944332295.1 uncultured Bacilli bacterium | reverse complement strand
TATTTTAATTAGTTTGTTTTATTGTTTAATCCTAACTGTCTCAAAGTTGACGTTTTGCTTAGTTTTCAAAGATCATTTTTTCTTTTTTTGTGTGTTATTTCCGAGTTGCATTGTTAATATATCAAATAAAAATCACAAAGTCAACAATTTTTTCACATTTTTTTCACTTTTTTTCATTTTTTTCTATTATGTATATCTTTTAGATAGTTTATTCTTTTTTTTCACTAGAAATAGTAACTTCTCATATAACCTTTGTATGCTTATTTTTATTTATTCCTTTAAATAAAAAAAGACAGCTCACTTATTCTATGTATTATATAAAATAGGTTTATTGTCTATTCTTTAATTTTTTTTAATTCATTATAAACTTTATTGTACTTTTCAATACTTTCTTTATTAAACATTATAGCTTTTTTTCGTACCATTCCTATTAATTCAGTTAGCTCTGATTTTAAAATCATATCTAAATCCTCTGAATAATGCATAGTTGATTTGTGATATTTATATTCACCTCGATCTAATACTTTAAAACTTCCATCCGGAAAAACTCTTAGGTCTAAATCGTAATCAATATATTTGATTGTTCCTTCCTCTATAATATAAGGTGATGCAATATTACAATAATAATAGATACCATTCTTTTTACATTGACCAATGACATTGAACCATTGGTTTTTAAAAAAGTATAGAACTGCAGGTTCTTTTGTATGCCAAGTTCTGCCATCTGATTCTGTTACTTTTGTTTTTTCGTTTCCAAAAACTAGATAGTCATCTTTGATATCTAATAGTACTGCCTCATCCCAAGCTCGGTGAATTTTGCTATCGTGCTTATAACTATGAATTTGGTACTTTTTTCCTATTTCTAGTTTTTCTTCCTCCATTTTTTACCTCGCTTCTTTTGTATTATACCCTTTTTTAACTCTTTTTTCAACATAATAAAAGAATGTATACGCTCTCGTTTACATTCTTATTTTTTAGAAAAATATGATATTCCCCAGCAACCAAATGCGAACAGTGCTATTAGTGCTAATGCTCCAAACCATGGACTATCTAAGTTTTCCGCTGCAAAAGCATCTAGCTTTTCGTTCCATTCTTCAATAATTTTTGTAAGTCCGGATGCTATTAATATTAGTTTATACATTATATTACCTTCTTTTCAATTCTACTTTATTTTTTCTTATTTTTTCTTTTTGATTTCTTTTCTTTTGTATCGCTCTCACTTACTACTTCTGCATCAGCTATTGTCTCTTCTACTGCTTTATGAATTTTTATTACACTACTCTTTATTGCAACAGTAGAAACCAAATCTAGTATTGCATAGATAATAATAAATACTCCTATAATCTTCATAATACCTAAAGCAGCCTTAAAAGGATTGAACAATAAAATCACACCACAGATAGTGCTTATAATAGATATTACCATTGTTGTTTTCCATAATTGATTTTGATTTGCTTTTAATTGAAAAGCATAATTTAGTTTTCCAGCACTACTTATAATAATAGCTATACCAATTACAACTGGTATTACACTTGCTACTGCTTGATAACTTTTAATGACGATAATACCAAAAATGATTGTCACTATTCCATATACGATATCTAATTCATTCCGAAATTCAGGACCCTGACCATTTCTTACATAGCGAATCAATGCTAATGCTCCTGCAGCAACTAATATTCCTCCTATTATATAAGAAATGGTCATTACAGTTGTTTCAGATTGAAAGACTAATAAAATTCCTAATATTATTAATATTGTTGATGTTATAATTGAAGATTTTAAAAATTGCTTCATAAGTTTTTCCATATATTTCTCTCCCTTACTCTGTTCGAAGTGCTTCTACCGGATCTTTTTTAGATGCAATACTTGCTGGTATCAATCCACCAATTACTGTTAAAGTTACACTTACTATTACTAGTATTATAGCATGAATTGGATTTAATTGTGCAACATTTGGTAATTCTGATAAATTTTCTATAATTTGATTAGTTGGGAATGTCAATATTTCTGCAATAATAATTCCTAATAATCCAGAAAACATTCCTACTAAAAAGGTTTCTGCATTAAATACTCGTTTAATATCTTTTTTTCTTGCACCTAGGGCACGTAATATACCAATTTCCTTTGTTCTTTCTAATACTGATATATAAGTGATAATTGCAATCATGATGCAAGAGACTACTAGAGAAATTGATGAAAATGCTATTAGCACGTATGTTACCGCATCCATAATACTTCCTGATAGTGAACTAATCATTGCAGCATAGTCTGTATATAGAATTTGATCTAGGTCTTTTTTGCCATCATTATAATTATCCAAATATTCTGTAATATAATCTTTAGTATCAAAATCCTTTGGATATAAGTAAATGATAGAAGGGGTTACTTCAGCTCCTAAAACACCTAAAATATTATCTTTTGTTACTGTTGATATTGTTGTATCAAATGGTTGACCCGTTAAAACATTATACTCTACTTCTTGTTGTCTTTTTACTATATCACTATGTTTGTTTTTTTCAATGATTTTGTTTACTAAGGTTGAATTATAATAAATACCAGATTGTGTTAATTCTTTTTTATCTTCTTTGCCACGAATAATAGCTTGAACTTTGATTGTAATTGCCTCTTCACTGTTATACATTTTTTCATAATCCTGACTTGGAATAAAGTAATTATTTACTTTTTCATAATAACTATTGTTTGGAATTACTTTAAATTCTTTATTTAGAACATCATTAAATGATAAGTTTTTGCTAACATCAAATCCTAGTTGTTCTAAAGTTGCAGAATCTAATTCATTTCTAGAGTTTACAGCTAGTACAATTCCTGGTTCTTCTTCGTTTATTTTTCCTGTTAATACATCATAATCTTTTTCTAACATACTTCTTCCGGCAATACTTTCTGGATATAATGTCCATCCCATCACACCTGTCATTGAGGTCGTAGACATGGAATAGTTAGTTGCGGTTGGAACCATAGCATAAGTTCCGTCTGGTTTTTCTATTACTACATTTAAAGTTGTTCCATATTCATAACCAACGGCATTCAATTTATCTTTATCCATGTTTTCAATATAATTAATATAATCTTCGTCTATTTTATTAATATGTAACATGGTTTCTAATTCATTTTCTTTTGGATATATCACTTTTTTGCTAGGGTACTGTTTACGTTTTTGTTGATTTTTTATAATTTGTTGCATGGTATCTTCATTCATGCTCATTGCTTGTGTACTAATAGTAATAGGCATTTGCGATAATGTGTCAGCTTCATACTCATCTATTTTAGCTTGGAAACCATTTGATAGCGATAATATTAAAGCGATACCTATGATTCCGATGGAAGAAGCAAAGGCTGTTAGAGCAGTTCTACCCTTTTTTGTTTTTATGTTATTAAACGAAAGTTTTAATGCCGTCCAAAAACTCATTGCTGTTTTTTTGATCACTAATGCTTTGTTTTCCTGTTCTTCTTTTTCAACAGGATTAGAATCTTTTTTTAGCTTTCCGTCCTTTAATTCCACAATTCTTGTTGAATATTTTTCTGCTAGTTCACGATTATGAGTTACCATGATAACTAATTTATCTTTTGATATTTCTTTAATTAAATCCATAATTTGTTCACTTGTTTTCGTATCGAGAGCTCCTGTTGGTTCATCTGCTAGGATAATATCTGGATTATTTGCTAAAGCTCGTGCAATTGCCACACGTTGCATTTGTCCTCCGGATAGTTGATTTGGCTTTTTATGGGCGTGTTCTAATAATCCTACTTTTTTTAAAGCATCCTGTGCTCTTTTTTTCTTTTCTTTTGTACCAACACCACTTAGCGTCATTCCCATTTCTACATTTTCTAGAATAGATATATGGCCAATTAAGTTGTAGCTTTGAAAAATAAATCCTATACAATTATTACGATAGGCATTCCAATCATTTTCTTTATAGTTCTTGGTGGACTTATTATTAATAACTAAGTCACCGGAGTCATAATGATCTAATCCGCCTATAATATTTAATAATGTAGTCTTTCCACTGCCACTAGGTCCTAGAATACTTACAAATTCGTTTTTTCTAAATTGCAGACTAACTTCATCTAACGCTTGTTGAGTAAAATTTCCTGTTTTATAACTTTTACTTATTTTTTTTATTTCTAACATCTTCATCCTCCTTTTTATTTTCTTCTGATTTATTCTTTTCCTCTGATATCTCTATTTTTTTATCATCTTCTTGTTCATATTGAATTGTTGATATATTTTCTGTTTTGGTTATTTGTTCATATAAAAATCTCTTGTCTTTTGTTATTAAACTTTTTACTATCCATAAAATATTTAGCCAAAAGTATATTTTTAATACAATGATACTAATATTTAGTATTTCATTTTTTGGAGAAATATTTCTTATGTATTCTATAATTATAAATTGATAATAGAATAATATATAACTTAATATATATCTTAATAGTACTCTGATAGTTGATTTTATACCTTTATTTTCTTTTGTTGATACAACTTGGAGTTTTAATATCATTTTTCCTAATGTTTTTCCATTGGTACATACTGGCATTACTATATAATATATAATAATGCTTAGTAGCATGCTATATTTTGAAGCATTAGTATTGTATGTTATGATGCTTACTATCACTATCATTATAACAAGAAAAAAGAAATCTATACAGTAAGAAAGGGCTCTTCGAAAAAGTGTTACCTTCTTTCCTCGTCTAAAACTATGTTCGTCTAGTTCTTTTCTAGATGGTAAAATATGGGATACTATTGGTGTAAGTAGACAGCCTAGTAAGGCTCCTGTAGTGTTTAATATTAAATCATCTACATCAAATAGTCTATAAGGTCGTGGATATATTCCATATAACCCTGTTAGTTGAGTTATTTCAAAAAAGAGACTTAATAGAAAGCCATATAATACTACCTTATACCATTTACATTCAAAATAGTAGCGTAAGTAAATTCCAAAAGGGAGAGTTAATAAAATATTGAAAGCTGCTATATAGAAAGCTGGGCTTTTTATTATAGTTAAGTAAGAAGATAAGTCATTCCATTCGAAAGATATTGTACTAGATAATTGTCTTATAAAATCAAATGGGATTAATTGGGTTGTTTCTGTTGTTAAGTTTTTTACTTCTTTTATAGTTGGTAGTGGCAATATTACTAGAAAGTATGCACATAGTAGATATAGTATGAAACTATAAAAAATAACACTTCTTAAAAAAGGAATAGATCCATATTTTCTATATTGGTAAATTAGAAATGGTAAAGTCAAAATAAAAGCAATTATTGGAAAGAAAATAAAGGCAGTGGCAATTGGTAGTTTGTATACAGACATACTTTCCCTCCTTAATCTTATTCATTATATCATGAGTTTTGAATTTAAAAAACAGGAATTCTTCCTGCTTATATTATTTTATTATAATGTTTTTATCACATTCTTAGTTAAGACATTACTCTTTTTCCACAAGAAATGTTAATAATGTTTCTGGATTTTGTCCTTCTACTGCTATATCATATATTAAATCAATTATTGGAATAGATACTTTTTTGTCTTTTAATAACTTATAGATAGATTCCAAAGTATAAAAACCTTCCACTGTTGTATTGGATAAAAATTCTTTTATTTCTTCTTTTGAGCGTTTTTCCCCTAATAATTTACCAAATCTGAAATTTCTACTTTTTACTGAGGTACAAGTTAATAATAAATCTCCGAAACCTGCAAATGATAATACTGTTTTTTTGTCTCCATGGAAAGCATCTATAATTTCTCTCATATCATGAATTGCTTCCGTTAATAACATTGCTTTTGTTGAATCATTAGCACCTAATCCTTCTAACATTCCAGCAGATAAGGCAATGACATTCTTTATTGAACCACAAATTTCTGTTCCTATTATGTCTTTGGTTGCTCTTAATTTGATATAGCGATTTGCTAGTGCTTTTTTGACCAGTTTTTCTGTTTCTTCATTTTCTGTTGCCAAAGTTAAGCCTGCTGGCATTTTCGTTACTAAGTCAACAGCGAAGGATGGCCCACTAATTACTGCTAAATTTTTAGTGTCTAAATATTTTTCTAAAATTTGATTAATAAATAATCCTGTTTCTTGTTCTATTCCCTTGGTCGCTATTAATATATGATTATCCTTTATATATGGTTTCATTTCAACTGCTAGTGAATCTATAAAGGCTGCTGGTATAGCAATGACTAATAAATCTTTATCTTTAATACATTCTTCTATACTTGTTGTTAATTTTATTTTTTCTGAAATTGAGAAATTGGGAATTAACTTTTCGTTTTTTCTTGTTTCTTCTAGTTCCTTTTTTTCTTGTTCAAATTTTGTCCACATTGTAATATCACAATCGTTTTCAATCATGATACTACTTAGAGCCATTCCATAAGCTCCACATCCAAATAATCCTACTTTCATTTTTTATCCTTTCTAACTGATGGTTGGTGAATATGAACTTGGCATGATTTGTACAAATGTATTTCCATCATTTATTTCGACTTCACTTCCATCACTATATGTATATACTGTTTTAGCACTTCTTCCAGATTTTGTCCAGTGAATTGGTAAAGCATATCCATTTGTAATGTAGTATCCTTCACCTGTTCCTACTGTATCTAGGTCTTGTCTACCTGCACTATCTAATTGATAGTTTCTAACTTTTTCAATAATAATATTTTTGTAATATAGTTGTTGTCCTGTTACTTTATCTATATGTGGTGTATCATTCATGTATCTTAAATAGACTTTTCTTGTGGCATCATAAGTATAGCTTCTTGTCTGATAATAGGAATATGGTATTGAAATAGAATTTGCTGTTAATAAACCTTCTTTTGTGACTGGTATTTCTTCTTCCTGTCCTGTTTCTGGATTAATTGTAGTTGTAGTTGATACAGGTTCATTTAGATTTACTTCTTCTGTTGTGTAATTTAGTAATTTCCAGTTTTCTGTTGTTGTTTGGTATCCTTTTTGTGATGCATAAGCATATAATTTTTCTGTTGTTGTAAACACGTTATGGGGAGCGGCAATGGTAGTATCTCTCCAAAAAGGAGTAGCATCATATAATCCATTAATATTATTTACGCCTAATGCACTGATATCATTTTGTGCATAAGTACTCCATCCGTAGTGTGCATAAATTGTGTCACTTTCTAATGCATAATCTAAAAAGTAATGTCTAGAACTTCTAACCGGTCCAATGAGTGATACATTTTTATCTTTAAATATAGCCATGATTCTGGTAAGTCCGCCTTCTACGATGATTTCATAATTAATATAGGATTCTTGAAGTCCTGCATGTCTTCCATTTCCGATATTATTATCAATCATTACTGCTATTGGTCTTTGATTACTATCTTCATTTACCACTGTAAGCTTTTTTTCTGGTTCTTCTACTATAGGAGGTTCTTTTTTTTCTTTTTGTACTTTTTTCTCTTCTGGTTCTTTATCAATTACAAATATCCATAGTACTGCTGCAATTACTAATCCTAATATTATTATCGTAATAGTTATTGCTATTTCTTTTTTGGATAATTTTCTCCTTTCTTTTTTCATTTTTGACCACTCCTTTATAGCACTATTTTATCATACTTTTCTTATTATATATTTTTCAGATACTTTTTTTACGACAAGTTATGTCAAGCACTTTGACTTTACCTAGCTTATTTATTATAATTTTAATAGAGGTGGTACTATGAATCAGGTAAACCCTGAAAATTTTCCGAAAGGAGATATGAAACTTAAGAAAAAAATAGGAAAAATTGTAGCGTTGGGAGCACTTACTGGTGTTATTATTGCTAACGGTCAAAAAGATCCTTCTGATGTTAATAATGATTTGGATAGTATGGTTTCTGATAGCACTTTAGAAGTTTCTATAGACGATATTAATGATAACTTGAGTTTAATTATTAATGATAATGATTGTGGAAATGCTTTTTTTGAAGATTTTTGTCAATCTTTAGAAGAGCAAGGAATTGAATTTCTTACCTCTCAAGCTAATGATAATCTTGATTATGAAAATTCTACGGTTATTACATTAGATCAACAAATGGTTGCAGGTGAAGGAATTGCTTTGGTAGGTCCTCAAAAAGATGGTACTGCTAATCATTCTGAAGCATTGCTTATGTCGATGTTAGTTACTTTACATAACGATGGATGGGATGCTAATGCCATTGCAGGAATTTCACAATATCAGTCATTAGATAATGGAGATGTGATTTATACTACAGTTCCTTCTCCTACTGAACAGATGGCTACTAAAAGTGATGCGCAAATTACTGTAGCAATTGGTACAATGCCAACTGATGCAACTACAGAAAAGTTAGCTAAAGATGTTACTGTTGCTCTTGGTAGGTATTCACATTATTTAATGAATGATGCTAAAGATGTAGAAATTATTGCAGACCCTAAGAGTGTACATGCAGAATATGATAATTCTTATTACTTTGATAAACAAATTATTTATGCTAATTCTTTTAATCATGCTAACCATTTAGAAATTATTGATTCGAAATCACAACATCATGCAAAATAGTCCTTATGGACTTTTTTTATTTGTAATTTTATGGTATAATAGCGTCTAGTTTTGGGAGGGCATATGAAAAAGGTTGGATTAGAGTTTTTAGCAAGTTTTTTCTATTTATTTATTGGTTGTTTATTAGAAATTTTAATTTTGAAGTATTTTCCTTGGAATAATTTTCTATTAGAGATTCTTTTGATTTCCATTCTGTTTTCCTTTTCTTTGGGAATTACTTATATTATTGGTAATTTATATGAAAAAATCGAAGTGAATCCTATTTTTACATTTTCTCTATGGTTACGTAATCAAGTTTCTGGTAGAAATGCACTTGTTACTATATTGTCGCAAGTTGTTGGTGCGGTACTAGCTGGTGGTATAATATCTTTATTTTTTAAACCAGACATGGCTACTATTGTTGTTGGATATGGAGAGTTTAGTATGCTTAATTCTTCTCTTGATAGTGTTATTTTAATTGAGTTTTTATTTTCATTTATTTTGGTATTTTGTTTTCTGGCCCTTCAAGATAGAATTAAATCCACTAAATTATCTGGAATTTTATATAGTTTGTTATTTTTTATTCTTTTATTTCTTTCAATTCCGTATAGTGGTGGATGTGTAAATCCTAATAGAAGCGTAGTTACCAATATATTTGTCAATTCTGATTCTTTACGTCAACTATGGATTTATTTTTTAAGTTCCTTTGCTGGTACTGTATTTGCTACTATTATTTATCATATTTATCATCAAGTTAATAATAAAGTCTCTTTACAACACTTTTCGTAAAATAAAGTGTCTATTTTTGTCATTTTACATTTTAGTTTTATTCGATTTTTTCTTAATTTTTGTCTAAAAATGTAAGTTTATATTGAAAGTTTTTTTTGCATATGATATATTAGTAGTGTCTTTAATGACCTAGGGGATTAGTTAAATGGTATAATAATGGTCTCCAAATTACTTGGTTACCATGGAATTACAAATAGCTAGTTCTATATTTTATAAGCGATTAATCTCATACAGGGGATTAGTTAAATGGTATAATAATGGTCTCCAAAACCACTGTTGGGAGTTCGATTCTCTCATCCCCTGCCATTTAGACTTATAAGCAGCAGTGGTGCTGCTTTTTTTGTTGATATGCAGGCGATGACTTTTAAACTAGACCTATTGTCACCTTGGGTAGTCCTTTTGTCTAGTTTAAAAGATTTTCTATATTAGTTTCTTTCGCGGTTGTTTTGTTATATAAATTACAAAATATTTTAATTATTGGAGGATTTATATGACTGAACAAACCATCAATGAACTTGCAGATTTTTTTAGAACATTTAAACATGGAGAAACAAAACAACCACCGCAAAATAATCTCACTTATGATGATGCCATGACCTACTTTTTTAGGAATATGGAAGTACGTGGATTGGCAAGTGAGACTAAACATTTTTATAGGGACAAACTTAATGCATTTCGAAAGTTCTTAGTGCAGATTAAGAAAGTTCAAGCTTTAGAGACTCTTACTTCTTCTGAACTAGAATATTATATTGAAAGTAAGTATTCCAAGAATAAGGTTAATACTTTTAATTGTCATGCAAGGGCACTAAGAGCTTTCTTTAACTATCTAGAAAGAGATGGTTATTTGATTGCCAATCCTGCTCGCAATGTTAAACCTAAAAAAGTTAGAAAAGAAAAAATCGATTACTTTACGGTAGAACAGGTGCGAAAGCTCCTTACTTCGTTTGATTTACGCTACAAGTCCGAACTTCGTAACTTATTAATCGTTATGGTACTTTTAGATACTGGTATTAGAAATAGTGAACTTGTGCGTATCAAACTGGAAGATATTAATACAAAAGAAAGAAGTATCTACATATATGCTACTAAGACAAATACTTTTCGCACCGTGTACTATTCGAAAGAAACAGAGAGAATATACAATGTTTATAGGCGTGAAGTTTTAAAAGGAGCAGAAAAAGGACCACTATTTGTAAAGTTTCATCGCCAGTATAACGAACCTATTTTGGATTTACCTTTAAATACAGAAATGGTTTATGGATTATTTAGTCGTAAGGCAAAGAAAATATTTGGCCCTGGATTTCGTATGAATCCACATAAGTTCCGTCATACTTTTGCGACTCACTTTGTTATTAACGGAGGTGACCCTTTTTCTCTCCGTGATCTTTTGGGACATACTAATATTGAAACCACCAAGATTTATGTAGATATGTCTCCAAAAGATCTTAAAACTAAACACGCTAAACATTCTATAATCTCTAATATAGAAAATGATAGACAATCTGGTGAGTATCATGAAAAATAGAAAGATACTAGTATATGAAGACTTTCATAATACCCCTTACCTTCTACTTAAAGGAAAATGGTTACAAAATCTTGGCTTTCATTTTCATGATACTGTCGAAATAAAGCAGTATAAAGATAAGTTGATTATAACCAAAGTAAAAGACCCAAATCAAAAAAAGATTTGAGTCTTTTTTCGGCTATGACACCGCTTGTCTATATTGAACACCCTACATAAGTTTTGGAGACCATTATTATACCACGTATAATACTAGTTAGTAAATTGATGAAGTTGCAAATCATTGATTTATTAGTATAATATTTTTAC
>CALVJR010000040.1 GCA_944332295.1 uncultured Bacilli bacterium | reverse complement strand
GATATCCGAAGAATTCCACTACACTCTTTTAGACATAGTTGTGCTTCTTTACTAATAAATACTGGTCAACCAGTAACAACTGTATCAAAATATTTAGGTCATGCTAGTACTAAAGAAACATTAGATACCTATGCTCATATGTTTCCTAATAATCTAACTAATGTAAAAAATACCATAGATAATTTAAATCTAGGTATTTAAATAAACTTAAATAAAAATATAATTTAGTATCTAAAAACTAATATTTGGTATCTAGTGTGGTATCTAGATAAATCCAAAATAGTTAAAAATCCCTTATAAACAAAAGTATTCCCCTCTCTCGAGGGGAATTTCAGGGGGTTTCATAGTAACAACTGCTAAATTATGAAAATCAATAGCAGATACTATTTTTTCTAATGTTTTGATATTCATATTACGAATAACATCTACCTTATTAGGAATAACCTTATGATAACGAATCATATCATCATAAATATTATTAACAGTAGAATCAATATAATCAGCCATTTTAACCTCATTAGCAATCCATACTTTCTTCATACGATGAAACATCGCTTCATCTAACTTATGAGTAAAAAGTTCCTTCTTAATTGCTTTTATCAATTCTTCTGGACGATTAGTAGACGCTAAAATCATAAATGTTTTATACTCTTCTATATTATCCCAATCCGTAAAAATATTATTAAGTAACTTTTCACTGCGAGCATATTCTCTAAAAGTAGAAGAAGAACCGAACAACATCGTACTAAGCATTGTTAAATACAAATCAAGTTCTAAATCATCATATTCTCCTAAATCACTAACAGAAATCTTTAATCCAACACCAATCTTAGGAACTTGGATATTTCCAGAAATACTATCTTCTTTTTTACGAACAGACTTCTTTTCTTTGATAGGAACAACATTAGCATCCCCATGATTTTCTCTGTGATCTAACTCTTCATGAATCACTTTAATAGCATCTTCTACAGGAAAATTACCAACAACGAGGATAAACATATTATGAGGACTATAAAAATTATTGTAACATAAATACAAATCTTCTTTAGTTATCTTATAAATCTCCTCAACGGTACCACCAATGTCAATTCGTCTCGGATGTACATGATAAATATTTTCACGAAGTCTAGTCTCAAGCTGCATATCTGGTAAATCCGCATACATCTTTAACTCTTCAGCAATAATCCCTTTCTCTTTTTCCACATTTTCGTCTGTATAATAAGGAGCATTAACATATTGAATCAAATAACGTAGATTATCTAAAAAGTTTTTTGTACCATAACAAATATACTGCGTACTATTATAAGAAGTAGAAGCATTAGAACCTGTACCAGTTTGAGAAAAATATTGAAAAGGATCCTCCCCTGACTCTTGCTCAAACATTTTATGTTCTAAAAAGTGAGCAATACCATCAGGAACTTTTCTGGCTTTCTTCTCTCCATCAGGAATAAAATTAGTAACTTCAGATCCAAAATAAGTAGCATAACTCATAAAATAATTTGCTTTATTTTCGAAAGGAACAAAAATAACATCAAGACCATTATCTAAAGTTTCAGTATAAACAGCTAAATCTAATCCCTTTAAATCAATTTTTTTCATTACTATCCCCCTCTAAAAAGAACACCGTATCCATCTTTACTTTTTTCGCAACTCGAACAATATCTTCTTTCGTAACCTTCATAATATTGCGTCTTTTCTCATCAATAGTATCAGTACCAATTAACTCCATCATATAATAATTATCTAATATTTGTGTAGGACTATCCTCTACTTCATCTAAAGCTGTACAAAAATACTCTTTCGCAACTCGAATCTCTTCCTCACTAATCTTACCTTTTTTCATTTCTAATAAAATATTATCAATAAGTTCTAATGTCTTATTATAATTTTCCCTATCAATACCTGCACGAATTAATATTAAATGATCAAGTTTATTAGGAACAGAATTAATAACATAGCAAAGAGAATATTTTTCTCTAACTTCCTTAAATAATTTAGAATCCCCACTACCTCCTAAAATAATATTAAATAAAGTAAGAGCATAATTTCTTTCATAATCACTAAGTCCATGAACACGACAACCTATAGCAAGTTTAGATTGTGAAGTCTCCACTACTTCTTTAGCAAATAATCTCTTAGAACGAGGTTTTACATCTTCTAGTAAATAAGGAAGTCTTTGTCTCTTCACTGTTTTGATTGGAATAACATCCCGAACCATCTGAGTCATCATCTTAATATCAATATCACCAATAATAAATATATCAACTAAATCACTATGAATCATTTTTTGATAATATTGATAAAGTGACTCTGGTGTAATCTTCTCTAAATCCTCTAAATATCCTACCATTCGATAAGAAGAAACTCGCTTTTTATCCATCGTCTCAAACAATCGAAGCAAACTATAACTAGCTCCATCTTCTTTCAAAGAAGAAAGATGACTCTTCGTAGTTGCTTTTACAATATCTAACTTTTCTAAAGAAAATTTTTGATTTAACACATCAGGATGAAAAACAATTTCATTTAAAAACTCCAAAGCTTTTCTGAAATTACCCTCTTCTGTATACTTATCGTGTAAAACAGACAAATAAATATCTAAATTATTATAATTACCAAGTCTAGAATTATAAGTCTGAATATCAGCAGCATATAATTCTTGTGCTTCAATAGTCAAATCTCTTTTACTTGGATATTTACTACTAGATTGTAAAAACATATCACATAAAACATTACGAATTGTAATCTCTTCTTTAACAACAGGACTACGAAAAGCAATTCTAACAGTAATTGTCTTAAACTTATTAGTTTTAATTAAATGTAGACTATACGCTCCTAAATCTTTTTTTACGTATTCCATACTTCACCCTTTTCTATAATATTTTAAAGTACTGCAGTATCTAGTGCTAACTCTATCATCTGATCTAAAGAACGTTCCCTATCTTCACTAGAAAGGCTTCTTTTATCATAAAAAGAGTCAACAACTGTCATCAAACAACTAGCTTCCCTTCCAAGCTTTTTCGCAACATAAAACAAACCAAAAGCTTCCATCTCAACAGATAAATAATCATCCCCTGGAAAATTAGTTCGAAACACATCTTCACTATCAGCATATAAATCAAAAACATCACTAGTAATAGTCTTACCAACTTTTAAAGGAATATGTGCATCCTCTGCAACTTTTTTGATTTTATCATTTAAATTATGACTTGCTTCAACGTAATTAATATCTTGATTATCAAGTAACTGATCAAAATAACTTTTGCAATAAGCACCAGTAGATAATACAACATCTAATAATTTAACATCTTTATGAAAAGAACCAGATGTACCTATACGAATAATTTTTTCTACATGATAAAACTTATATAACTCATAAGAATAAATTCCAATACTAGGAACTCCCATACCAGAGGCAAAAACAGTAATTCTTTTACCTTTATAATATCCAGTATAGCCATACATATTTCTAACAGTATTAATTAATTTATAGTCTGTTAAAAACTCTTCAGCAATATACTTAGCACGTAATGGATCTCCTGGCATAAGTACAACTTCTGCAATATCTTCTAAATTACTTTCTATATGTGGCGTAGCCATAACATACCTTCTTTCTACAATATTAATTATATCAAGAATAAAGAAAAATACAAAGAAAAAGAGTATTAATTACTACTCTTAAACTCCTGATACCAAGACTTAACACGTTCCTTGACATTATCTGTCGTATCTTTTAAATCACCAACAACCTGATCTTTAATATCACCTAAAGCATTATAATTTTCTTCCCCTAAATAATTTTTTATCTTATCTAATACTCCAAGATAAATATCACTAACAAACTCTGAGGCAACTTGATACTTTTCCGATAAGCCTTCTCTCCAGTTAGGAACAAACTCATCTCCTAAATCACCAATAGTATCAATACTATTCATGGTAATCTCTTTTCCCTCTGCAGTTAAATCATCAAAATAAACACCCTTAATTGGCTCATCATAAAAAATAAAATCAACACCTGTAATAAAAACATCTTTAATCTTAGTTTTCGCTTCTTCTATCTTTTCTTGCTGAATTAAATCCTCTATATTAGATAAATCAGAAGAAAAATAATCAAATGAATTATCTTCTCTACTTTCCGAATCTATCTCATCAGAACCAGAAGAACTACTAGTAACATTATCATCCATATTTAAAGAACTAGAATCATTAGAAGTAGAAAAATTATCTAGCGAACCATCTGTATCTAAAGAACTAGTATCACTAGTAATAGCAGAAATATCTGAAATACTAGATTGAGACTCACATCCAGAAACAGAAAGAACAATACTACTACTTAGTAATAATACTTTCAAATTAGTAAAAACTCGAACTTTCTTCATACAAACACCTACCTAACTTTTTGTTTTGCTACACTACTTTGGAAAGAGTCAATAAAACTCTGGCTAGAAATACTATATGTAGTAACATCATTATTATTTAAAAAATTATTAATTAAAGAAGAAAAATTATCAGGATGTTGATAAACAAAATCAGAAAAAGGAACAATAGAAAAATCAGATATATAGGGCACTTTAGAACCACGTAATAAATCAATTTGATAAATAGAAGGACTAAGATTCTCCTGATAGTTCTCTACTAAATAACATTGATAAGAATTATATACCATATCCAACTCATCAACAGGAACATAATAAATATAACAAGTATTTTCCTCTGTATTAGAAATTCTAGAAATACCTAAATATTTTTTCTGCTCATAATCTGCTAAATCAGCAATAGTAGGATTACTTTCCTGAAGTAGTTTTTGACTATCAAAAACAGTAAAGTGTAAATATTGATCACAAACAGCATCAGAAAATAAAGTTGAATGATTATTCATATAAGTTTGTAAAGACATAACTTCTAAAGAATCAAGATTTTCAGAAACTACCTCACCATGTAAATAATCATAATAAGACCTTTTATCATTTTGATAATCCTTAACAACATAAAAAGTATTATCAGAAACCAAAACAGAAAAACTAGAAATAGGCATATATCGTATAGAGGCGGAAGAAGGATAACCAGCAGCATCATAAGAATGAACTAAAAATCCAACAAACTCTTCACCTCTCCTATTAGCAATCCGACTAACCTCTCCAAGACCAAATTTTCCTTCTTCTTCCACTTCATCTACTGACTCTTCTAAAACATAACTATTATTTTCTACAACATCATGTTTTTTTATATCTTGACATCCTACTAAAGAAAAACCAGAAAAAAACAAACCCGTCATAACAGACATTTTTTTTATATATTTACGCATAAATTAAAACCTTCCATCTAATTAAACTATTATAATATAATATATCAAAAACAAACAAAAGAAAAGGATAAAAATCCTTTTACTACTATAAACAAATTATTGTTCACCTTGTTCAGTAGCACCATCTAACTGTACTAAAACCTCTCTTGGTTTTGCACCATTAGCAGGTCCTACAATACCACGTTCTTCTAATAAATCAACAAGTCTAGCTGCTCTATTATAACCAATCTTAAATCTTCTTTGTAAAAGCGAAGCACTAGCTTTTTGTGTCTCAATAACAAACTGAACTACATCATTATAAATTTGATCATCATCATTAGCAGCATCTCCGAATTCCTGACCAGTAGCATTACTAACATTATGATCCACTGCTTCCAAATTCATCAATGACTCATCATACTGAGCTTTTTGTTGATCGATTGTAAAATCAATAATACGCTTAATTTCATCATCCGTAATAAAAGAACCTTGAATACGAGTTGGAGCATTAACACCAATTGGTAAAAATAACATATCACCTTTACCAAGTAGTTTTTCTGCACCAGTTTGATCCAAAATAGTACGAGAATCAATTCCAGAACCAACCGCAAAGGAAATACGAGAAGGAATATTGGCTTTAATTAAACCAGTAATAACATCAGTAGATGGTCTTTGTGTTGCAACTATCAAATGAATTCCCGCAGCACGAGCTTTTTGTGTAATTCTAAGGATAGAATCCTCCACTTCTTTCGCAGCAACCATCATCAAATCAGCTAACTCATCAATAATAACAACAATGTAAGGAAGTCTAGCTTTTTTAACATCATCTGCTTTATGCTCCTCATTCCACTTATCAATATAAGCATTATAAGACTCAATATTTTTAGTTTTCGTCTCACTAAAAGTTTCATAGCGTCGCTCCATTTCAGCAACCATCTTACTAAGAGCAACAGCTGCTTTTTTAGGATCACTAACAACCGGACACATCAAATGAGGAACACCATTATAAACAGAAAGTTCTACAACTTTAGGATCTACCATTACAAGTTTTACTTCGTCTGGTTTAGCACGCATCAAAATTGAACAAATAATACCATTGATACATACAGATTTACCAGAACCAGTAGTACCAGCAACCAGCATATGTGGCATTTTATTAATTTCACAAACTCCAATATCACCCATGATGCTCTTACCAAGCGGTACCATAAGTTTCTTATCAGGTGCATCCATCATCTTTTTACTACTAATAATTTCATAAAAGCTAACAGGAGTAGCAACATCGTTAGCAAACTCAATTCCAACAGTATTCTTACCAGGAATAGGTGCCTCAATTCTAACATCTTTTTTAGCTAAAGCAAGAGCAATTTCACGATTAATACTAGTAATCTTATTAACCCTAGTACCAGACGCAATCTCAAGTTCATATTGAGCAACTGTAGGTCCAATATGAACTTCTACAACCTTACCAACAATTTTAAAATCTTTTAATACTTTCTCTAGTATCTCTATATTTTTCTCAATAGCAGAACCATCCGTTTCTTTCTGCTTCTTCTTAGGTTGATCAAGTATACTAATTGGTGGCAATTGATAAGATGTATTTTGTGTTGGAACTGTCTCTTTAGAAACACTCTCTACTTTCTCATCTTTTCCATTCTCTTTAACAGGAACCTTAGTTAATTCATCGATACTAGTAATCTTAATATGTTTATCATTATCGCTTGGTTCTTCCTCTTCTTCACCATCACTAATAATAACAGCTTTTTTATCTTCTTTATCCTTCTTTTCTTCCTTAACATGAGCAAGTTTTTCTTTTTGTTTTGCAAGACCATCTTTTACAAAACCAATAATAGAAAATCCCGTAAATAAACAAAAACCACATCCCATGAGTACCCAGGAAACAATCTGCATACCAGTATAAGAAAAAAGTTTATCAAATAAAATAGCAAATATTCCTCCAATAATTCCTCCACCAACAGCATACCAGTCCTCTAAAATACCAGTATTCATAATACCATTAAAAGACGCTACTAACTGATCAATAGTTGCTCTAAAAATAAGCATCATATTACCATCATTTTGTAAAACAAAATCTTGATGCATTACAATCAAAAAACCAATTACAAAGATATAAAGACCAATCAATTTAGTAGAAAAAAAATCAGGCCATGATCTTTTAACTAGTAAATAAGCACCGACAACAAAAAGCACTAATAATAGCACCATATAAATAGAACCAACTAAAAATAATGCAAAAGAAGAAATCATTCTTCCTACTGGTCCATATTTACCAATTCCTAATACAGAGGCCAACAATAATAATAGACCATATACTTCTAATTTATATTCAAAACCACCCTTAGTTTGCTTCTTTTTCTTTTTCTTTGCCATATTGATACTCCTTATACTAAGTTATTACAACCATATTATACTACAAATAATAAAAATACTAAACACCAAAACATAAATTTAACAGTAAAGAAAACTATAATACTTTCTGATAAACTTTATTATTTCCAGAGAAATTCCAGTGAACTCCTTCTTCCTTTGTAATATGATAATTATTATCACAACGTAAAAAATCAACATCCATAGAAGAAACGCTACCCTTTTCATAATGTAAATGAGAAAGATAAGCAACAACCCGTCCTAAATTATATTTACTAGTAGAAGGAACTCCTAAATAAATACTTTGTTTTTCAGGAGCAAAAGAAAAATTAGAACTATAAATAAATCCATTATGTAAATGGGCAGACCATAAAACATCATATCGATTATCTAACCAGCGATTTTCTTGTGCTAAATCATCAAGACCAGAGATTTTCACATCAGGTCGAATCCAACTAAAGTATAACCGGTGACTAAAATGCATAGAAATATTAGAATCATGAGAAAAATTAGGAAAATTAATAATAAACTTTTCTCTAGGAATAACAAAATAACTAGGACGATAACTATTTAATCTCCTTAAATCAAACGTATAACATTGCCTAGAATCCGCTCTAGGATGAAAAAATCCTTGAATAAACTCATCATGATTTCCAATATTAGCATAAGTTCTCATCTCCCTAGGAGATGGATTAGGATAAAAAGAAATAAAAGAATTAAGCTGATTTAACATTTCCTCTTTAGAAAATATTTTATTCTTATCTTTTGGTCCATGAAACTGATCTCCTAACAGAAAACAAACAGTAGCACCTTCTCCAATTACAAAATCATATAAGCTATCTAACATACGAAAATCTTCAAACTCTGGATTTCCAATGTGTGTATCAGCCATATGCACAAAAATCTTATCAGAAACACAATCATCCACCGTAAAAGAATAATGATGTCTAGAATAAGAAGAATTACGAAGCCTAGGACTATCAATATAAGAATACACTGCTCCCTGATTCCAATAATCATCTCGTTGAATAGAACCTTCATATGTAAGTAAATCCGAAATAACGTCAAAAAAATCTTTATCATCAAACGAAAATTCCTTCGCTTCTAACAAAGATTTTAGCTCTAAATCAGTAATACCTTTAGACTCTATAATAGCATCACAAACAACTCTGCACAATTTAAATCTTTCCTCTAAATCCATTATTCTTCACCAACTAATAGCTTATTATAATGGAATTAAATAAAATATACAAGACTACGTATCAATCAATTTTATAGACCTTTTTCTTACCACACCCTTGTCCTATTTCAAGAGCACAGTCAACAGCAACAAAATCAGTTAAATGTTCACAAGACTCTAAATAATAAACATTAGAATAATTTTTAATCTGCTTCATATCATCATCCCATTCTGAAAGCATTCTAGATATATATGCATTACTATTATTTCTATCAATATATCTTTGTCTATACTCTTCCTTTAACTCTTCTCTAGGTGTCACAATAGTAAATGGTAATCCTTTTTCAAAAAGTAAAGGAAGAAGTTCCGTTTTAAACACCACTAAAATATAAGAATATTTTTCTTGATAATATAACTGACTAATTGTTTCAATATAATTAGAAGGCCAAGCGGAATTAAGTTCTCTATCCGTACAATCTTTTCTCCTCTCTATATCACAGGCAATCTCAGGATTATGATAAATCCAATGATAATCAGAAGAATCTATATCAATAACATCGCTAAAAGTATTTCCTAGATATGTTTTCCCAATTCCTGCATATCCAACAATAATTTTTGATTTCATATACATCTCTCTTTCTAAACTATAACAACATTTACTTGAATTATATAAGAAAATAAAATATAATAAAAATACATTTTATTCATACCAGAAATAACTATAAGTTATATAAAGGAGAACACATGAACATAAATTTTGAATTATATAAAACATTTTATAGTGTCGCAAAAAATAAAAACATAACAAAAGCAGCCCGTGAACTAATGATAAGTCAACCAGCAGTAAGTAAATCAATAAAAACACTAGAAGAACAACTAAACTGCTCCCTATTTATTAGAAATAAATACGGAGTAACCTTAACAGAAGAAGGACAACTATTTTATGAGAATATAAAACCAGCAATTGAAATGATTGAACATGCAGAAGATACTCTTCGCGAAACATTAAACTTAGAATATGGAACACTATCTATCGGAGTAAGCAATACCTTAACACAAAATTACCTTCTACCTTATATTAAAACTTTTCACGAAACATATCCTAACATTAAAATAAAAATATCTACCTCTCCTACATTCCAATTAATTACGCAAGCAAGAAATGGATTAATTGACTTTATTATATTAAACTTACCTTATATATTACCAACAGATTTTAAAGAAGAAAAATTAAAAGAAGTACATGACTGTTTTATTGCTAACAAAAACTGGGAAAATTTAAAAGATAAAACCATAAAATTAGAAGAATTAAAAAACTATCCATTAATATTAATAGCCAAAGGATCAAATACTAGAACATTCCTAGATGAAGTTTGTGAAGAACATAATATATTACTAAATCCTGAAATGGAACTAGCTAGTTACTCTTTAGTAGTAGCTTTCACCAAAATAGGCCTAGGACTTGGCTACGCTACTAAAGAATTCATACAACAGGAAATAGACTCAAAAGAATTATTTGAAATAAAAACAAATCCACAAATCCCACCACGGTCCATAGGCATAACTTATTTAAAACAAAAGCAACTAAATAAAGCATCCCATGCTTTCCTAAACTTATTAAAAGAAAAAAATTAGAGACTAAACTCTAATTTTTGTATTAAAAAAAGAGCCTAAGCTCTTGATACATATTTACCATCACTAGTAGATATAATAATTTTTTCTCCTTCTTCAATAAATAAAGGAACTCTTACTGTATAACCAGTTTCAACTTCAGCATCTTTTAATGCGTTATTAGTAGTATTACCTTTAACAGCTGCTTCAGTACGAGTAACTGTTAACTCTACTTTATCTGGTAAATCAATTCCTAACACTTCACCCTCAAACATAGTAATATATACTTCTAAGTTTTCTTTTAAGTATTTAGCATTGTCACCAATAACATCTTTAGATAACTCTAATTGCTCATAAGTATCCATATTCATAAAGTAATAAACATCACTCATAGTATATAAATATTGCATTAATTGCTTATCAATATGAGCAGTAGCAACTTTTACTCCTGCATTAAAAGTCTTTTCAAAAATAGCACCTGTTCTTAAGTTTTTAAGTTTTGCTTTTACAATAGCAGCACCTTTACCAGGTTTTACATGTTGAGTGTCCATAACAACATAAATAGCACCTTCAACTTCAATTGTAATACCGTTCTTTAAATCATTTGTACTAATCATTAAACTCACTCCCTATATAAAATTAAAAATAAGTAGTTAACTTATTTTATTTCTTTTCCTTATGTGTTGTATGTTTTCTACACTTTGGACAATATTTACTAATCTCAAGACGTTCTGTAGTATTTTGTACATTTCTAGGTTTTCTATAGTTCTCTTCTTTACACTCAGTACAAACAAGAGTCTTCATTTGTCTTTTTCCTTCTTTAGCCATTTTAATCCCTCCTTACACGCCTATAGGTATTATA
>CALVJR010000039.1 GCA_944332295.1 uncultured Bacilli bacterium | reverse complement strand
AATGTTTTAAGCGAATATGAAGTGTATAGTTCTGATAATTTATCAGTAAGAATAGAAGGTAATAATATTTATGTAACACCATTAAAAGTAGGAGTTCAAACTTTAAATGTTGTAAGAAAACATTATGATAATTATACAACTATAGTATATACAGGTAATGGAGTTAATTCACAAAAAATGGGTTATTTTAGATTTTCAGATCCAGTAGTTGCTTCTGTTAAAATTGACACAAAAGGTGGAGATGTGACAGTAAATAAAAATGATAATGACACTCAAACAAATGAGCCACAAGGTGTAGAGGCTACTTTAGAGGGAGCAGTATATGGAATTTATAATCTAAATGATGAGTTAGTTGAAAAGGTAACAACTAATAGTGAGGGAAAAGTTACCAGTCCAATTTTACCCGATATTGGAACTTTTTATTTGAAAGAAATTAGTCCAAGCACAGGGTATGAATTAGATACAAATAAATATTATTTTGAAATTACAGTTGATGATTTACACCCATCTATAAATGTCTATGAACAAATTATCAAAAGAGATGTAGAAATAAATAAATATTATGCAAGTGCAGAAACTGGAATTCTAAAACCAGAAGTTGGAATAGAGTTTGGTATTTATGATAGTAAGGGTAATCACGTTACAACAGTTAAGACTGATGAACAAGGTTATTCAAAAATAAACCTTGTATATGGAACTTATACAGTAAAACAGTTGAACACAACAGAAGGTCACGAAAAAGTTAAGGATTTTAAAATAGTTGTTAATGGGAATTCACCACAAACCATAAGATATTCATTATCAAATGCCCCAATTACTGCAAAATTAAAATTAGTAAAAACAGATTCAGAATCTGGAAAAGTTATACCATTTCAAAATGTAACATTTAAAATTAAAAATGTTGATACAGATGAATATGTATGTCAAAAAGTAACATATCCAAACAAAGAGGAAATATGTGAATTTAAAACAGATGAAAATGGTGTATTTATCACTCCTTATCCTTTAATGAGTGGAACTTATAAAATTGAAGAATTAACAAGTCCTGATGGATATTTATTAAATCAAGATGGTGTTATTTTTAGAATTGATGAAAATAGTTCAATTATTGAAGATGATGAATATGGTAAATATATAGAAATAGAATTTGCTAATGATAAAATAATGGGTGAAGTTGTAATTGAAAAAACAGGAGAAGCATTTACTATTGAAAATGGAAAATTCACTTACAAAGATGTTAAATTAAGTGGTGTAGAATTTTCAATTTACGCTAACGAAGATATTACAACATTAGATGGAGTAACCCATTATAAAAAAGGTGAATTTATTAAATCTATTGAAACAGGAGAAGATGGCATAGCAATATTTACAGATCTTTATCTTGGAAAGTATTTAATAAAAGAAACTAAAACATTAGATAATTATGTTATAGATACAACAGAACATTTTGTTGAATTAACTGAAATAGACAATAAAACTGCTATTGTGTCAGAAACTTTACAATTAAAGAATGAATTAAAAAAAGGCGATTTAGAGTTTACAAAAACTGATTTAGTTAATGGAGAACCTATTCCAAACACAACTATTGAAGTTTATACAGAAGATACAAACGAACTAATTTTTACAGGAACAACTGATGAACAAGGTATGATAATTATTAAAAATTTAGTAGCAGGTAAAAAATATTATATTTTAGAGAAAGAAAGTGCGACAGGCTATTTAATTACAGATGAAAAAGTATCTTTTGAAATAAAAGAAAATGGTGAAGTAGTAAAAGCAGAAATGAAAAATAAGCCAATTACAGGAACTCTAGAATTTACGAAAATTGATTTATCTACAGGAACTCCTCTACCTAATACTTTAATTGAAATCTATAACGATAAAGATGAATTAGTATTTTCAGGAAGAACGAATGAACAAGGTATGATAATTGTTAAAGATATAAGATATGGTCGTTACTATATTTTAGAAAAGGAAGCCCCTGAAGGATATATTCTTAATGAAGAAAGAATGTATTTTGAAATAAGAGAAGATGGAGAAATCGTTAAAGCAACTATGGAAAATGAAAAAGTAGTGGTAGAAGTTCCTAATACAGGAATAAATGATTATCATATTATTGAACTAATTGGAGGAATTTTAATTATAAGTGGAATAGGAGTTGTTGCTTATTATGTTAAAAAGAAAAGAAAATAATAAGAACAAAGATAAAAAGAGTCAACTTTTAATAGTTGGCTCTTTACTTATCTTATTGGGTTTAGGTGTAATAATTGGAAAAATATATTTTGATATAAGGTCAGATAATTTAGAAAATATTGCATTAGTAGAATTTTATGAAGAACAAGAAGAAATAAACAATAATATATCTTCCGAAAAGGAAGAAGAAACAAATATTGAAAAAGAAGAAGTAAAAAGTACAACACCATTAGATTATATTGCTGTCTTAAAAATACCAAGCATTGGTTTAGAAAAGGGATTAGTTAGTAAAGATAGTTACTATAATAATGTTAATAAAAATATTAAGATACTTGATGAATCTGATATGCCAGATGAAGAAAATGGGAATGTAATATTAGCAGCACATAGTGGTAATGGAAAAAATGCTTTCTTTAAGAACTTAAATAAATTAGAAATAGATAATATAGTTAGTATTTTTTACAATGGTTATGAGTACAAATACAGAATGGTTAATACTTATGATGTAGAAAAAACAGGTACAGTAGAAATTTTAAGAAACGCTCAAAAGAATACTTTGACTCTTATTACTTGTCGTCACAATACTAATAAACAAATTGTAATCATTTGTGAATTAGTTGAAAAAATATAGGAGGTTATGCAATGGAAACAAAAAATTATCTTAATCAAATAACTAAAACATTAGATAAATTATTTAGTGCAGGGTTTAATACTGAAAAAAAGATATTAGCAATGCAATTAGAAGATTTAGAAAAAATAAACAATCTTACTTCATCAGAGATGATGATAATAATAGAGTTTAAAAGGTCTATTAAAAATAAGCAAATAATCGCTTTTTTAAGTGGTTATAAAGAGAAAGGAAATGATAAGAATGAAAAAATTTGAAATAGATGTAGATATAAATGGAACTATTACTTTTGAAGTGGAGGCAAAAAATAGAAAAGAAGCCCAAGCAAAAGTAGATGATATATTGAAAAATACTTCTGTAAAAGAGGCAATAGGACAATATAGAAATAATATAGTTTTAAATCAAAGAGTAAAACAAGATAAAGATATGGAAAGATAGGAGGAAAATGATATGGCTTATTCAAAAAGAATACCACCAATTAAAATAAAACTAAACATAAATGAGTTTAATAAACTTAATGAGATATTGGAAAATATAATAAATTCTGATAATGAACTTTATTCAAAAAAATCAGCAAAATTAAAAGAAAAATTGTTAAGATATAGTGTTCCAATAAAAAATGAAAATGAGGAAACAAAAGTAGATATTAGACTTTATAACAATGAAATAGTAGATTTATTTTATATTTTATTTTATGGAATAGAGGATATGATTTCTGTTGAAACAAATTACTTTGATGTATTGATGCAAGTAAGAGAAAAAATAAAAGAAGAAAAAATGGCAAATGAATAAATAGTCTAATTTAGAATAGGAGGTGTAATATGGCAAGTAAATTAAGACTAATTACAGACCTTTATGGAGAAACTTTAACTAAAATAAGCAGTTCTCCTGAAGATTGGATGTCTTTTTTGGAATGTGCTGCAATGAACTACAAATATCCTTTCAATGATCAAGTTTTAATTTATGCACAAAAACCTACGGCAATAGCCTGTGCAAAAATAGAGGCTTGGAATAAACAAGTTGGTAGATGGGTTAATCGTGGTGCAAAAGGAATTGCTCTTTTGTCTGAAGAAAATGGTTATACTAATTTAAGATATGTATTTGATATTGCAGATACCAATAGTAAACTTGGTAAAAGTTTTAGATTATGGTCAGTTTCAAAACCTTATGAATTAGATATTATTGAGTCATTAGAAAATAAGTACGGAGAACTTGCTGATAAAAGTTCTCTGGGACTTGCAATTAAGTCGGTATCAAAAATAATTGTTGAAGATAATATACAAGATTATTTAGATGATTTAATATTCTATAAAGAAAATAGTTCTCTTGAATCATTAGATAATGAAAATATAAAAGTATTATTTCAAAAGGCATTAGAAAATAGTATTGCATTTTCAATAATTAAAAGATGTGGATTAAATCCAAATGAATATTTTACAAGTAGCGATTTTAGTGATTTATTAAATTTTGATAGTTTTGATACAATAACGAGAATTGGTGTAGCAACAAGTGAAATATCCGAAATGGGACTTCGTGAAATATATAATACTATTAAAAATCTGCGAATTAATGAAATAAATAAAATTCGCACATTTGATATAGACAGTAATTTATCTTATGATATAAGCGAAAGCAGAAATACTATTGAAAGGAGGAATAATAATGAATATAACTTACACACGTCAAGGGGATTACGAGATACCGAACTTAACAGTACCGGAAAACAAGATTCAAGTGGAGGGCAAATACGCAATGATGAGGTTAAGATACTTGAAAGAGAACAAGAAATCTCTATACACAACTCTACTAATGAGCAATCAACTTCCACAACATTTAATGCATATTCAACAAACAGCAATGGAGAGGATAGAACAAATAGTATCAGAGATGAAAGCCAAAGAGAATATAACAGAGAGTTTGAAACAACAAGACCAAATGAAGTGGGTACAAATGATGAACAACTTGAAGTTGTCAGCAGAGGAGATAGTAATGAACGAATTGATTTACGCTTAAATGTTTATAATGCAACAGAACATCATCCTTATGTTGTAGTAGAAGAAAAGATAAATCAAATATTAAGTACAACCCCACATATAAGAAAATCAAACAAAGAAATAAAAGATTATTTTGCTAATGAGAAAGATATTAGTAAAAGAGCAGAATTTCTTAAAGAAATGTTTAATTCAGATTATACCGGTGTTATAGTTGATGACCAGATGTATGGTTATAAAACTTTTGACAACGGTATTTTATTTTGGAAAGGTAATTTTTTATCAAGAGATACAGAAACTTTAGTAAGTTGGGAAGATTTAACTTATCATTATGATTCAATGATATTGCTAAATCAGTTAAATGATAGAATTGAGCCTTTGCCAAGTATAACAGACCAATTAAGTTTTATTGATGACAATAGTGAAAAGATGGTATCAGATTTAGAATTTACTCAAGAATTTATAGATAAATATTTAACTGAACAACATACCGAAACAAAGTACAGAACTTATGAGGTATTTCAAAAAAGTTTATCAGCAGAAGAAAATATAAATTATCTTAAAAATTCTTATGGTATGGGAGGAGCAACTCATACTGTAAAAGGATCTGGTATAGGTGTTAGTTATGATGCAAAAGGAATGCGTTTTAATCGTGGTTATTTTGATGCTAGTGCTAAAGAACAATTATTTAAGTGGAATTATATTGCCAATAGAATAAAAACGCTTATTCACGAAGATAGATACTTAAATAAAAAAGAATTAGAAGAATATCCTAATTGGCTTGAAAAAGAAGAACAAGAAAGAGAGTTTATAGAGGCAAGCAAAAACCTTGCAGACAATATTGTATTAGGACAAACTGAAGAAGAATACGAGTATCAATATCATTTAGGGGATAAGGTTTATATTGGAGCAGATGAATATGAAATACTAAATATTGGGATTTCTAATATAGTTCTATATGATTACCAATACCCATTATTTAATCGTGAAATGTCAAAAGAAGACTTTGACAAAAAAGTTAAAGAAAATCCTGCTAATGACCATCTTAAAGTTAAAATAAGTGAAATTCAAAAGCAAAAACAAGAAGAAAATAATGCTGAAGAACATACGAAAAAGGAACAAAAAGAAACGTTTATTGAAGAAAATATAGAAAAAGAAGAAATAATTGTTCCAGAATTTGAAAAGAAAAAAAGTAATAGAATAAGAAGTTTTGATATACACCCAGAAATACCTACTGTCAATCGTAGTCAGTTTAGAATATCTGATGATAGATTAGGAGAAGGTACTCCAAGAGAGAAATTTAATAATAATGTTGATGCAATTAAGATTTTAAAAAAATGCGAAGAAGAAGATAGATTTGCTACTCCAGAAGAACAAGAAATACTATCTAAATATGTTGGATGGGGAGGTCTTTCACAAGCATTTGATGATATGGATTCTTCTTGGAGTAATGAATATCATATTTTAAAGAACTTACTTGATGAAACAGAGTATTCACAAGCACGAGAATCAACTTTAACGGCATTTTATACACCCCCAATAGTAATTAGGTCTATGTATAAAGCGTTAGAGAATATGGGGCTTAAAACCGGTAATATATTAGAGCCTAGTTGTGGAATAGGAAACTTTATAGGAATGATTCCAGAATCATTAAAAGATTGTAAGTTATATGGTGTTGAACTTGATTCAATAAGTGGAAGAATAGCAAGACAACTATATCAAAAATCTTCTGTTGCAGTACAAGGATATGAAGATACTAATCTTCCTAATTCTTTTTTTGATGTTGCAATAGGAAATGTTCCATTTGGAGATTTTAAAGTATTAGATAAAAAATATGATAAAAACAATTTTTTAATTCACGATTATTTCTTTGCTAAAACACTTGATAAAGTAAGACCAGGTGGAGTTATTGCATTTATAACTTCTAAAGGTACACTAGATAAAGAAAATCCAAGTGTAAGAAGATATATTGCACAAAGAGCAGACCTGTTAGGAGCAATAAGACTACCTAATAATACTTTTAAAGCAAATGCAGGTACAGAAGTCACATCAGATATTATATTCTTACAAAAAAGAGATTCAATAACTGATATAGAGCCAGACTGGGTATATTTAGGAGAAAATGAAAATGGAATTAAGATGAATCAATATTTCATTGATAATCCAGAAATGATAATGGGAAATATGGAAATGATTTCTACTAGGTTTGGTTATGATTCTGCTTGTATATCTGATGGCTTAAATTTAGAAGAAAAACTTAATGAAGCAATTTCAAATATTCACGCTGAAGTTAAGGAATATGAACTAGATGATATAGGCGAAGAAGATAATTCTATTGAAGCAGATTTAACTGTTAGAAACTTCTCATATACCTTAATTGATGATAAAATTTATTTCAGAGAGAATAGTAGAATGTATCCACAAGAACTTGCTATGACAACTGAAAATAGAGTAAAAGGTCTTATTGAAATAAGGGACTGTGTGAGAACTCTTTTGGAGTATCAGACAGAAGACTATCCAGATGAAGATATAAAGAGAGAGCAGATTAAATTAAATCGTTTATATGATACTTTTACAAAGAAATATGGATTAATCAATAGCAGAGGAAATAACTCTGCTTTTTCTAATGATTCAAGTTATTATCTATTATGCTCTCTTGAAATTTTAGATGAAAATGGTAATCTTGCAAGAAAAGCAGATATGTTTACTAAAAGAACAATTAAACCTAAAACAGAAATAACATCAGTAGATAATGCTAACGACGCTTTAATTGTTTCACTTTCTGAAAAAGCAAGAGTTGATATAGAATTTATGCAACAACTTTGTAATAAGAATATGGATGAAATGCTTAAAGAATTAGAAGGCGAAATATTTAATGTTCCTGAATATGGAGAGTCTAATCATTGGGTGACAGCAGATGAGTACCTTTCTGGAAATGTAAGAGAAAAATTAAGAATAGCAGAAAAATTTGCAGAAACTGATGATAGGTTTAATATTAATGTAAAGTATCTTAAAGAAGTTCAACCAAAAGATTTAAGTGCAAGTGAAATTAGTGTAAGGTTAGGCTCAACTTGGATACCACCAGAAGATATAAAAGTTTTTATAGAATATCTTTTAAATCCTAGTTATTATGCAAGTAGAAATATAAATGTCCATTATATGGAATCTACTTCTGAATGGTATATAGATGGGAAAAGTTATGATAGATACAATGTAAAAGCCACTAATACTTATGGAACAAGTAGAGCAAATGCTTATAAAATTATTGAAGATAGTTTGAACTTAAAAGATACTAGAATATATGATTATTATGAAGATGAAAACGGAAAAAAAGTTGCAGAATTAAATAAAAAAGAAACGGCTATAGCCCAAGCAAAGCAGGAACAAATTAAACTTGCTTTTGAAGAATGGATATGGAAAGATCCAGAGCGTAGAGAACGATTAGTTAAATCATATAATGAAAGATTTAATTCTATTAGACCTCGTGAATATGATGGAAGTCATATAACTTTTGATGGTATGAATCCAGAAATAACTTTAAGAAAACATCAGGTAAATGCAATAGCAAGAATTCTTTATGGAGGAAATACTTTACTTGCTCACGAAGTTGGAGCAGGTAAAACATTTGAAATGGTGGCTGCTGCAATGGAATCAAAAAGATTAGGACTATGTAATAAATCTTTATTTGTAGTTCCTAATCATATTGTTGAACAATTTGGTCAAGAGTTTTTACAACTCTATCCTAGTGCAAATATTTTGGTTACAACAAAAAAAGATTTCCAGACTGCCAATCGTAAAAAGTTTTGTTCAAGAATTGCAACAGGAGATTATGACGCCATCATTATTTCACATTCTCAATTTGAAAAAATACCAATGTCAGTAGAACGACAAATTGCTATAATTCAAAAACAAATTGATGATATAACATTTGGAATACAAGATTTAAAAAATAGTAATGGCGAAAGATTTTCTATTAAGCAAATGGAGAAAACAAAAAAGAATTTAGAAACAAAACTTGCAAAATTAAATGATACTTCAAGAAAAGATGATGTTATAACTTTTGAAGAATTAGGTGTTGATAGAATATTTGTAGATGAAGCACATTATTATAAAAATCTTTTCTTATATACGAAGATGAGAAATGTTGGAGGTATTGCACAAACCGAAGCACAAAAGTCATCAGATTTATTTATGAAATGCAGATATTTAGATGAACTTACAGGTGGAAAAGGAGTAATTTTTGCAACAGGTACACCGGTTTCTAATTCAATGGTAGAGTTATATACTATGCAAAGATATTTACAATATGGAGAATTAGAAAAAAGACATTTGCAACAATTTGACGCTTGGGCTTCAACATTTGGCGAAACAGTTACTGCAATAGAATTAAGCCCAGAAGGTACAGGTTATAGAGCAAAAACTAGATTTGCAAAGTTCTTTAATTTACCAGAACTTATGGCAATGTTTAAGGAAGTTGCTGATATACAAACTTCTGATATGCTTAATCTTCCGGTACCAAAAGCAAACTATCATAATATAGTCATAGAGCCTAGTGAGATTCAAAAAGAACTTGTAAAAGAACTATCTGAAAGAGCAGAAAGAATAAGAAATAGAATGGTAGATTCTTCTATTGATAATATGTTAAAAATAACTAATGATGGAAGGAAATTAGCACTTGACCAAAGATTATCTAATGAAATGTTAGACGATTTTGATAAAAGTAAAGTTGCAACTTGTGCAGATAATATCTATGATATTTGGAACAAAACAAGTCCTAATAAATCTGCTCAACTTGTATTTTGTGATTTATCAACTCCACATAATGATGGAAAGTTTAATGTATATGATGACTTAAAAAAGAAACTTATTGATAGAGGAATACCAGAGGAAGAAATTGCATTTATTCACGATGCAAATACAGATGCAAGAAAGCAAGAATTATTTAATAAAGTTAGGCGAGGACAAGTAAGAGTTTTGATGGGCAGCACTCAAAAAATGGGGGCAGGAACTAACTGTCAAGATAGATTAATTGCATTGCACGATTTAGACTGTCCGTGGCGACCAAGTGATTTAATTCAAAGGAGTGGAAGAATAATTAGACAGGGAAATAAAAATCCAGAAGTAGATATTTATAGATATGTAACGGAGGGAACTTTTGATGCATATTTATATCAGTTAGTAGAAAATAAACAAAGATTTATTTCTCAAATAATGACTTCAAAGACTCCTGTAAGATTTGCCGAAGATATTGATGAAACAGCATTATCTTATGCAGAAATTAAAGCACTTGCAGCAGGAAATCCAGATATAATTGAAAAGACAGAACTAGATACACAAGTCGCAAAATTAAAGTTATTAAAACAAACTCATTTAAGTGAAATATATGCATTAGAAGATAAAGTTATTAAATATTATCCTAATGAAATAAAAAGATTAGAAAATAGAATTGAAGATATGAAAGAAGATTTAGAGTATTTTAAATCTAATAATACAGAAGATAATTCGTTTGAGAAAATGACTATTAGAGGCGAAGACTTCATAGAAAGAAAAGAAGCAGGAGAAAAAATAATAGAAATATGTAAATCAATGACTAATCCAGAGCCAATAGAAATAGGAGAATATAAGGGGTTTAAAATGATGTTATCATTTGATACTTTTGATAGAAAATTTTATATGGGAATGAAAAATAATTTATCATATAAAGTAGAATTAGGAAGTGATCCAAGTGGAAATATAACCCGTATTGACAATGTATTAAATAGCATTGAAAATAAACTTTCTAATGCAGAAAGCAATCTTGAAGATACCAAAAAAAATTATGAAAATGCAAAATTAGAAATAAAAAAACCATTTCCACAAGAGGAAGAATTAAAAGCCAAATCTAAACGATTAGATGAACTTAATATTAAATTAAATCTTAATGAAAAAGATAAAGAAATTGTTGACGATGGTGGCGAAGAAATTAGTGATAATCATACACCTAATAAAGATTATGAAAGATAATTTTATTATTATATTAGAGCGATTTTAGATAAAAACTATTATCGCTCTTTTAAATTTTTAAGAAAGGAATTGATATTATGGAAGAAAAAATAAGACAAGAATTATATGAAAAATTAGAACAAGAACTTACTTCTTATAAACAGGAATTATCTACTTTAACTACAAAGGAGATAATTGATAAATCTTATGAAACAACTGTTAAAGAAGAAGTTATTTATCTTTTTTATCCAGAGTCAAAACAATTTGAGATAGATGAACTTAAAGCATTAAAAAATGAAAAAAATTCATTAGAAACTCTGTATCAAGGATGGATGGATTCTGACTTAAATATAAATCAAATACTAGAAGATAGTGTTAGAGATACTGTGTCTGATTTAGCAGATGAATATAGAGAAAAGCAATCAAAGAAAAAAGATAAAGAAAGGTAGGTAATAGTATGGCATATTATCAACCAGAAGAAATACAAAGAGCAAAGGAAATGGATTTATATACTTATTTAAAAAACTATGAGCCAGAAGAATTAGTATATTTTAGTAGAGGAACTTATATGACTCGAACACACGATAGTTTAAAAATAAGTAATGGAATGTGGTATTGGTTTTCAAGAGGAATAGGAGGAAAAACTGCATTGGAATATTTAAT
>CALVJR010000038.1 GCA_944332295.1 uncultured Bacilli bacterium | reverse complement strand
AGTTACCATTGATGATAAAATTTATGAATTAAAAGAACTTAGTAGAAATGAAAGATTTTCTAAAAACTTTGAACAAGTACCTGTTCAAAGTGAAAAGAAAAAATACATTCCACCCATGAGTCATCCTTGGAGATTAACAGCGTTTAAAGATCAAATACAAAAAGCACACACTAATCATGTGTATGCTTAAATTATAAATTTATTTTTTCGTTAATGTTTAGTTTTTTTTGGGACATTTTCCTAAATTATTGACAGAAAAAAATAGCAACAGCTATTTTTCTAATCATCTAAAAATATTGCATAATATTCTTCAAAGGAAATATCATTTTCATAAATATAAGTAGCTATTTTTTTACCTACATAACGATAATGCCAAGGTTCTGCACGAAATCCAGTAATAGCCTCATATTTAGATGGGAATCTTTGAATAAAACCATACTTATGAGCATTTTCTTGAATCCATTCATACTCAGGAGACTGCGCAAAAATATTAGAGTTCCTACTACCAATATCAAAAGATAACCCAGTCTGGTGTTCAGAAAAACCTGGTTGTGCAACATAATTTTTAACATAATTATCTCCATATAATTCACGATAACTATCACATAATTCTACTTGATCTTGATAACTACGATAACTAGAATTAATAACTAAATCATAACCTTCACTAGAAGCAGCTTTATACATAGAAATAAAAGCATTAACAGCAATACGAGCACCCGCTTGAGTATCATCAGCAGCATACTCAGAATCAATCGATACTAAATCTTCAGGCTCATAATCCTCTGTTAAAGAACGATGTTTATTTACTAACATATCTGTACTATACTCGGATACAATAACAGAATCAGCATAATCTTCTTTATCCATATCTAAGTTAACTGCTAAAACAGTAGTTTCATCATCCTCACCAGTCTCATTAGAATAATCAACATATCTATCATAATTTCGAAGTTTAGCATATGGAACACTAAAAAACTCTTCTAAATAATTAATCTTATCCCTTTTAGCAAAAAGAGTAACATCCTGATCATTACCATGTGCTAAAATCATAGAAATATTATCATTACTATAACCCTTCTCAATCAAAGTATTAATATTTCTAATTAAATGTTTATGATTTTGATAATCAATTTTAGAATATTGATCACAATATTTTTCTTTATAATCATCACTTTCGAAAGCTGCATTTAAGGTTTCATTCTTACCAACAGAAAGTACATATTCTTTTTTTAGTGAAAACAATATTTTTCTACTAGCTTCTTTACTATAACCTAAACTAGTTAAAGAATGAATTTGCACAGAGTAAAAAATAAATACCGCCAAAATAATACAAAAGACAACACCTACAACTTTTAATTTATTAAGAACAGACTTTTTTAACTTTATTTTTTTCTTCACAACATCACCTACTATAATAAGTATATCATAGAAATTGTAAATTACTATATTTTATGCTATAATAAATAAGCGAAAAAAGGTAGGATTATTTATGAAAGCATTAGTATTATCAGGAGGCGGATCCAAAGGTGCTTATCAAATAGGTGCTTGGAAAGCGTTAAGAAAATTACATATAAAATTTGATATTGTAACAGGAACTTCTGTAGGTGCCTTAAATGGTGCTTTAGTAACGCAAAAAAGTTATAGAAAAGCAATAAAACTATGGAAAAAACTAAATCTAAAAGTATTGTTTGGTGAAAACGCAATAGAAAGTAAAAATGATTTAGATGTTATGAAAATGTATGGTAATAACTTTATAAAACATGGTGGTATGGAAGTAAAAGAATTAGAAAACCTAATTGAAAGAGAAATTAATTACAAAAAATTTATAAAGTCAAAAATTAATTATGGACTAATTACTTTTAACCTAACAACAAAAAAGCCAATAGCAATCACTAAAAAAGAAATACCAAAAGATTTAATAGGAGATTACTTAATGGCATCAGCTTCATGCTACCCGGCATTTAAACAAAAAGAAATTAATGGCGATAAATATATAGACGGTGGAATTTATGATAATTTACCAATCAATCTAGCAATCGACCTAGGTGCAACAGAAATTATAGCCATAGATTTATCTGCACCTGGATTTAATAAAAAGCCAAAACAAAAAATTCCAACGATTAAAATAAAACCAAATAATAAGTTAACTAACTTCTTAAACTTCTATGAAGAAGGAGCAAAAAGAAATATAAAACTAGGTTATAATGATACTATGAAAAAATTTGGTAAGTTAGAAGGTCAAAAATATACGTTTAAAAAAGGAAGCTTAGAAAAAAACAAGAAAAAACATCTAGAAACTTTCCAATATATATTTGAAGAAACTATAAATAATAAAAAGGCCCAAGAAACTTTTCAAAATATAATTAGTATTTCTCCAACTACACCAGAAAAAATGATAAATAAAATTATGTTAAAATTAATAGAAAATATTGGAAATGACTTCAATCTAGATGAAACTAAAATTTATTCAATAAATAAATTTAATAAATTATTATTAAAAGAATTAAAACAAAATAATTCTAAAGACATAGAGCAACTAAATATAATGATACAAGAAATAAAAGATAAGAAAAAATCATTAAAAAGGAAAGCATTATTAAATCCATGGCGCTTTCTAAAAGCATTATATTTATATACTATTAGTGAGGTGTAATGTGAATAATTTTATTTATACAAATTCAAATAAACGTTATCATACACTAGATTATTATTATAAACAAAAATTTCACTCTAAAGTATTTAAAATCAGTCTAAATGCAGGATTCAGTTGTCCCAATATAGATGGTACCGTAGGATATGGAGGATGTATCTATTGTTCTAAAACAGGTAGTGGAGAATTTGCTGGAAATAAAGAAGATTCTATTAAAACACAATTTGAAACAGTAAAAGAAATGATGCTAAAAAAGTGGCCAGAAGGAAAATTTATTGGATATTTTCAAGCAAGAACAAATACTTATGCAGATGTAAAAACATTAAAAAAATTATATGAAACAGTATTATCTTTTGATAATGTCATCGGACTAAATATCGCAACAAGACCAGATGCAATAAGTGAAGAATGTCTAAATTATTTAGAAGAGTTAAACAAAAAGACCTATTTAACAATTGAATTAGGTCTACAAACAATAAATGAAAAAACAGCAAAATTAATTAATAGGTGTCATACTTTAGATTGTTTCGAAGAAATGGTAAAAAAATTAAGAACTAGAAACATTGATGTAGTAGTGCATATCATAAATGGACTACCTTACGAAACAAAAGAAGATATGTTAAACACCATAAAATATCTAAATAATCTAGATATTCAAGGAGTAAAAATACACATGTTAAGCATTCTAAAGGACACCCCTTTAGAAAAACTATATCAAAAAGAACATTTCAAAATATTAACCAAAGAAGAATACATTGATATTGTAGTAAGTCAATTAGAATTATTAAGACCAGAAATTGTAATACATAGAATTACAGGAGATCCTAAAGTAGATGATTTAGTAGAACCGACCTGGTTAATTAAGAAATTTTGCGTATTAAATGATATAGACAAAGAAATGGTAAAAAGAAACACTTATCAAGGAAAAAAAGCACAAAAAAAGGATTAATACAATCCTTTTTATTTTTTCTCAACTGGTAATATCTCTGATGCCTTAGGACTAGGCTTAGGACCAGGTTGAGGAACTGGCTTAGGTGCAGGACCATCTACCATTTCATGAAGTGTAGTACCAAGAGTTGCTAAATTTTGAAGTTCACTAGGAACAATAATCTTAGTAGCATGACCATTAGCAACATCAACCATAGCTTCATAGCTCTTAAGCTTTAATACAGCTTCATCCATACCAACATCTTTAATTAAACGTAATCCTTGAGCAGTAGCTTCTTGAATCTTAACGATAGATTCAGCTTCTCCTTCTGCCTCTTTTATCTTTGCTTGTTTTGCAGCTTCTGCTCTTAATACTGTACTCTCTTTTTCACCTTCAGCAATTAAAATCTGACTCTTCTTCTCACCCTCAGCTCTAAGAATTGCTTCACGTCTTTCACGTTCAGCACGCATCTGCTTTTCCATAGCTTCTTGAATATCGCGAGGTGGTAAAATATTTTTAACTTCAACACGATGAACTTTAATTCCCCATGCATCAGTTGCCTCATCCAAAATGCTACGCATTCTAGCATTAATAACATCACGACTAGTCAAAGTCTCATCAAGCTCTAAATCACCAATAATATTACGAAGTGTAGTAGCTGTTAAATTTTCAATCGCATTAATTGGATTTTCAACACCATAAGTATATAACTTAGGATCAGTAATCTGATAATATACAACAGTATCAATCTGCATTGTAACATTATCCTTAGTAATAACAGGTTGAGGAGCAAAATCCTTAACCATTTCCTTTAAACTTACACAACTAGCTACTCTATCCAATATAGGAACTACATAATGCAACCCTGTCTGCATAGTTCTGTGATAAGCACCTAGACGTTCAATAACATATGCTTTTGATTGAGATACAATCTTAACTCCAGCAACAACTACCAATAAAAGAATAACTAAAATAATCAATAACCAAAACCCAAAATCCATTACTTCTCCTCCTCTTTTCTGACGATTAGTTTTACGCCATCTATAGAGTCAACAATTACTTTATCACCAACATCGAATGAATCATCACTAGTAGCAGTCCACACCTTACCAAACACTTGAACTTCGCCATAATGATTAGGTTTAATCTCTTTAGTTACTTCTGCCTGCTTTCCAATAATTCTATCTAGATTCGTTGGAACAGGTTTTCTATTTTTCTTTGCCTTTCTTACCATAGGTAAAGTAATAAACAATGCAACAACACTAACTACAACAAACACCAAAAGTTGCCATAAAATAGAATCCGTAAAAAATGAAGTAATAAATGCTGCAACAGCTCCAATTGCAAACCAAATAGATACCAAATTAACCGTCGCTAACTCAATAAATAGTAGTACTAAAAATAAAATAATCCAATAAATAGACATAAAACTCATCACCCTACTTAAATTATATGCTATTAAAATACTTTTTTCAACAATTTTTTCTTGTTTTAGAATACAACTTATATTATAATTATTTTAAAGATAGGAGTAGAAAAAATGTTAAAGAATACTACGTATAAACAAAGAACAATTATCATTGCCACTCTTACAATATGGGCTATCATCTTCATAGGTAGCGGCATCAGTATGCAAATGATGGATAAACCAAAGACAAAAACAAAAACAGAACTTAAAATAACCCAAAAAAGAGTCGCTAATATGAAGAGTAATGAAATTCTTCTAAAAAGTATGGAACAAGAAATTAATCAACCCTTAAGTATGAATATCAAAGACTATTTAGAGAATGTAGATGATATTGATAATACAATATTAAATGAGCTAAAACTAGATACCTCAATGGTAAATGTAAATCAAGCAGGTATCTATACATATACTGTTACATACCAAAAGAAAACTTTTAATGGAACATTTGAAATTAAAGAAAAACCATTACCAGATATGGTATTAACACTAAAGAACTTAAGCCTAGAATTAGGATCTGCCCTATCTACGGACATTCAAACCTATATTACAGAAACATTAATGGATGAAGTAAAAAATAATGTAAAACTAGACTTAACAAATGTAAATACTGCTCAAGCAGGAAATTATCAATACACAGTTACCTATAATGGTAGACTTTATACAGGAACTATCACAATATACGAACCACAAAAAACACAGGAGCCAACAACACCTGAAGAAAATCCTGATGATAATAAAAATCAAGAAGAAAACAACACACAATCCTAAAAAAAGAAAAGAGCCAACAAGCTCTTTTTTAGTTTAGTCCAATAATATTTCCATCAACCAAATCAATCTTTTCATAATTAGGATGCTTTGGTAACCCTGGCATTCTTAAAATATCACCAAATAATACAGTAATAAAACCAGCACCATGATAAAGTTCAATATCACGTACATAAATAGAATAGTTAGTAGGATTACCTAACTTTTTAGCATCATCTGATAAAGAATATTGTGTCTTTGCACCACATATAGGAAGATAAGAAAGATTATTTTTTTCTAAAATAGAAATTTTCTTTAATGCTTCTTCACTATATTCTACCTTATTAGCATGATAAACTTCTGTTGCCAATTTATAAATCTTATCATAAATACTATCATTATCCTCGTAAAGATAGTGAAAATCACTTGACTCTAATAAAGCCTGCTCTACTGCAAAAGCTAAATCTTTAGCCCCTTCTCCCCCATCACGATAAGCAGTACTAACAGCAACAGGAATATCTTTTTTGCTACACCAATCTAACACAACCTGTTGTTCTAAAGAAGTATCTGTGTCATATGCATTTAAACAAACAACTATTGGAACTCCAAATTTTTTCAAATTAGAAACATGTGCTTCCAAATTACAAATACCTTCTCTAACAGCATCCACATTTTCCACTAATATATTTTCTTTAGAAATTCCTGCATTATATTTTAATGCTTTAATAGTAGCAACCAAAACAATACAATCAGGAGAAATAGAAGCTTTACGACATTTTATATCTAAAAACTTTTCAGCTCCAAGATCAGAACCAAAGCCTGCTTCAGTAATAACATAGTCTCCTAAAGAAAGACCTAATTTAGTTGCAACAATACTATTACATCCATGAGCAATATTCGCAAAAGGACCACCATGAATAATCGCCGGCGTATGTTCTAACGTTTGAACTAAATTAGGATAAAAAGCATCCTTCAATAAAGTTACTAAAGCACCTTCTATATGTAACTCTTTCGCTAAGATAATGCGATTATTTTTATCATACCCTATAACAATATTTCCAAGCATTTCCTTTAAATCTTCTAAAGAATTAGCCAAACAGAATAACGCCATAATCTCACTAGCAGCAGTAATATTAAACTTCTCTGAACGAGATTCTAAAGAAATCTGACGTAAAGCACGATCATTAACATCTAAAGCACGATTAAAAGTAACCGTTTCTATTCCAAGTTCATTTCCATGATAAATATGGTTATCAATCGCAGCACATAATAAATCATTAGCAGCAGTAATTGCATGAAAATCTCCGGTAAAATGTAAATTAATATCTTCCATTGGAATAACTTGACTATATCCTCCCCCTGTTGCACCACCTTTCATTCCAAATACTGGTCCCATGGAAGGCTCACGTAAAACAAGAATAGGTTTTTTATCTAATTTATGAAAAGCATCACCTAATCCAATACTAACCGTAGTCTTTCCTTCCCCATAAGGAGTAGGACTGATTGCTGTCACTAAAATAAGTTTACCCTTACCTTCTTTAGGAGATAACGTAATCTTAGCTTTATCCTTACCATACAAAATATAATCATCCTCACTAAGTCCTAAAGAAGAAAGAATAGTAGTAATTGGTTTCTTCTTTGCCTTACGAGCAATTTCTATATCTGTCATTTTCCTCACCTCACTAATTAAATTATAACATATTTCATTTTTTTATGATATTTGTTTATTAGACACTACTTATTATTGAAATTACATTTTTCATAGTAGCTTTTAACAAATTCATAAATAAAACAAAAAGGAAAAAGAAAAAATCACCATTTGCATTACTATTTTTCTCCTGCTATCATGTAGAAACAAAAAGGAGGAATTATATGAAAAAATTAATATTTATTTTAATCACAATAACAATAACACTATTATGTAGTAAACCAGTTGATGCCGCAACTCTATTCTACGAAGGAGAATATATAGATGGAATTTATATGAATAAGCAAAAAGCAGGATCATCAACTATATATTATCAAAAAGCCAGATTTTTCAGACAACAAGGAACAAATCAATTTGCATATTGTATAGATCCTTTTGTATTCTTTACAGAAGGAAGTATATATGAAGAAACAATAAATCCAAGTAATCTAACACCACAACAAAAGGAAAGAATTACAGAAATTGCTTATTTTGGTTATGGATACCCTAACCATACAGATAATAAATGGTATGCTATTACACAATTTATGATATGGCAAGTAGCAGATCCAACAGGAAATTTCTATTTTACTGACGGATTAAACGGGCCAAAAATAGAAGTATTCACACAAGAGATAAACGAAATAAATACATTAATTGATAATTATCATAAACAAACATCTCTACTAAATAAAACCTATACAATAGTAGAAGGAGAAAACCTAATACTAGAAGATACAAACAACGTATTATCATCATACACTATAGATAATCCGAATTTTTATATTGATGGAAATAAATTAATCGGAAATAATTTAACAAAAGGAGAATATACAATCAATCTTTTAAAACAAGAAAACCATTATAATAAACCAATTTTGTTTTATCAATCCGCAAATAGTCAAGCACTAATGCAAACAGGAGATATAACAACAAAAAAAGAACAACTAAATATAAATGTCATAACAACAGAAATAGAAATCACTAAAATAGATAAAGATACCCAATCAATAATTGCTAGTGGAGAAGGATCACTTATAGGTGCCATATATAGTCTATTTACTCAACAAGGAGAAAAAATAGCTGACATAACCATTAATGAAGAATCCAAAGGAATAATAAAAAATATACCATTTGGAACTTATTATTTACAAGAAACAAGTGCACCAAAAGGATATCAATTAGATACAAAAAAATATGAAGTAATAATCTCAGAAAAAACACCAAATCAACAATTAATATTAGAAAATGAAATCATAAAAAAGAAAGTAATTATATACAAAACTTATGATGAAACAAATAAATTTCCTGAACAAAATATTAATTTTCTAGTTTTCGATAAAAATAATAATCTAATCGCAACAATGACAACAGACGAAAATGGGAAAGCAGAAATCACATTACCATATGGAGAATATAAAATCATACAAGAAAACACAACAGAAGGCTATCAAAAGGTAGATGACATAACATTAATTATCGATAATATGGAAGAAGAAATAATAACACTTACAGATTATAAAATTAAAGTACCAAATACAAAAACAAATTTTATAACATATTTAATCTCATTAATAATAAAAATATTTAACCTATGAAAAAAATATTTATAATAGCAGGATTACTTATATTTTACTCTTTAATATGTTATAAAATTTACATAGATAATAAACCTATGGAAAAGTATAAAACACCCAGAGATAATAAAGCAGAAACAGAAACCATAGGTTATTTAAAAATAGAAAAAATAAATCTTTCACAACCATTATATAAAAAAGAAAGTATTCACAATAATGTAGAAGAAAATATAACTATCTTAGAAGAATCCATAATGCCTACAGAAAGTGAAAGTATTGTTTTTCTAGCAGCACATTCTGGAACAGGACCAATCGCATATTTTGAAAGGCTAGATGACTTAACACTTGGAGATAAAATAAAACTAAAATATCAAAATAATGTATATACTTATAAAATAATTAATATCTGGGAAGAACCAAAAACTGGATATATACATGTAAATAAAAATAAAACCAACCAATTAATACTAACAACCTGTAGTCCAGAAAACGATACTACCCAACTGGTAATAAATAGTATAGAAGAAAAAAATACTAGTCAAAACTAGTATTTTTAATCCTTACTAAGTAATTCTATTGCTTTTTGTAATTGTAAATCATTATCTTCTGTAGGATTTTGTAAATAATCATCAGATAAAGACACCTCATAATCAGGACTAACTCCTTTACCATCAATCCACTTTCCTTTAGGTGTTAACCATCTTTCAGTAGTATACTTCAAACTAGAACCATCAGATAATGAAAATGCTTGCTGTACAGTTCCTTTTCCATAAGTAGTCTCACCAACTAAGATAGCATCAGAATAAGAATCTTGAAAACTAGCCGCTAAAATCTCAGAGGCAGAAGCACTAGCAGAATTAATCAACACCGCAACAGGATAATTTCTAGAAGCCTTTGTCCCATCCTTAACTCTTTCTTTATCACCTTTAAACTCTACTTGATACAATACTTTATTCTTATCCATAAATAATTCTAAAATATCTCTCGTTTGATTAAGATGTCCTCCAGGATTAGAACGAACATCAATAATCAGAGACTCAATATTTTCTTTTTCCAATTTTTTTAGTTCATTCTTAAACTGTTGATAAGTATTTGCAGCAAAATTTTGTATATAAATATAGCCAATATCATCATTATATACATTCGAAATAACTGAAATAAGCTCAACATTACCACGGGTTACTGTCTTTTCTAATGTCTTCTCTCCACGTAATAAAGTCAATTTAACTTTAGTCCCAACTTTTCCTTTGATTAAAGAACTAATATCATCTAGTGTTAATCCAATAACAGACTTAGAATCAATTTCAGTAATAACATCACCTACTTCAATACCAGCCTTTTGCGCAGGAGAATTATCAAGAATACCAATAACAATAAAATCACTTGTATCACTAGCAGCTACCGTCACACCAATACCAACATAACTTCCATCAACAGTAGTATTAAACACATCAGAATCATCTTCATCCATATAAACAGAATATGGATCATCCAAAGACGAAATCATTCCATCAATAGCAGCATCAGCCAAATCACTACCATCCACATCTTCATAATAAGTATCCAATATATTTTGATATACTGCAATCATTTCTTTTAACGGTTTTGAAACCTTTACATCTTGATATTTATTGCGAAAAATAGATAAACTACATCCAACGACAATACCAAAAGCAATAGAAACAATCACAATAATTAATACTTCCAATGTATTAAATCCACTCTTATGCTCGACAATAACTTCTCTTATATTTTCATCAGTAGAAACTTCTTCTTCCGATAATTGAGAAATTTTACGAAAATTAGGTTTCACCAATGGATTTTTATTATGTTTAAACATAATACCACCTCGATACAATCTATTACTATCATATCATAAAATACCAAAAAAAATAAGGAAACGTTGTTCCTTAATTTAAAACATCAGAAATTGCATCAAATCCTTCAACATAATCAACCACTTTTCCTTCACTAAATTCTATTAAAGTAGGTCCCGAAATTTTTAAATTATCAACAGTTTGAACAGAAGGATTAGAAGTATCAGCAGAAAACTTCTTATTAAATGCACTACTCATATCTACAGTATAAATAGAATAATGTTCATCTTTATCTTCATAAGTACTAATTAAATTAGTATAAGATGATTTTAAATCTTCTGAAGACATATCATAATAAAGTACAAAATAATGATTATCTTTCATAGAAAAACTATTTCCTGCTAAAATTTCTTGATATTGAATATCTGCCTCAGCCGGAGAAGTATCAACAATACTAGATGAAGTATCCCTTTCAAGAAGATAAACAGTTAAAAAATAAAATACTGCTAAAAATACAATAACTGCTAACAATATTTTTACAACTTTAAACATTTCTGATGAAAAAGAAGAATCGATTGAATCAACCTTAGAATGTATCTTTCTTCTATATTGCCTATTATTTGCCATATAACCACCCAATCAAATTATAACACAAGAAAAAAAAGAGGTAAAGCTCTTTTATTTCATAGT
>CALVJR010000037.1 GCA_944332295.1 uncultured Bacilli bacterium | reverse complement strand
AGAATGTCCTAAAAAATATAATAATAGTGCAGGTTATTAAAACAATAAAACTTCATTAGATTTCTAATGAAGTTTTTGTTTTAAATTTTATGGATAACTTCTTATTAAAAACTATAAAACTATTCTAAAATATATTATAATAAATATAGGTGATTGTATGAAGAAAATTAAAGATATGTTTTTTTCTCATAAGTTTATTATTTTTCTTTTTTTCTTTTCTTTATTAATTAGAGTTCTTGTTGTTTGTCTCGTTCATACTCCTGTAGTGTCTGATTTTAAAACGGTGTATGATGCTTCTTTGGAGTTACTTCATCATACCGATAGTTATAAGTCATCTATTTATTTTCTTAATTTGGGATATCAAATGGGACATGTCATTTATCAGTATCTTCTTTTATCTATTATTAATAGTGCTTTATTCTTAAAAATTGTAAATTGTGTTGTTAGTTCTTTTACAGTTGTTTTTATTTATTTAATTAGTAAAGAATTATCTAATAAAAAAGCGGCTGCTATTATCAGTATTATTTATTCTGTTTTTTTGTTTCCCTTGCTATTAAATACGGTATTAACTAATCAAATTCTTCCAATGTTATTGTTGTTGATTGCTATTTATTTATGGATTAGGCAAAAAAATATTACTGTGTGTAATTCTATTATTATTGGTGTATTACTTGCCTTTAGTAATATGCTACGAAGTGAGATTATTATTGTTATTATTGGATTTATTCTTTATTTTTTATTTTTGATGTTTATTAGGAAGAAAGATAAGAAGAAATTATTGATTAGTTTTCTTTGTATCCTTATATCTTATGTATCAGTAATACAAGGGACTTCTTATTTATTGAAAGCAACTGATATTTCTCCTAGCGGTTTGGAAAATAAAAATTCTGCTTGGAAGTTTTTAGAAGGATTAAATGTAAAGACAAATGGTATGTATAGTGAGGAGGATGCAATAAAATATTTTCATAGTCGAGAGAAAACAGAGGAAGCATTAAAGAAAAGAGTGCAGGAAGATTATTTAGAGTTTCCTAAATTGTTTTTAAAGAAAATAAAAGTTGTTTGGTTGAATTCTGATCTTTCTTGGTCGTTAGGACATATTGAGAATCAAGAAAAGGTTCAACCTTATGTTATGATTAATCAATTCTTTGTTTATTTCTTTTTCATTATGGCTTTATTAAGTGTGATTACTATATTTAAAAAAACATATAGAAATCCGCAACTATTAATTAGTTTTATTTTAGTCGTTTATTTTTTTGTTTATTTATTGATTGAGGTTATGTCTAGATATGCTTATTCTTTACAAATATTCGAAGCTATTCTTGCTAGTATTACGCTTGGTTATATTTTGGATAAGCAAGAGACGCGAAAGGAGTAGATTATGTTACAGCTAGAAAATAATATGTTAATTATTTGTCCCAATGAAGAAAAATTAAAAATATTAAATAGTTTGGAACAAGAGGACAAGTTATATAATTTAAAGTTTATGACTAAAGAAGAGTACTTAGGTAATTATTTTTTTACTTATCAAGATAGTGCTATTTTATATTTGATGAAGAAGTATCATTATAAAGTAGATGTATGTCGTGTATATTTAAGTTATTTTTATGTGATTGAAGATGATAAAAAGTATAAAAATAAAAAGTTAATATTTTTACAAGAGTTAAAAAGAGAATTAAAAAAACAGGGATTATTAGAATATAATCCTGCTTTTAAAGAGTATTTAAAAGGTAAAAAGAAAATAGTATTAAATTATCCTAAATTAGACTTATTTGAACGTGTCGCTTTAGGTGTTGATGAGATAGAGGAAAGGGATAGAGTAGACCTTTGTGTTACAGAATACAAGACGATGGAAGAAGAGGTAAATGGAGTTGCATTAGAGATATTAAATCTTTTAAAGCAGGGTGTTGATATTCATAAAATTTATTTAACTAATGCGTCTAAGGATTATTTATATACAATAGATAGAATATTTTCTTATTATAAGATACCAATTAATTTACCAATGAATTATCCGATTTATGGTAGTGATATTGTTAAAGAGTACTTGCATACAGGTAATATTGATTTAGAAAATAGTAATAAAATTACTAAAAAACTAGTGTCTATTTTGAATTCTTTGATTGATTTGGATGATGGAAGTGTTGAATATCATGATTTGTTAGTATCCAAAATAAAAGCAGCTACTATTTCACGTGAAGAGTATTTAGATGCCGTTCAGGTAGGAGATATTGAAAAACAAGAATTCTATGATGATGAATATGTTTTTGTTTTAGGATTAAATCAAGATAATCTTCCTAAATTAGAAAAAGATACTCAGTATATTTCTGATAAAGATAAGGATGAAGTATTGCTATATTCTACAGATTTAAAAAATAAGCTTGCTAAAACATCAATGATGAATATTTTTTCATCTATTAAAAATCTTTATTTATCTTATAAATTACAAACACCTTTTCAAAGTATGTATCCTTCTAGTATAATAGAGGAATATAAAATAAAAGTAGTAGAAAAAAAAGAAGATTCTTATACTTTTAGTCATCGTTATAATGAATTAAGACTTGGAGCTAAATTAGATACTTATTATAGATATCAAGAGATTTCTCCTATGTTAAAGGAATTATATACTCATTATCATATTTCATATCAGACTTATGATAATAGTTTTAAAGGGATTAATCATGATACTTATTTAGAAAATTTACCATATCCTTTGAAATTGTCATATACTAGTTTAAATTCTTATAATGAGTGTAAGTTTAAATACTATTTAAATTATGTGTTAAAGTTAAATACTTTTCAAGATACTTTTGCAGCTTTTATAGGTTCTCTATATCATAGAATATTGCAATTATATAAGAATATTAATTTTGATTTTGAAAGTGAATATCAAAAATATTTAGAAAAAAGAGAGTTATCTTTAAAGGAAAAAGTACTATTAGTTAGATTTAAAAAGGAATTATTAGATCTTTTAGAAGAGGAGAAAAAACAAGATTTAATTTTAGGATATAATGACGAATTACATGAGAAAAAAATAGACATATCTTTAAGAAAAGATATTGAGGTAGTATTTACTGGAACGATAGATAAGATTATGTATTATAAAAAAATAGAAGATACTTATTTTGCTATTGTTGATTATAAGTCTGGAACAGTAGATACAAGACTTGAAAAAATGAAATACGGGTTATCCATGCAATTACCAGTGTATTTATATTTAATTAATTATTCTAAAGTATTTGAAAATCCTATTTTTACAGGTATTTATTATCAAAATATTTTATTTAATTACCCATCATTTGATAAGAAAAGTATAGAAGATATAAAAAAGGATAGGATTAAGTTACAAGGATATTCTACCGATGATTTAGCTGTCTTAGAACGTTTTGATTCGACCTATGAAAATAGTGAAGTAATTAAAAGTATGAAATATACAGATAAGGGATTTTATCATTATGCTAAAGTTTTAAATGATAAAGAAGTCTATGATATTATTCACTATACTAAAAAAGTGATTGAAAAGAATATGAATGAGATTTTAGAGGGAGAGTTTACTATTAATCCTAAAGTTTATGATGGTAAAAATCTTTCTTGTGAGTTCTGTGAGTTTAAGGATATTTGTTATCATACTCAAAAAGATACTGTATATTTAGATAAAGTAGATGATTTATCATTTTTAGAAAGTGAGGGATATTAATGCCATCTTGGACACCTGAGCAGAAACTTGCGATTGATTGTGAAGGAAAAAATATTATTGTTTCAGCAGGAGCAGGTTCTGGAAAAACGGCTGTTTTAACTGAGCGTGTGATTCGAAAATTAAAGAGTGGTGTTCATATTAATGAACTATTAGTTTTAACTTTTACGAATGCTGCTGCTGCCGAAATGAAAGAAAGAATTAGAAAAGCGATAAGAAAAACTCCTGGTTTAGAAGAAGAAGCAAATCGTATTGATGGTGCTTATATTACAACATTTGATTCTTTTGCTTTATCGATTGTAAAAAAATATCATACGGTAATTAATTGTACGAATCAAATTCAAATTACAGATGATGTTGTTATTAATATTAAGAAACAAGAATTATTAGATGAAATTTTAGATGAAAAATATTTATTGCAAGATAAACGCTTTACAAAATTAATTCATGATTTTTGCTATAAAGATGATAAAGATTTAAAAAAAGGGTTGTTAGATATTTATCAAAAAATAGAATTAAAATATGATAAGACTCACTTTTTAAATACTTATTTGGATTGTTATACAAAATCCTGGGATAAAGTAATAGAGGAATATTTAGATAGTATTCATCAAAAAATTAGAGAAATGAAAGAAATTCTTCAGGAGATGTCTAGTTATTTTGATGGTAAATATATGACTAAAGTAGAAGATTATTTATATTCTTTTTTTAATAAGCAAACTTATGAAGAACAAAAACAAGCGCTAAATCAATTGGAAAGATTTCCATCTCTTCCTAAGAATTCAGATGAAGCAGGGAAGACATTAAAAAAGCAACTTACAGGACTTTTAGATGAAGTGAAGGACGAGATGTCTTATCAGTCTATCGAAGAGATAAAAGATGAACTTAAAAGTACAGTTTCTAATCAGGAAGAAATCATTGATATTTTAAAGGAACTTGATAAAAGACTTTCTAGTTATAAAGAACAAGAAGAGATTTATAACTTTACGGATATTTCTAGATTAGCTATTCAGATTGTTTCTGAAAATCAAGAAATTAGGGAAGAGTTAACAGCTAGTTTTCATGAAATTATGGTAGATGAATATCAAGATACTTCGGATACGCAGGAAGCTTTTATTAATTTAATTGCTAACAACAATGTTTATATGGTTGGCGATATTAAACAATCTATTTATCGTTTTCGTAATGCTAATCCTTATTTATTTAAAGAAAAGTATGATACTTATCGTGATACAGATCAAGGAATTAAAATTGATTTAGTTAAGAATTTTAGGTCAAGAAGAGAAGTATTAGATGATATTAACTTATTATTTAATCAATTCATGGATGATGAAATAGGGGGTGCAGATTATCAAGCGTCTCATCAAATGGTATTTGGAAACATGGCTTATGAAGAAGATGGGAAAACAAAAGATAATCATCATATGGAACTATTAACTTATAACTTTGATAAATCATCACCAATTACTAAGGATGAACAAGAAGCCTTTATTATTGGTGAAGATATTAAGGATAAAGTTAAAAATAAATATCAAGTATTTGATAAAGATACAGGAGTTATAAGACCGATTGCTTATAGTGATTTTGTTATTTTATTAGATAAAAGTAAAAATTTTGAGTTGTATAAAAAAATATTTGAATATTTAGGAATTCCTCTTTCTATTTTAAAAGAAGAGTCCCTTAGTAAAGATAATGATATTTTGGTATTAAAGAATTTATTAAATCTAATTGTAAGAATTGCGAAGCAAGATGACTTTGATAGTCTAAAATATAGTTTTGTATCGGTTGCTAGAAGTTATTTATTTGAATTATCTGATGAAGAAATATATGATGCTTTAGTGAAAAATAAAATGGAAGAGACAAAATTATATCAGGTTTGTGAAGAGTTAAGTAAAAAGGTTAGGGAAATGTCTGCTAGTGAGTTTTTCTTACAAGTAATTAAGGAAGTAGACTATGAGGCTAAATTATTAAAAGTTGGTAATGTGTCTTCTTTTCAGGTTAGATTAGAATATGTATATAATTTAGTTGGAAATTTAGAAACAAGTGGTTATACAATAGATGATATTATTGCTCATTTGGATGCTATTTTTGATAGTGGGCAAGACTTAAAATTTAATGTTAATACTGATAGCAGTAATAGTTGCAAAATCATGACAATTCATAAATCTAAAGGACTAGAGTTTCCTATTTGTTATTTTGCAGGGTTTGCTTCTAAGTTTAATTTACGAGATTTAAAAGAGAGAATTTTATTTGATAATACTTATGGTATTGTTTTGCCTATGGTAACAGATTTTTATAAAGATACTATTTTAAAAACTTTGGTTAAAGAAAAGGCAAAGCAAGAAGAAGTATCTGAAAAAATAAGATTATTTTACGTTGCTTTAACTAGAGCTAAGGAAAAAATGATTATGGTAGTAGAAAAAATAGAGGAAGAAGTAGAAAGTAGCGGGTTAGTGAGTAGTGCTATTCGTAGTAAATATAATTCGTTTTTATCGATTATTAAAAGTATTTATTCTTCTCTTTTACCATATGAAAGAGAAGTTAGCATCATTCCTTCTAAAGACTACTTATTATCTAAAAATAATACGGATGAAAATGAATTAAAATTATCTATGGATACGTTAGAAGTAGAGGAGCTAGAAATAGAAAAGATTCCAGTAGAACATACAAGATACTCCAAAGATATTCTTCATCTATCTACTAAAGAAGAAAAAGAAAAGATGGAATTTGGTATCAGAGTACACCAAGTATTAGAACAATTAGACTTTAAACATCCTAATTTAGAAGGATTATCAGGGAAAATAAAAGAGAAAATAGAAGCTTTCTTGAAAAGTTCTTTCGTAACAGAAAATATCAATGGTACTTTTTATCCAGAATATGAATTTATTGATAAAAAAGAAAATACACATGGAATTATGGATTTAGTTATTGAAAATGGAAATAAAATGATTATTATCGATTATAAATTAAAAAATATCGATGATGAAAATTATGATAAACAATTAAATGGTTATCGTGAATTTCTAAAAAAGAAAACAAAAAAAGAAGTAGAGTGTTATCTATACTCAATCATAGATGAAGATTATCGCAAAGTAAAAGAACAGTAATTTTTCTACTGTTCTTTTCTTAATACTTTGTTTTTCTCTTTCTCTTTTATAAATCTTCTAAGAAATAATATAAGTAATGTTTGAATATAAGGAATAATAATACAAACCAACGATGCGACACTCAGAAATAAAAACAAAAGTCCTTGCCCTAATACAGACGCAAAGTCATCTGAAGAGGGATACCTTTCATAAAGAAAACCAATAATACAACATATCCCAGAAAATAGAAAAATCATCAGTGCGGGCAAGATAATAATATAATACAAAATCTTTAATATACGCTTATCCAATCTATCTCCGATTTTAATAAAAACTTTACTAATAAATGTACTAGGAAAACTAACTAAAAACACAACCAAGGAAAAGAAAAAAGGGAGAATTAACCATGAAGAATCCTCGTTTATAATCATAATATTAAATATAATAAAGGTAATAACAACAAGTATTACCCTTGAAATCATATAAATCTTTTTCATTTCTTTATTCTCTATAGTATTCCTCTTGTACTATTGAATATCTATATCTTTAACATACTCTTTGTTTTGATCAGTTATTTGTAAAAACAATTCTTCTCCTAGTAAGTCTTTTAGATAATCATCCATAATTTCTTCTTCATAGTTCTCTAAAGTAATGATTGCTTCTCTTTTTTGTAATTTTGAATAGCTAATATAATAGGTATGTTTTTCACATAATTCTAAAAATCTATCATTTTTTATAATATCTTCTTCTAAATACCAAGAAGGTTGTTCTTTATAATAGTATGTAAATGGTTTAATATAGGCTAACACCAGTCCCTGACGATTTTTTTCTTTTAATGAATAGGTTATTTCTTTAGGATATCTAGAATGATATTCATCAATATAAATTGTTTTATTATCTGTTGTTTCTTTTTTTAATAGAGTAGGTACACCAAAAATTAATGCTTCGGTATCTGGTACCTTATAGAATGGATCATAGTCTACACCGTTTAATAGGCGAGTTCTTTTGGTACTTTTTAAATATTCTGGAGTTGCAGTTATAACTCCAAAATAATAATCATTAATATCAAGTGTTTTTTTCATATTATCGCCTCTTAACTATCTATGATACTATAGAACCAATGTTTTCTCCAAGTAAAAGTTTTTTCAAGTTTCCTTTGGTGTGAATATCAAATACTACAATAGAAATTTCTTCTTCCATACATAGACTAATAGCGGTTGAGTCCATAACTTTTAGTTTTTTATTTAATACATCTAAGTATGTAGTATGAGGAATAAACTCGGCATCTTCAAATTTTTTAGGATCTTTATTGTAGATACCATTGACATTAGTAGCTTTAATTAGGGCATCTGCTTTAATTTCTGCTGCTCTTAGAGCGGCTGCTGTATCAGTTGAGAAAAAAGGGCTTCCTGTACCACAGCCAAAAATAGTAATTCTTCCTTTTTCTAAATGACGAATGGCACGGTCTTTAATATAAAATTCAGCAACTTGTCTCATTTCAATTCCTGTTTGTACACGGACATCTTGTCCAATCTGTTTAAATGCATCTCCTAATGCTAGGGCATTCATGGTAGTTGCAAGCATTCCAATATAGTCACTAGTAGCACGATCCATATAAGTATTTAATTTGCCTCGCCAAAAGTTTCCACCACCAACAACAATAGCAATTTCTACACCTAGTTCTGCACATTCTTTAATTTCTTTTGCAAATTGTAACATTTCTTCAAAATCAATGCCTTTTTCTTTAGAACCAGCTAAAGCTTCTCCACTAAATTTTAGTAATACGCGGTTATATTTCATTTAATCATCTCCTTAATTATAGTGTACCATAAGATAGTAAAAATAAATAAAGAATTGTGATAATCTTGACTATATGATATAATAACTGACACAAAAAGAATTAACTGCTATTATCTTATCGATTAGAAAGGATGAGGCCATGATGGAGTTTAAAATTATAGATTTAGATTGTGCAACAAAAGAGGAAATCTTAGAAGCTTTAGAAGAAAATAGGAAAACGGCTCAATTTATGACAGGCGAAATTGAACGCCTAAAAAAATTAACATCTGATTTTTTTAAATATGAAAATAGTTCTAAGATGACCATAGAGCATAACTTAGATAGTGAACAAGAAGATAATGATGATTTAGAAGAGGAACTGAATTATTATATTGAAAAATTTAATGGTTCTACAATTGAAGAATTGATGGAAAATAGCGAAGATATATTGCCATCCTTTGAAAATGGTAATTATCAAAATATTATATTGAGACTACGATTAGAAACATTAAAGACGATTAAAGAAATTAGTAATATTATTAAAGACTCTTCTGATGCAAGTTTAGAAGAAATACAATATTATCGCGAAGAACTAGAAAAAGAAAAGAATAAATTGCATTTATTAAGTATGCCTCAAACAGAGACAAAACAGAGTGATGTGTCTAAGAAGAATAGATTAGTTTTTGCAACAACACAAAGTGGAAATATCAGAGTATTAGAAGATATTGATAAAAGAATTCCTAGAGAATATTATCCTAAATTTTATGATTTATTTTCTTCTATTTTGAATGGTACCTTTAAAAATGTTAAAAGACTCGTATTTAGCAGCACAGATCTTTCTGGTTTTAGTGAAGTAAAAGATCATAAAGTAAGAGTTGTATTTGATAGAGTTGGATCTAATACTTATGCTATTATTACTGCTTTTATGAAAAAAAGTGATAAAGATAAAGGGTATTTGGAGTCGTTAGTAAGAAGCATTAGTGATTATAAAATTAATAATCAAAAAGTATTCAAAGATTGTGTTTCTAATCCAGAGTTTATGGATTTACAGCAACAATATGAGGTGGAATTATTTGATAGATTAGGAAGAGTAAGCGAAAAAGGATTTGAAAGGGTGAAGGTAAATGCAACGTCAAGAATTACTAAGAACGGTAATTAAAGAAGAAGAAAAATTAAGAAAATCCATGTCATTTCAAAATGGTGAATTACAATATTTAGAAGATTTTTTAGAGAATAATAAAATACAGGTATTGACTGATCTTAAAGATTTAGATGTTACTGGTTTTATGATTGCTTATTGTAATAGTAAAAATCCAGCATTTACAATTAGTGAGTTAAAAGACGTTTTTTTATCTTTAGAACCATTCTGTCAAGAAAAATCTGCTCTTTTATTTTTTGCTTTTTTTGATAAACTTAATCAAATATACATAAACAATGATTTTTCAACTATTAAAGCTGTTTTTGAAGAGAAGAATGCATTTGCTAAAAAGTCTGGTTTAAAAACATTATTAAAAAATGCTCATATAAAGAAAACAATTGAAATTGTTCAATTGTTAGAAAATCCTGAATTTCACTTTCTTTCTTATTTTATAATGTTGGATAAAGATTATGATACTGTAGATAAAGCAGTGTCTATGGCAAGTGCTGCAAAAGAAGCTGGAGCACTAGTAAATTTAACTGCTCTTCTTACTTCGAAACAAGCAAATTTAGCAAATTCGGATACTAAAAGACAGTATGATTTATTAAATAAATTATATGGTATTAAGCCAATATTACGTAATTTTGAGGTTATTAAGGAACGTATTAAATATTTGAAATCTTTGGAAAATAAAAGAAAGAGGGATGCTGAAAGAGGCATTAGTGAATATGAAAAGTTGCGTAATAAGTTATTAGAACAAGATTCCACTGGTCTTATTTTACATCATCATGAGTTAACATCGCGAATTCCAAATGAGAAAATTAAATTAGAGGTATTAAAATATATTTATATGTCTAATTTAAAATATTATAAAGAATTGGAAGAGAAGTATCGTTATTTATCAGAAAATTCTATTACTAAATATCAATCTCTATTAAATAAGTATAATATTTCAATTGATATGTATGATATCAATAGTGTTATGCGTAATTCTATTGAAGATGTAGAAGAAATGCTAAAGATGGTGCTGTCTTTTGGTATTCAAGACAAAACACAAATAGTTAATATTCTTCAAGTGAGTTCTAAAGCATATTTAGATAAAATTGCTTTTGTTTTTAAGAGCGGTTATTTTGGTAAAGAGTTTTTAGTGAGTCATCCTGTCGTTTTAGAAAATCAGAGTTTTTATGATACTTTTACTCAGAATAAAGAATCTTTAGAGGAGAAAAGATTAAATCCATTTTTATTGGCAAAGGATGAAGTAGTATGGTTGTCTAATCCAGAAATATTAAAAGAAAATTTAGATGTTTTACAACATTACCAATTACTTGATAATATGTCAAAAGCGACTAAGTATCAGTTTTTAGAAAGTGAACAATTAGAGACAACTATTGATACTATTTTAGAATTAGGTTATGAATCTTTACTTGAGAAGAATATTGATTTATTAAATTATGATATTAATCAATGGATGCGTATTTATATATTAAAAGAATTAAATATGGTACCGGAAGATATGGATACATTGATAAAAGTATTATCACAAGAACAATTTTTTGTACCTGATGAGAAAATACATGAGTATATTTCTAATGTATCTTGTAATATTGAAGAGGTAGATAGTGTTGAGGTTGCGACAGAGAAAGAAGTTAGGAAAACAATCGATACTTTCTCTCAGACAAAAAGGACGTATGCTATTCAGAGAATATTTTTATCTAAGTATAAGGTGGATAAAAATATGAACGAGGTTAGCAAGTTAAATTTATCGTTAAAGGATAAAGTGTATTTGTCTCTTACCAATCATACTATATTATCAGAAGATGAACATACTATGATTAGACAAGCAATGGAGGAGCCTATAAAAAAATTAGGTTAATTATGGTTGTTCTTTTTTT
>CALVJR010000036.1 GCA_944332295.1 uncultured Bacilli bacterium | reverse complement strand
ATGGTAATGATGCTGTTCGTCATCCTAGTGATAATGAACCATTTGCAGCATTAGCATTTAAAGTTATGACTGATCCATTTGTTGGACGTTTAACATTCTTCAGAGTTTATTCTGGTCACTTATCAAGCGGTAGTTATGTATTAAATTCAACAAAAGATTCAAAAGAGAGAATCGGACGTATTCTTCAAATGCATGCTAATAACCGTAAAGAAATTACTGATGTATATACTGGAGATATTGCAGCTGCAGTTGGACTTAAGAATACAACTACAGGAGATACTTTATGTGATGAGAAGAAACCTATTATTTTGGAAAGTTTAGTTGTTCCTGAACCAGTTATTCAGTTAGCTGTTGAACCTAAATCTAAAGCTGACCAAGATAAGATGGCTTTAGCATTACAAAAATTAGCTGAAGAAGATCCAACATTTAAAGTTCATACTGACCATGAAACTGGTCAAACAGTTATTGCTGGTATGGGTGAGTTACACTTAGATGTATTAGTAGATCGTATGAAGCGTGAGTTTAATGTTGAAGCTAATGTTGGTGCTCCACAAGTTGCTTATCGTGAAACAATTAAACAAGCTGGAGATTGTGAAGGTAAGTATATTAAACAATCTGGTGGACGTGGACAATATGGACATGTTTGGGTTAAATTTGAACCAAATCAAGATAAAGGTTATGAATTTGTTGACCAAATCGTTGGGGGTGTTGTTCCTCGTGAATATATTCCAGTTGTTGACAAAGGATTACAAGAAGCTATGCAAACAGGTATTTTAGCAGGATATCCTATGATTGATGTTAAATGTACTTTGTTTGATGGTAGTTATCATGATGTTGACTCTAATGAAATGGCATTCAAGATTGCTGCTAGCATGGCTTTAAAAGAAGCTAAAAACAAATGTAAACCTGTATTACTTGAACCAATTATGAAAGTCGATGTTACTACACCAGATGAATATTTTGGTAATGTAATGGGTGATTTAACAAGTCGTCGTGGTCGTCCATTAGGACAAGAAAGCCAAGGCAATGCTGTTAAATTAAGTGCTATGGTTCCACTTGCAGAAATGTTTGGTTATGCAACTAATCTTCGTTCTAATACACAAGGTCGTGCAACATTCGTTATGTTCTTCGATCATTATGAAGAAGTTCCAAAAAATATTTCTGATGAAATTATTAAAAAGAGTGGAAATTAATTAAAAGTGTATCAAAATAGTTGAAAATCTTTCAATTATTAGATAAAATATATGTTGTAAATAAAAAAGGAGGAAATTATAATATGGCAAAAGAAAAATTTGATCGTTCAAAACCACATGTTAACATTGGTACAATTGGACACGTAGATCATGGTAAAACTACTTTAACTGCTGCTATTAGTAAAGTTTTAGCTGGTAAAAACGGTAATGAAGCTGTTGATTTCGCTAATATCGATAAAGCACCAGAAGAAAGAGAACGTGGTATTACTATTAATACTGCACATATCGAATATAGTACAGAAAAGAGACATTATGCTCATGTTGACTGTCCAGGACATGCTGACTATGTTAAGAACATGATTACTGGTGCAGCTCAAATGGATGGTGCTATCTTAGTTATTGCTGCAACAGATGGACCTATGGCACAAACTCGTGAACATATCTTACTTGCTCGTCAAGTTGGAGTACCTAAAATGGTTGTATTCATGAATAAATGTGATATGGTTGACGATCCAGAATTATTAGACTTAGTAGAAATGGAAATTCGTGACTTATTAAATGAATATGGTTATGAAGGAGATGAAACTCCAATCATCCGTGGTTCTGCTCTTAAAGCTCTTGAAGGAGATCCTGCTTGGGTATCTAAGATTGATGAATTAATGGATGCTGTAGATACTTGGATTCCAACTCCTGAAAGAGATAATGATAAACCTTTCTTAATGAGTATCGAAGATGTATTTACAATCACTGGACGTGGTACAGTTGTTACTGGTCGTGTTGAACGTGGTACATTAAAACTTAACGATGAAGTTGAAATCGTTGGTATTAAAGAAACTAAGAAAACAGTTGTTACTGGAATTGAAATGTTCCGTAAACAATTAGATTATGCTGAAGCTGGAGATAATGCTGGAGTATTATTACGTGGTATTTCTCGTGAAGAAGTTGAACGTGGACAAGTTCTTGCTAAACCAGGAAGTGTTACACCTCATCACAAATTCAAAGCTGCAGTTTATGTATTAAGCAAAGAAGAAGGTGGTCGTCATACTCCATTCTTCGCAAACTATCGTCCTCAGTTCTATTTCAGAACTACAGACGTAACTGGTGTTATTAGCTTACCTGAAGGTGTAGAAATGGTAATGCCAGGTGATAACGTTAATATTGAAGTTGAATTAATTCATTCAATCGCACTTGAACAAGGAACTAAATTCTCTATTCGTGAGGGTGGACGTACTGTTGGTGCTGGTAACGTTACTGAAATCGTTGAATAAAGAAAAGAACCAAATGGTTCTTTTTTTATGTAATTATAAATTTTATTTAGATAAACTAATAAAAAGACCTTCTGTTAATAAAAAATAGAAGGTCTTTTGTGTCTAAGGGTGAAAATAACTACAGATGACAACTTACTATTTCGTAGTTTTAATTCTCTATTTATTTTTACCTAAACTCTTATATAAATTGTAAGTAAAATTATTTAAAATTATATCAAATTCTCCAATATATTCTGTAATAATAGAGTTAAAACCTAATTTCATTTCATTTAATCCACTGAATTTATTTCTTCTTTCAAACTCACCTACGATAGCATTTAAATTTAAATATTTTAAATGTTCTTTGTTATAATCATCTATCATTCTCCATTTTAAAAGATAGCTAGGATTTAAATTGGAATATTTAGAATCAAATCCTTCCATATATAGAAATGCTGAGTCATCATATTTAATTACAATAGCTCCTGCTACTACAACACCCTCTGGATATTGTTTTAATAGTTCGGTTGCTTGAACCATGTTGTTTTTATATGTATTTAATAATTTATCAGATTCCATTTTTTTGTTTAATAATCCATTTTTTAATTTTGGAGAGGTATTTATATCTTGAATTTTTTCTGCTATTTGATCATTTTTCTCCATTTCTCTTTCATAGGCACGTCTACTATTAATTACGTAAATTTCAGTGTTTATTTTAGCATAATATACTTCTGCATCGTCTCCATAGTTGCTAATTAACTCTCTATAAAATTCAATTGGTTTTGGAGATTTCCTTTTAATAAAATTATATAATATATTAATATTTTTACTAGGTTCTTTATAACATTCAATTCCTGAATTAGCCGCTTTTCTTATTTTGTGTCTTGTTCGTTTATCAAAGCTATTAAATATTGTTCTTATGTCTTTATTTAGTAATACTAATGCCTCCCAACGTGGTTTTTCTCCTTCAAAGAATAAAGTCTTTCCTTGATGTATGAATCCAGCACTTTCTAAATTTGCAGTAATTAAGTTTATTTGGTTGTTGAAGTTCATGATATTTCCTTCGTGATCACGTATTGTTGCAGGAATATATGGATCAATTTTTAGTAGCATGAAACCTTGTTTTCCTAAAATCTTTTTTAATTTTTCTGCTAGTTCTTTTACTTGATTGGGATTTTCATAATTGAATAGCATTCCATGAGGAGCATAAGCAATTTTATGTCCCATGAATACTTCTTTATAGATAATTAAAGATGCGCCGATTAATGTATTTGAGTCGTCTGTTATTCCTAAAAAATGCACGTTGAATCCAAATTTTATCATAGTATTTCCATATACAGAGGTTTGGTAGTAATTGCGGTAACGATGAGTTTTAGCATATCTATCAAATTGTTCTGGACTGATTGTTACTATTTTCATAGACGCGTCTCCTATTCTCTGTTCATTATATCATATTATGTTATTATCTTTCAATATATAGCGTTTATTTTCGGTGGTCAAATTTGTTCTTTTATAGTATACTTATAGTGGTGATATTATGTTTGAAAATCAGAAAATATTAATTTTAGGTTTTGCTAGAAGTGGATATGAAGCTGCTAAAGTTTTGGCAAAAAGAGGTAATGAAGTTATCTTAAATGATGCTAAAAAAGAAGAAGATTTAGATCTTGATAAAATAAACGAATTAAAAGAATTAGGTGTTCAGTTTGTATTTGGATCTCATCCTGATGATTTATTGGACTCTTCTTTTGACTATTTAATTAAAAATCCTGGTGTTCCTATTCATCATAAGTATGTATTAAAAGCAAGAGAACTTAATATTGAGGTTATTAATGAAGTAGAAATGGCTTATCGTTTATTTCCGAAAAATATTACATTAATCGGAATTACGGGTACAAATGGAAAAACTACTACTACTAGTTTAACTTATGCTATTGTGAAAAAAGCACTAGGAGAGAGAGCTTTTCTTGCTGGAAATATAGGTTATCCTTTATCTAGTATTTTGAACGATTTAAAAGAAGGGGATACTGTTGTTATGGAAGTGTCTTGTCAGCAATTAGAAAATCTATCTACATTTCATCCATCCATTGCAGTCATGACTAATTTAAGTCCTGCTCATGTTGATTTTTTTGGGTCTTACGAAGCATATAAAAAAGTAAAAACTAAGTTATTTCAAAATCAAACTAAAGATGATGTTGCGATATTAAATATTGAAAATGGAGAGGTTTTAGAGGAGACTAAAAATATTTTATCTACTACAAAATATTTTTCTAGTAAACATTCTATTAATGGTTGTTATTTAGAGGGACGTGATATTTATTATTATGGAGAGAAAGTTTTGAGTCGTGATGATATCTTTATTGCTGGTATACATAATGTAGAAAATGTTATGGCTGCGATTATGGTTGCAAAGGAACTTCATATTTCTAATGATATTATTTTAGATGTTGTACGTAATTTTAGAGGCGTAGAACACCGTTTAGAGTATGTGGATACTGTTTATGGTCGAAAATTTTATAACGATACAGAAGCTACTAATATAAAGTGTACTCAGATAGCTTTATCTTCTTTTGATGAGCCTACTATTTTAATTCTAGGTGGGTTAGAGCGTGGACAAGATTTTTCTCAACTATCGCCTTATATGGAACATGTTAAATGTATTGTAGGTATTGGTGAATGTCGTAATAGAGTAGTTGATTTTGGAAATAGTGTAGGTATTCCTACCTATAGTTATGAGTTTTTAAAAGATGGATTTCAGAAATGTTATCAGGAATCTAATCCAGGTGATGTAATCTTATTAAGTCCAGCTTCTGCTTCCTGGGATCAATATAAGGAATGTGAGATTCGAGGAGCGGAATTTAAAAAATATGTTTTCGATTTAAAAAAAGATGTGCTAGATAGTAATTCGTGATATAATAAATAGTGTGAAAGGATGATGTTTGTGAAAATAAAAGACGTAAAAGCTAGAGAAATATTAGATTCTCGTGGTAATCCTACTGTTGAAGTAGATGTTATTTTGGAAAATGGTGTTAGAGGACGTGCTGCTGTACCAAGTGGAGCATCTACTGGTGAAAGAGAAGCATTAGAGATGCGTGATGGTGGAAGTCGTTATAATGGTAAAGGTGTTTTAAACGCTGTAAATAACGTTAATACTATTATTCGTGATAAAGTAATTGGTATGGATGCTGCAGATCAAAAAACACTTGATTATACTATGATAGAGTTAGATGGTACTGAGACTAAGTCTAAGCTTGGTGCTAATGCTATTTTGGGTGTTAGTATGGCTGCTTTAAAGGCAAGTGCTATTAATGAAGGAAAAGAGTTATATGAATATGTTGGAGATGGTAAAACTTTACCAGTTCCTATGATGAATATTATTAATGGTGGAGCTCATGCTGATAATAACTTAGATTTCCAAGAGTTTATGATTATTCCACAAAGAGATACCATTCATGAAAGAGTTCGTGTTGGAGCAGAAGTATTCCATGCTTTAAAGAAAGTTTTAAATGATAAAGGATACTTTACTGGTGTTGGAGATGAAGGTGGATTTGCTCCAAACTTAGGTTCTAATAAAGAAGGCTTTGATTTAATTATTGAAGCAATTAAAAAAGCTGGATATGAGCCAAGAAAAGATGTTTGTATTGCTATTGATGTAGCAGCTAGCGAGTTCTATAGTGATGGAGTATATCATGTTGATGGAAAAGAATTAACTACTGATGAATTAATTAATTTTTATGAAGAATTAGTTAATACTTATCCAATTATTTCTATTGAAGATCCAGTAGATGAAAATGACTGGGATGGATTTACTAAGGTTACAGAACGCTTAGGAGATAAAATTCAATTAGTCGGAGACGATTTGTTCGTTACTAATAAAAAATGTCTTCAAATGGGAATTGATCATAAAGCAGGTAATGCCATTTTATTAAAAGTTAATCAAATTGGTACTATTACTGAGACACTTGAAACTATTGAACTTGCTAAAAGTCATGGTTATAAAACTATCATTTCTCATAGAAGTGGTGAAACTGAAGATACTACGATTGCTGATTTAGCAGTTGGACTTGATTTAGGTCAAATTAAGACTGGTTCTATGTCTAGAACAGATCGTATTTGTAAATATAATCAATTAATGAGAATTGAAGAAGAATTAAATCAATAATAAACAATACCTTATCGGATGATAAGGTGTTTTTTTTCTTGCGATAATTTATAGCGTTTGTTATAATATATAACCGTTAGGAAGGGATAGTTATGACGAGAAATTATAGATTAAAGGCACTTGTTTTTTCTAGTGTTTTTCCTTTGGTACTTACTGGTTGTTTTTCTAATGAAGATATCCAGTCTAACTCTTTGGAAGAACGTTCTATAAATACAAAGGATGATTCATCTAAAGAATTTGATTATGCTAGTTATTTTGATTCTATTGATGTTAAATATGATAATTGTCAATTTTATATATCTGATGAAGAAATATTAGATATTGTAACTGCTGCAAAAACAAAAAAAGAATGTTCTTTTATTTTTGATGGTAATATTTCTAAATTAAAAGAAAAAATTCAAAATAATTCTCTGCAATATGTAAGTAATCATAGTGAATATATTTCGATTTTTTTTGATTATTCTAGTGATGGTCAATTACGTGAAATTCAGGATGTTTGTACTTGTGCTTTTGATATGGTAGTAGAAAATTTAATTAGTTATGCTACAAATAATTTAGATGAAGATATCTGTCGTATGCAAACACTTAGTATTGTTTTGGGTGATACTACTAAGATAGAGAATAAGACTCAGTCTAGATTTGAAACTGGAATTATCCCTGCCGTTACTGATGAAGATGAGAATTTAATTATTTTAGATTATCCTTCTATTGTTGAAGCTTGCCAAAAAGAGTTATATAGTGATGCTGTTGATGCTATTACTTTAACTTTGGAACATGAATTAAATCACTGTAGGCAGACTGCTTGTTCTTGTAGAATGAATGCTTCTCAACAATATCAATCTATTGACTATAATAGTCCTTTTGTTAGTTTCCTTACTGAGGCTTCTGCAGAGTCAGAATTATATAATCTAGAAAAAGTGAAGGATTGTGAAAAAAAGACGACTTATGATTATGCCTATATTTTAGAACGAGAATCAGAATCTTTGTTATGGTTACTTGCTTTATTTCGTGAAAATGTAACTATTTCTGATTATTATAATGCTATTTTTGATGCTGATCTGGAGAAACTTTATGATTATTTTGACCTTGAAACGGAAAATGATTATTTAGATTTTTATTGTATATTATATGCAATCGATTCTTCTTATGGTAGAACATCTCTTCTTTTTGATTATTATGATAAAGATGTTATTAATGGTAATGAAAATAACGCGGCAATAGGGTATGCATATCGAAACGATATTTTTAATAAGGTCCTATCTGATATGGTAGAGTATACTCAAAGTCATAGTGATTTTTCTTGGAAAGAAAACTTGACATTATTTTATATTGTAAAGTTAATTGTATTAGACCAAACGTATGAATTAGAAAAAATAGGTGATGATGATTATCAATATATTTTTGATGCAGACTTTTCTCAGCATTTTTGGGATTCTAATTTGAAATATATGGAGTTTTTAAGTGATTACTATGAATTAGATTTGAATACTATTGTAGAAGAAGAACAGATGATATATGATAATGTTGTTTCCTATATGGAGTCTTTTTGTGCAGGGTATGCTGTTTCTTTAGATGATGATTTATCTCAGTCTTTAATAAGTGAGTTTCCATTACTTCAGCCTATTTTATTTTCTTCTTATCTTTCTGATAATGCTTATACTGAGTTTATTAAAGAAAATAATTTTTCTTATCAAAAAGTAAAATAGTATGTTAAAATATTCTTCAATTCGCAAAATTTAGTTTTTAAGAAAAAATAAGGGATTTTATGAACAAATATGTACTAAAAACTTATATAAGTTAATGAAAATTTAGTATGATTGGCTTCTGGATTAAAATAAAAATTAGTGAAATTTTCAGTTTTTTTACATTCAAAATATTTTTATCCCTTTATTTTCTTAGATTTTTTAACAATTTATGAATTTTGCGAATTGAAGTAAAATATTGACTTTTTTATTAAAATAGTTTATTTTAAGTGTATCTGTTAAAACCAAAAGAAAGACCATAATGTAGTTAGCTCTTATATCAGTGATTTGAGGATAGTGTGAACTCAATTATAACCTAATTATATTCCTACCTTTCTGGTGAAGTTTTACTTCCGGTGTTCTTGCATCGTTAAATAATTAAGTAATAAAGGATGGTACCGTGCATAAGCACTCCTTTGGTATCATCTTTTTTATTAGGAGGGAATTTATGAAAAATGAAGCTATAACAAGTAGAGATGTTGATTTTGCTAAATGGTATACTGATGTAGTAAAGGCTGCGAAGCTTTGTGATTATTCTAATGTTAAAGGGTGCATGGTTATTGAACCTAATGGATATGCTATTTGGGAGAAGATGCAAAGTGTTTTAGATGGTATGTTTAAAGAAACAGGTCATCAAAATGTTTATATGCCATTATTAATACCTGAGAGTTTATTGAAGAAAGAAGGAGAATTAATTGAAGGATTTGCTCCTGAAGTTGCCTGGGTAACACATGGAGGATCTAAAGAGTTAGAAGAAAGGTTATGTGTTAGACCAACTAGTGAAACTTTATTTAGTGATTATTATAGTAGTGTTGTGAAGTCTTATAGAGATTTACCTATGAAATATAATCAATGGTGTAGTGTTATGCGTTGGGAAAAAACTACTAGGCCTTTTTTAAGAAGTAGAGAGTTCTTATGGCAAGAAGGTCATACTGTTCATGCAACTAGAGAAGAAGCTGAAGCAGAAACTAGGTTAATGTTGAATACTTATAAGAAGTTTTTTGAAGATTATTTAGCGATTCCAGTGATTACTGGTAAAAAGACAGAAAAAGAAAAATTTGCAGGAGCTGAGTATTCTTTAACAATTGAAGCTCTTATGTATAATGGTGTTGCATTACAATCTGGTACTAGTCATTATTTTGGCCAAAAGTTTGCTAAGGCTTATGATATTAGTTTTGCAAATAAGGATAATCAAATGGAATATGCTTATCAAACTTCCTGGGGTGTTACGACTAGAATGATTGGTGCATTAATTATGGTTCATAGTGATGATTTCGGGTTGGTATTACCTCCAAAAATTGCACCAAAGCAAGTGGTTATTGTTCCTATTGGTAATGTGGAAGATAAAGTTAATGAAGTTTATCAGGTGCTAAAAGATAATCATATTTCTGTATATGTTGATGATTCTAAGAAGTCTCCAGGATTTAAATTTAAGGAAGCGGAAGTTAATGGTATTCCTGTTAGAATTGAAATTGGAGAAAGAGATTTAAAAAGGGACGTATATACTGTTGCTAGACGTGATACTCAGGAAAAGATGGAAGTTTCTGCTGATATAGATATTGTAAGTTATGTTTTAGAATTAATGGATGATATTCAAAGTAATTTATTTATTAAAGCAAAGGAAAGACGAGATAAAATGACGTATGAAGCTCATAGTGTAGATGAAATGCGAGATATTATCGAAAATCATCCAGGGTTTATTAAGGCTGATTGGTGTGGAGATAAGAAATGTGAAGAGGCATTGAAAGAAGTAGGTGGATTAAAATCTAGATGTATCTTAGAAGAAGAAAATCCAACTGATAAATGCGTTGTTTGCGGGCGTGATGCTAAACATAAAGTTGTTTGGGGAATTCAATATTAGTTTTTTAAATATGTTATTATTCTTTTGTTAGGAGGAATATTATGAAATTATGTGGAAATTATTTTTATACACAAAAAGAAGATGTTAAAGATGAGGAATCAGTTAGTGCTAATTTATTAGTACGTGCTGGTATGATAAAAAAAGTAGGTAGTGGTATTTATACTTTTTTACCTTTGGGATATCGTGTTCTTAAGAATATAGAAAATATTATACGAGAAGAGATGAATGCCATTTCTTCTAATGAGCTTGTTATGCCTAGTATTCTTCCAGAGGATGTTTATGCAAAGAGTGGTAGGTTAGATGCTTTTGGAGATGATATGTTTCGTTTATCTGATCGCTATGATAGACGTTATGTGTTAGGTCCTACTCATGAAGAAATGTTTGTTGAGGTTGCTAAGGATGTTATTCAGTCCCATAAGGATATGCCACTTAGTTTATATCAAATCGCTAATAAGTATCGTGATGAACCTAGAAGTAGATATGGTTTGATTCGTACACGAGAGTTTATTATGAAGGATGCTTATACTTTTGATAAAGATGAAGAATCTCTTTCTAAGTCTTACCAGGCGATGTTTGATGCATATCATAGGATATTTAAACGTGTAGGACTTGATTATGAAGTAGTTCGTGCTGATACCGGTGCCATGGGTGGTAGTTTATCCGAAGAGTTTCAGGCTATTTGTGATATTGGAGAGGATACTTTAGTTATTTGTAATGATTGCGGTTATGCTACTAATATTGAGGTTTGTGAATGTAAGAATTCTTCTGTATTAGATAGTGAAAAAGAATTAGCTAAAGAGTTATTTTATACTCCTAGTGTTGGTACGATAGAGGATTTGAATCAAAACTATCAAATTCATCCTAGTAAGATGGTTAAGACTTTATTATATAAAGTAGATGATAAGTTTTATGCATTTTTAATTCGTGGAGACCGAGAATTAAATGAAACTAAGATATCTAAATTATTACAGGCTAGAGATGTTGTTATGGTGACTCCTTTGGAAGATGAAGAAATTACTCATGCTAAAGTAGGGTTTGCTGGACCAATTGGCTTAGATATTCCAATTATTATTGATAGTGAAATTTTATCTATGAAAAACTTTGTAGTTGGTGCGAATAGGACAGATTATCATTATATTCATGTTAATTTATCTGATTTTAAGTATGATATGGTTGCAGATATTAGAACAGTTAGTGAAGGAGATGTTTGTCCTCGGTGTGGTGGTAGTCTTATGTTTAAGAAAGGAATTGAAGTAGGAAATACTTTTAAACTAGGTACGAAATATTCAGAAGCATTGGGATTATATTATACAGATGAGGATAACCAATTAAAACCTGTTGTTATGGGATGTTATGGTATTGGTGTTGCTAGAATTTTAGCAGCTTATGTGGAGCAACATCATGATGATTCTGGTATTATTTTTTCTCCTGAAGTTGCACCGTATCAAGTTTCTATTGTCATTGTTAATATGAAAGATAATGATCAAGTTACTTTGGCAGAAGAACTTTATCGACAATTATTATCGCAAGGAAAATCTGTATTATTAGATAATCGTGATTTACGAGCAGGTGTTAAGTTTAAAGATATGGATTTAGTTGGCATTCCTATACGGATTACTGTTGGAAGAGGTGCTAAGGACGGAATTGTTGAGATTAAGAATCGAGAAAATTCAGAAGTCATTGAAGTAGATAAAAATAATGTATTAAGTTTTATTCATTAGTATTGTCTAATATTTATAAAACTGTGATTGTTTGGTTGCAATATCTTTTAAAGTATGGTATTATATTGGTATTGTTAACGGAGGTGTGCGATGGAAACAGCGCTCTTAATTATATCTATTTTATTAATTGTGATTGTACTTTTACAAAGTGGTAAAGCAGAAGGTGCAGCACAAATTATTTCAGGAAATACTTCTGAATTATTTAGTCATCGTAAAGAAAGAGGATCTGAGCTTTTTATCAGTCGTCTTACTTTAGTATTAGGATTAGCGTTTTTTGCGATTTGTTTAGTATCGATGTTTATATAGACTCATTATTGAGTCTTTTTATTATGTTCCGGGATAGGAACAGGACAAAACCACCCGCTATGCGGGTGAGAGCTGAAGAAGCGGTGGCGTT
>CALVJR010000035.1 GCA_944332295.1 uncultured Bacilli bacterium | reverse complement strand
TTTTTAATGGATTTATTTACTTCAACAAAATTTTTCTAAAAGAAGTATAAATCTTTTTTTTTGGTTAAAACTTATAATGAGGTGAAAAAAATGAGAAGAAGAAAATTAAAACCATATGTATTACCAACACTTATGATACTTGCAATTACTGGTGTAATCTTTGGTACGGCAATGCTAAGTAACAGTCTAAAAAATAATAATAATGATAATTATGAAGAACCAACAAGTTATGTAGATGATTCTATTATAGAAGAAGATCAAGCAGTAATTAATGAAACAACAAAGATGATTAATCCTTATACAGATACTACAGTAACAATAGGTAAGAATTATTATGATTATAAAGCAGATGCTGAAACTCAAGAAAAATCAATAATATATCATGACAATACATATTTACAAAATTCTGGTACAGATTTTATTAGTGCAAATACTTTTGACGTAGTAGCAGTATTAGATGGAAGTGTTACTGATGTAAAAGAAGATGAAACACTAGGAAAAGTAGTTGAAATTAAACATAATAATGGTTATGTAAGTATTTATCAAAGTTTATCAGAAGTAAGTGTGAAAAAAGGAGATATCATAACACAAGGACAAGTAATTGGTAAAAGTGGTACAAATGAATTAGATAAAGATATTGGAAACCATCTACACTTTGAATTATATGTCAATGGTCAAGTAGTTGATCCTACACTTTATCTAAACAAAGAATTAGAAACTTCAGAAAATAAAGAGTAGCACACTCTTTTTTTCATAAACTCAAAAAATATTCATATATTCTATTATAAAATAAGAATTTTATGATAAAATATTAATGACAGAAAAGGAAGTGACATATATGTGGGCAAAAGATATTGGAATTGATTTAGGAACAGCAAATGTTTTAATATACATAAAAGGTCAAGGAATTGTATTAAATGAACCAAGTATTGTCGCAATCGACACAGACTCAAAAAGCGTAATTGCTGTTGGAACAGAAGCAAATGAAATGTTAGGAAGAACTCCAGGAAAAGTAAAGGCGATAAAGCCAATGAAAGATGGAGTAATTGCTGATTTTGAAATTACAGAGATTATGTTAAATTCATTCATAAAGAAAATAAAAGCAAAAAAACTTTTTTCAAGACCTAGAATTTTAATTTGCTGTCCTACAAATATTACACCAGTAGAAAAAAATGCTATTAAAGAAGCTGCAGAAAGAACTGGTGCTAGAAAAGTATATATAGAAGAAGAACCAAAAGTAGCCGCAATAGGTGCAGGAATGGATATTTCTAAACCTACAGCAAATATGGTAATTGATATTGGTGGAGGAACCACGGATATAGCCATTCTTTCTTTAAATGATATAGTATCATCAGCATCAGTAAGAGTTGCAGGAAACGTATTTGATCAAGATATTATAAAATATATAAGAGAAAAATATAAATTATTAATTGGAGAAAGAACAGCAGAAGATATAAAAATTAATTTTGCTAATATTTTCGATCCTAATAAGAAAGAAAAATTAGAAGTTCGTGGTAGAAATTTAATTACAGGATTACCACAAGAAATAGAAATTACGCAGGACGAAACAAAAGAAGCTCTAGCAGAAAGTCTTGACAAAATCATAAAAGCAACAACAAATGTATTAGAACAAACTCCACCAGAGCTTGCAGGAGACATTGTAGAAAAAGGGATTGTGTTAACCGGAGGGGGAGCAATGTTAAAAGGATTACCAGAATTATTAGAAAAAGAATTAAAAGTCCCAATATTGATTGCAGAGTCTCCACTAACGTGTGTTGCTGAAGGAACTGGAACACTATTGAATAATATTTCGTTATTAGAAGAAGACCAATAAAATTGGTTTTTTTCTTTTCTATTAAAAATAATTTTGATATAATTTTAATAGGAAGTGACGTTGATGAAAGAACAAATTCTTGATGCAAGTAAAATAGTACTAATTACCTTTTTATTTACAGCGATTATCATCCCTTTTATAAAAAGAATAGCGATTCATGTAGGGGCAGTTGATATTCCTAGAGCTGACGAAGGTCATAGGCATATTCATAAAAAAGCAACACCGTTATTAGGTGGGGTGGGAATATTTCTAGGATTTTTATTCGGATATATGTTGTTCGGGGAACAAAGTATCAGGATGAACTCAATATTAATTGGAAGTTTTATAATTGTATTAACGGGAATTATAGATGATATAAAGCCAATACGGGCATATCAAAAACTGATAGGCCATTTGATAGCGGCAATTATTATTGTATTTTATGGTGGTATAACACTAGATAACATTACAGCATTTGGATTTTCTTTCAGTTTCGGGTTCTGGGCTCCATTAGTTACAATATTATTTATAGTGGCCTGTACCAATATTATTAATTTGATTGATGGAGTAGATGGCCTTAGTGGAGGAGTTTGCTCTATATTCTTTTTAACGATAGGAATTATAGGATTTTATCAAGGAAGAAGTGGTAGCCTTGTTATGATTTTAACCTTTATTATGCTAGGTTCAACCTTAGGATTTCTACTACACAATTTTTACCCTGCAAAAATATTTGCAGGAGACTGCGCAACATTCATGGGTTTTATTATATCAATAATTACATTACTAGAGTTCAAAGGTCCTGCGTTAACATCTTTCTTTGTACCAATCATGATATTAGGAATACCAATATTAGATACTTTATTTGCAATAATTAGAAGATTGTTAAAAGGGCAACCTCCTTTTAAAGCTGACAAGCAACATTTACATCATCAGCTATTAGGAATGAACTTTTCGCAAAGAACAACAGTTTTAATTATATATGGTATTAATCTATTATTTGCAGCAGCATCAATTCTTTATACAATTAAAGATCCGGTTTTAGGAAAAATCATCTATATTATAATATTTATTATTGTATTATGGTTTGTACTACATACTACAATTATTTCTGATAAAACACCAACGAGAACGAAAAAAATAGAAGAGAAAATATCCATTTTCAGGAAGAAAAATCCTAAAACAAAATAAAACTGCTGACATCAGCAGTTTTTCTTTAGAAAGAAAATGGAAAAATTTGGAAAAAAGAAAAGGAGTAATAGATATGATTAATTTTATAATTTGTGAAGATGAACCTGAATTATTAAAAATGTATCAGCAACAAATAGATAAATTTATGATGAAATATGATATAGATTATACCTGTTATACTTTTGACCGATACAATATCAAATGGAAAAGATCAATAAGAACAATAGTAGGATTTAAAATATATTTACTAGATATAAAAACAGATGAAGGCTCGGGTATTGATGCAGCTAGAATGATAAGAGAGGAATATGATGATTGGGTATCTATGATTATAATAATATCTGGTCATCCAGAATATAGATATGAAGCTTTAGGAAAAAGATTAATGTTAGTAGACTTTATCAATAAATTAGAACATCCAGAAAGAAAATTACAAGATGCCTTGCTAATATGTATGAAAAATTATGATAACAAATATAAAGCTTTAAGATACACATACAAAAGCACAGCCTATAATATAGAATTTAGAAATATTATTAAGATTGAAAGAGAACAAGGAAGTAAAAGATGTATCATTTATACAGATGAAGGGAAATATTTTATACAGCAATCTCTAAATGATTTATTAAAGAAATTAGATAAAAGATTTTTCAAATGTAGTAGAGGAACAGCTATAAATATCGAAAAAGTAGAAAGTTATAACTTTAAAGAAAATATAGCAAAACTAAAAAACAAAGAAGAGTTCACAGACGTATCAAGAGAGAAAAGAAGGGAGATGTTTAACCGTGTTAGAGGTATTCGTTAAAATATTTTGTGGAATTATTCTTGCGATAATAGGGATGTACATAATAAAAGAGATAACTGGATTAAAAAGTGATAAAAATAAGTTGTCACAAATATTGCTTATTTTAACATTAGCTTGTTGCTCAGTTGTCCTTCATCAAATTGAATATACAGGATTAAGTACAATTGTAATATTTTTCTTAAATATAATTATATATAAACTAATATTTAAATTGTCCATAGAAGAGAGTATAATCAGTTGTGGAATATTAATGATAATCGTATTTTTCGCCGACATAGTATCTTCATTAATATTTATGTCTCAATTTTCCGTGAAAGATATTAGAACCAATTTGTGCATTTTTCTAGCATCAAATATTACTGTTAGTATTATTGCATTTACTTTAATAAAGATTAAAATAGTAAAAAAACAATTGAATAAATTTTATTACAGCATTCTACAAAAAACTTCTATCACAAATATAATCTTTTTTACACTATTAATTATAGGATTTAGTCATCTGCTCTATAACATAGGAATATCTACTTTTTTTAATAAAGAATATGTTCTTAACTTTTTAGTAATGATTATTTTTATAGTTATATCATATATATTTATAGAGAATCAAAATAAATATAAAAAATTAGAAGAAGACTATGATACGTTGTTTTCATATATTCAAAATTTTGAAGATTGGATAGAAAAAGAGCAATTAAACCGTCATGAATATAAAAATCAACTTGCTGTACTTAGGTGTTTAACAAAAGAGAAAAAAGTAAAAGAAAAAATTGATGAAATCTTAGAAGATAATATCAACATTGAAGGACAAGCCGTAACTCAATTAAAATTTTTACCAAAAGGTGGAATTAAAGGTTTAATGTATTACAAAGCAGCAATTGCGCAAAAGCAAAAAATAAATTTAACTGCTGATGTTAGTATTGAAACAAAGGGAATTTTAACTAAATTAAAAGAAAAAGAAATAAGAGTTTTATGTAAATTAATAGGAATATACTTTGATAATGCTATTGAAGCTGCACAAGAAAGTAGAAAGAAAATCATATCAATAGAAATATATGAATTAAAAGATAAAGTAAGCATAGTATTTTCTAATACATTTAAAAAACATAAAAATATGAAAGATAGAAACAAAAAAGGTGTCTCTTCTAAAGGAGAAGGGCGAGGTAATGGCTTATATTTTGCTTCAAAGTTAATAAAAGAAAATAGTTGGATAGAAAGTAAACAAAATATAATAGATAATTATTATATTCAAGAACTATATATAAAAAAGCACAAATAAAAAAGGATTTTAATCCTTTAATGCTGCAATAGAATTTGGCTCGTCGATTAGCATCCAAATACATCCCATACTAGCAGCTCCAGTTGCCATCAAAGCAATTGCTCCTAGAATCATAGATAATCTTTTTTTCATATTTTTTCTCCTTTACTAAAAAATTTATATTAAATACTATTTAGTATTTAACATCTTATAATTATTATATGGTTGTTTAAATAACCGATAAGTAAGTGGATTAATAATGATAGCTTGAATAATTAAAGCAGAAAGTAAAATGCCTGCCCAATATTTACTATCTAACAAAATTATTAATATTGTATAAATAATACCAATTATTACAGTGATAATTTTACGAATGATTCTTTTCCTTTTATTAGTAAGAGGTCTTTTTTTTGTATCAGCTGGTGCAAATAACAAATAATGTAAAATACATATTCCACAAATGCCATATATAATAATATTAGGCAAGTGTATATGTAAAAATATATAAGGTATAACTATAAAATTAAAAGTTGAAAACAATAAACATTGATAACTTTTCTCAGCATGAAAACCAAATCCGGTATAACGAATTAAATTAAATATAACAACAACAAGTACAAATTCTTTAAACATGTTAAGAATAAGGGAAAGAACAACTAGAACTATCATCTTTGTAATAGTAAGGTAAATCCCTTCTAATCCATAGAGCAGTTTTTGTTGATCTAATTCAGAGTAAGAATGATACTTACAAATAAAGCCCATGGTAGAGTTTAAAAACAAAGTTTTCACAATAGCATCATCTCACTTTAAATAGAATATACTACCAAATTTATAAAAAAAATTTAAAAGAAACCAAAAGTAGATAGTAAGTAAAAAATGTCGAAATTTGTCGAAAAAAGGGGAATAAGAACATATTGCGACCGCTAAAAGACAATTTAAGGCAATTAAAGAGATTTATAAAAGAATTTTGGTAGAATGTAATTACCAAGGAGATAAGTTGGTAGAAATGAGGTGTAGAAAAATGATGGTTGGACGTGTAAAATGGTTCAATAATGAAAAAGGCTATGGCTTTATTGAGTATAAAGAAAATGAGGATGTATTTGTTCATTATTCTGCAATTGAGGTAGATGGCTATAAAACATTATCAGAAGGACAGCTAGTTGAATTTAAATTGGTTGAAACGAGCAAAGGATACCAAGCATTAAATGTAAGATTAGTTAAAGAAACTGCTAACGCTAAATAGTAGTTTTTTTTTCTAAATTATGATATACTACAATTATAAGGAGGTGATAGTATGGAAATTATTATTCACGGAGATAAACTAAAAATTACAGAGGCCATGAAGGATTATATAGAAGAGAAGCTAGAAAAATTAAATAAATATCTAGAAAATAGCGATAATGTTCGCGCATCTGTCATGGTAAAAGTAAAAAATCATGAACAACGAGTAGAAATTACCATACCACTAAAAGCATATATTTTAAGATCAGAGGAATCAAAAGATGACTTCTATGCTGCTGTTGATAAAACAATCGATAAGTTAGAAAGACAAATTAGAAAGAACAAAACAAGAATTATGTCTAGACAAGGAAAAAACACTCGTGACTTTGATATAGCAGCATTCTCAGAAGAAGATACAGAGGAAGAACATAAAATCTTAAAAAGGAAGAAAGTTGAAGTAAAGCCAATGAATGAAGAAGAAGCAATACTTCAAATGGAGCTATTAGGTCACCAATTCTATATGTATAAGGACAGTGACACCAATTTAGTAAGTGTCGTATATAAGAGAACCGATGGAAACTATGGTGTAATTGAGTCCGAATAATAAGAAAAAGAAAGAATAAGCTTTTATTCTTTCTTTTTTTTTGGTAAAATAATAAGTTAAGGAGATGTTAGGATGAAATTATTAAGAAAATTATTTGACCACGAATATAAAGAGTTAAAAAGATTCGAAACTCTAGCAGATAAAGTAATGGATTTAGAAGAAGAATATTCTAAATTAACAGACACAGAATTACAAAGTAAAACAGAAGAATTTAAAGAAAGGTTAAACAAGGGAGAAACATTAGATGATATTCTAGTAGAAGCTTTTGCAACAGCAAGAGAAGCATCATTTCGTGTATTAGGAGAAAAGCACTTCTACGTACAAATATTGGGTGGTCTAGCAATTCATTATGGTAATATTGCAGAAATGAAAACAGGTGAAGGAAAAACTTTAACTTGTGTACTTCCAGGTTATTTGAACGCCTTAACAGGTGAAGGAGTTCATGTTATTACTGTTAATGAGTACTTAGCTGCTCGTGATGCAGAGTGGATGGGAGATATTTATCGATTCTTAGGTTTAACAGTTGGTGTTAATACAAGAGAATTAAGTACAAAAGAAAAACAAGAAGCATATAACTGTGATATTCTATACTCTACTAATAATGAAATTGGTTTTGATTATTTAAGAGATAATATGGTAATCAGAAAAGAAGAACGTGTACAACGACCATTGAATTTTGCAATTATCGATGAGGTTGATTCTGTATTGATTGATGAAGCAAGAACTCCATTAATTATTTCTGGTGGCCAAATGAACAGTGCAAATCTATACTTAGATGCAGATCATTTTACTAAAGGATTAAAAGAAGAAACTGATTATGTTTATGATGAGAAAACAAAAGCGGTAACATTAACCGAAACAGGTAGTGAAAAAGCCGAAAAATCTTTTCACGTAAATAATTTATATGATATTGAAAATGCATCACTAGTTCACTATATTAGTCAAGCGTTACGTGCAAACTACTCAATGAAAAAAGATGTGGATTATGTAGTACAAGATGATGAAATAGTAATAGTAGATCAATTTACAGGACGTTTAATGAAAGGTCGTGCTTACTCTGATGGACTTCATCAAGCAATCGAAGCAAAAGAAGGAGTAACTATTAATCAGGAAACAAAAACTTTAGCAACCATTACATTTCAAAATTTATTCAGAATGTATAAAAAGTTATCTGGTATGACTGGTACTGCGAAAACAGAAGAAGAAGAGTTTAGAAATATTTATAATATGTATGTTATAGAAATACCTACTAATAAAGAAGTAATTCGTATAGATGCACCAGACCTAGTATACGCAACTAAAGAAGCAAAATATAAAGCGATTATTAATTTTGTTAAAGAGCGTTATGAAAAAGGTCAACCAGTATTAATTGGTACTATCGCTATTGAAACCAGTGAATTAATTAGTGACTTATTAAAGAAAGCACATATTCCACATGAAGTGTTAAATGCCAAGAATCATGCACGTGAAGCAGAAATCATTTCTAAAATAGGACAACAAAAATCAGTTACAATCGCAACTAACATGGCAGGACGTGGAACAGACATTAAACTATCTGATGAAATTAGAAAATTAGGTGGACTATGCGTTGTTGGTACAGAACGTCATGAATCTAGACGTATTGATAATCAGTTGCGTGGACGTTCTGGTCGTCAAGGAGATCCAGGATATACTCAATTCTTTGTATCAATGAAAGATGATTTAATGGTTCGTTTTGGATCTGATAGAATTGGAGAAATGATGAAATCCATGGGATTAGGAGACCAAGCAATCCAAAGTAAAACATTTACAAGATCAATTGGAACAGCACAAAAACGAGTAGAAGGTAATAACTTTGATATTCGTAAACAATTACTACAATATGATGACGTAATGAATGACCAAAGAGAAATTATGTATGCTAAAAGAAATAGAATTTTAGACAGTGACTCTATTCATGAAATGGTATTAGAAACTTTCCGTCATCATATGGAGGATTTAGTAAAATCACATTTAGCACCAGAAGGGGCTTTAGGAAAGCAAGATTATGAAGAGATTGCAGAATATATAAATGAAAATCTATTAAAGAACGATATTAAAGTATCAGAAATAGAAAACTTACCAGAAGAAAAAGTAATTGATATATTAGTAAAGAAAATAACTGCAGAATATGAAGAGAAAATAAAAGAAATTCCACAAGAAGTAACAGATGAATTCGAAAAAGCTATTACTTTACAAGTAGTAGATAATTATTGGATGGAGCATATCAATACAATGTCACACTTAAGAGAAGGAATTCATTTAAGAGGTTATGCTCAAGAAGATCCTCTTCGCGCTTATACGATGGAAGGTTATAATATGTTTGATGAAATGCTTCAAAAAATTGATAAAGATGTAGCAACATTCTTACTAAGAGCAGAAATAAGACAAAATGTAGAACGTAAAGAAGTAGCAAAGAAAAAAATAACTAATGATGGAGGAAAAGAACCTGCAAAGAAAACTCCAAAAAGAGTAAAGAAAATTGGTAGAAATGATCCTTGTCCATGTGGCTCAGGGAAGAAATATAAACAATGCTGTGGTAAGTAGCGGTGAGTATTGGGTTTGCGAGGATTTTGTCCACGTAAAAAACACTCAAAAAAGGCTATTTGTCCACATTTTGTCCACGTAAATTTAAGATTGTGGACAAAAATGCATAATTTATATAAAAATTTAGTATATTATTCGTGGACAACACGTTAGATAAAAGTCATCAAAATTTGATGGCTTTTTGTTTACCATAAATTAGGAAAGAGGTACAAAAAATGGTAAGCGTAAGAAAACGTGGAAAGGTATATGAATACCGAATTGAAATAGCATCTATTGATGGAACAAGAAAGTGGCTAACAAAGTCAGGATTTAAAACTAAACAAGAAGCATTACATGAAGGAGCATTAGCATATAATGAATATTACTATTATGGTAAAAAGAATAAGAATAGAGATATGTCATTTGCTGATTATCTAGATTATTGGATTGATAATTATTGTAATTTTAATTTAAAATATGCAACTATAGTTACTTATTTAAATATTATTAAGGTTCATTTAAAACCTAAACTAGGAATGTATAAGTTATCTCAAATTGATTCAGAACTAATACAAAACTTTATTAATCAGTTATATGTAGATAATAAATTTTCAAAACATTATATTCATGGAATACTAAAAACAATAAAAGGAGCATTAAAATATGCTTGTTATGATGTTAATTTTATAAATCATAATCCAGCAGAGCATGTTCATATTCCAAGATATGAAGTAGTAACAGGTGATCCAGTTCATATTTATACACAAGAAGAAATAGAAAGAATATTAGATAGATTTAAAGATTTACCATATATCTATTATTCATTTTTAACAGCATACTACACGGGATTAAGAGTATCAGAAGTATATGGTTTAACTTGGGATAATATAGATTTTGAAAATAAAACATTGACTGTCGATAAAAATATAATAAGAAAGAATAAAGAAGGATTACCTAAAAGATATAATATAGCTAAAGGACATTCTACTGAAACTTGGTATTATGGTAGCTGTAAGAATCCTCAATCAAGAAGAACTATTGCGATAGGTGATACATTAATTAAGGCATTAAAAGAATATAAGAAACTAACAGAAGAACATAAAAAATTTTATGGAGATAAATATTTAAAACATTATGAAAAGAAAGTGTTGAATGAATATACAAAAAGAGAAGAAATTAAAATAGTAGATGCTGAAGCTGAATTAGATGTTAATTTACCAGAAGCTAAATTAATATTTGTTAAACCCAATGGTCAATTTAGAGGAACTGAAACTCCTAGACATGCTTTTAAAGTAATTAATTATGAATTAAAGATACCTAGTAGATTCCATGACTTTAGAGATACACATGCAACTAGATTAATAGAACAAGGTGCTGATATTAAAGCAGTTTCCAAAAGATTAGGACATTCAACTATAATGACTACTTATAATATTTATGTAAGAGTAACTGATAAAATGGAAACTGATACAGTAGATAAATTTGAAAACTATACTAATTCATTAGATATACCAAATGCTAAAGAAATTTTATATAAAGATTAATTTCACTTTTTAGAAAATAATGAGTAATAAATTCAAGGATGAAAATTCTTTTTCTAGTGGTATAATAGAGATATATAAAAAACGAGAGGAAGAAGTAAATTTATGAAATTAGTAAAAATGAAGTGTGAAAATTGTGGTGCTACTCTAGATGTGAACAAAAATTTAGAAAAGATCACTTGTAATTACTGTGGTGCAGAAATCTTAATTGACGATGAAGCCACAAAAGTAAAAAGAGTTGAAGATGCTAAATTGAAAGCAAGAAAAGATAATCATGAACAATCGCTAAAAGAAAGGAACGATATTTTAGAACAAGAAGTTAAAGAAAAGAAAGTTAAAGAGGAACTTAATTCAGTTGACAATTTTAAGAAAGGAAAATTTAGCAAAGTATTACTAGTATTCTTTGCAATAGCAGTATTGTTTTTCTTTATTGGGGATGGATTTTTAGTAAAATTTTTAACTTTAGTTCAAGCGGGAGCTTTTATTTGTGCTTGGCTAATGGGAATGAAAATTTTAAAAGAACCATTTAAAGGACTTAAAGTTATTTTGGCTATACTTGGATTTGTACTTATAATACCAATTATTAATACTGGTGGTGGAACTACTACTGAATCAGAAAAAATTGTATGGGAAGATATTTATATGCATGAAGTTTTACCAAAACCAAATGGTAAAAAAGGACAAATACTTACTAATTCTGATGAAAACTTAAGTATATATATTCATAAACAATCAGAAGAAGATTATAACGACTATGTTGAAGAATGTAAGAAAAAAGGTTTTACAATAGATTCAGAAAGCGATACTTCATCATATGATGCATATAATAAAGAAGGATATAAATTAAGAATTTATTATAGTGATTACAGTAAAGAATATAATATAGATTTAGAAAGTCCTTTAGAAGTTAAAGAAAATGCATGGACTGATTCAACTTTATCTAAAAAATTACCAAAACCAAAATCAACCAAAGGTAAAGTGGAATCTGATTCTAGTAAGTATTATACTTTCTATGCATCTGATATGTCGCTTGATGATTTCAATGACTATGTTGAAGATTTAAAAGAGGAAGGTTTTGATATAAATCATTACAAAACAGACAAATCATATAGTGCTAAAAATAAGGATGGATATAAAGTAAGTGTTTCATATGAGGGATTTAATATAATTAGAATTTCAATATCATTATCTGAAGAAGATACTGACGAAGAAGAAACTACTACTGAAAAAGTAGATAAAACTGAAAACAAAACAGATAACAAAAAAGAAGAATCTTCTGATATGGTAGATGGTATGAGAAAAGAATTCAAAGAAGCAATGGATAGTTATGAAGAATTTATTGATGAATACATTGCATTCATGAAAAAATATTCAAATTCAAATGGTACAGATGCAGAACTGTTAAAAGATTATGGTACATATATGAGTAAATATACAAAAGCAGTTGAAGCATTTGAAAAATGGGAAGATGATGATTTAAATTCTAAAGAAGAAGCATACTATATAAAAGTTCAAACAAGAGTATCAAAAAAACTATTAGAAATTCAATAAAAGGGTGTGATTATACACTCTTTTGGTATTTTATAAGATAGAATTGTAAAAAAATTACAATTATTCGATTAGTTCGGAATATTTCAATAAGCTGAAATGAAAAAGTAAATTCCACTTTGAAAGGTTAACTTCCATGTTTATTAGATTTTAATTAATAAACATTCT
>CALVJR010000034.1 GCA_944332295.1 uncultured Bacilli bacterium | reverse complement strand
TTACTTCTAAGTTGTCCACAAGCAGCACTAATCTTGCTACCAAACTCTCTCCTGATTGTGACATTAAGTCTATTCTTTTTTAGTATATCATAAAACTTCATAATTTGAACAGTATTACTTCGCTTAAATTCTAAATTATTTGTCTCATTATACGGAATTAAATTAATATAACAGTTTAAATGACCAACTAATCTAGATAATTCTAACGCACAAGAGTCCATATCATTCACTCCAGCAAGTAAAATATACTCAAATGTTACTCGACGATTCGTCTTCTCTAAATAAATTTCTAATGCATGAATTAACTCTTTTAAAGGATAAGCTTTATTAATTGGCATAATTTGATTTCTAAGTTCATCATTAGGAGCATGTAAACTAATTGCTAAGTTAATTTGTAATGGAAAATCACTAAACTCTAATATTTTAGGAACAATTCCACAAGTAGACACGGTAATATGACGAGCACCTATCGCAAGACCTTTAGGATGATTAATTATTAGGAAAAATTTTAATAAATTATCATAATTATCAAAAGGTTCCCCAATTCCCATAACAACAACATGACTTACTCTAGTTCCTAAATCTTCTTCTATCATTAGCAGTTGTGTAACCATTTCCCAAGTTTCTAAATTACGCACTTTCTTACGACGTCCTGACTCACAGAACTTGCATCCCATATTGCAACCAACTTGACTAGAAATACAAACACTATTTCCATAATCATGTCTCATTAATACAGCTTCAATATGTTCCCCATCACTAAGTTCAAATAAATATTTACAAACATCAACATCTCGCTCTACTTGAACAAGCTTTAATTTAGAAAAAGAGTAATCAGAACTAACTTGACTAAGTAACTCCTTCTTAATATTTGTAATCTCTGAAACAGAAGAAATACGCTTTTCATAAAGCCAAGAAAATAACTGATCTGCATGAAATTTTTTAGAACCTAACTTTACAAAATATTCTTCCATTTCATCTCTAGTTAAATTATATATATTCATAGACTCACTCCAATATCTATATTATTATACAACAAATAAAAGAAAAAGACCAAACAACATTTTATGCAGGGTCTTGAATCTTTGAAATCTCACCAAATTTTGAATAAGAAAGTATCAATTGAAATTGAGAACTACATCTTCCATGATAGATAGCATAACTAGTCAAATCATAATGAATCTCAACCACTTCTCCATCACTATTCTTCTTCAACTGAATCGTATTTACCGGATCATCTAAATCTATAACAATACCATCTAAAATTTTAACTAATGTAGTAGTACTAATCTCAAAATTAACCTCTTCCTCTCCTGATGCAAGTTCAGTTTTAGAAACATAAGTAGCAGAAGAAATAAGAGTATTCACAATAGAATCATCTAAAAGTGAAGGAAAAATATACGGATTATCACATTTAACCCAAAGACCATCTTGATTTCGCATAAATAAATCATCTTTTTGATAATACGAAATAATACCATCACTAAACAAACTTTTATTACCGACTCTATCACCTTCAAAAGCAATCGTAGAATCATCAATTTGATACTGATATCGATAATGATAATTATGATTAGAAATTTGATTCAAACTATAAGAATAAGGAGTAATATTCAATTGAGGACTAATAGAATTTCCCGTGCCAACAACACGTGAGAATATAGCTAACCCTATAAAAAATATAAGATATATCCCAAAGAAAAGAACAGCTTTTCCACGAGGTGTTTTCATAAAATTTCTAAACTTATCTTTAGAATCAGAACTAGAATTAAAATCTTTATTTTCGTCCATAAACTACCTTCCCTATATATTCTTCTTTTTTGATTCCATTAATAAAGCTGCTAGCTAACATTCTCTTCTTACCAAAAGGTTTTATATCTAACAACACAATTTCATAATCCTTTGTTGCAATACCAATACCATCTTTATAAATATGAAGTATTTGTCCAGGTTGAAATGAACTAGAAACAACAGATGATATCCTAGCAAAATACACTTTAAATTCCTTATCATCAATAACACAAGAACTTCCCGGGAAAGGAGAAAGACCACGTATCTGATTAAATAATTCTAAACTACTCTTACTAAAATCCAAATATTCTTCTTCTCTTTTAATATTATAAGCATAAGTAACTAAAGACTCATCTTGTTTTACACGCTTAGCACTACCATCTAAAATACTAGGTAAAGTATCAAGTAACAATTCTCTACCAAGCTTACTTAATCTATCATGTAATACTTCTACCGTATCGGTATCTAAAATTTTAGTCTCTCTTTGAGAGATAATATCACCACTATCCATAGCTTCATCCATATACATAATAGTAATACCGGTTTTATCATAACCATCTATAATAGCATGATGAATAGGTGCTCCTCCACGTAATTTAGGAAGTAATGACGCATGAACATTAATACAACCATATTTTGGAAAATCTAAAATAGCCTTAGGTATAATCTGTCCATAAGCACATGTAACAATAATATCTGGTTGCAAAGCTAAAATATCTCGATACTCTAATCTAATCTTTTCAGGTTGAAAAACAGGAATATGATGTGCTAATGCAACTTCTTTAATAGGAGAAAAAACAACTTCTTGACGTCTTCCAACTCTACGATCTGGTTGTGTAACAACACCAATAACTTGATAATTCTCTATTAATCCCTCTAAAACAGGAACACTAAAATCTGGTGTTCCCATGAATACAATCTTAACTTTTTCCATACTATCACCTCTATTGATACAACATAATAACGCTAAATAACACACCAGTCAAAATTAAAACAGAACCTAAAAGTAATAAGAAAGAAACTTTTCCATCCTCTGCATTTTCTTCATTTGGTACAATAACTTCTATATTATCCGAATCATTTTCCTTAAAAGCATCCACTACAAACTTTACATAAGGAATACTAATAAATTCAATATTAGAAGACGAAATAGGAAGATTCCATGACAAACTATCGAATTTATAATCCATAATATGATGTGCCAATATCCCTATATCTTCTTTTCCATCTTCTAAAATTTCATGAATACCTTGGATTACATTTTTACCAAAAACACTTCGTTTGACTAACATAATCGTAGGACAAGACTCATTTTTTCTTAACAACTTCCACTGATCATGGCAAAGCGACTCTATTTTTTTACTATCTTCCTCATTAATCTCCTTGGCTTTTAATAAATTACGTAAATTTCTAAAACAACCCATATAATCTCTTTTAGCATAACTATTAAGTTCAAGTTTTTTAGAAGAGGAAGGACATAAAAAATTAGAAAAGTAAATTGGACTATAAGTAGCATAATAACATGCCATTACAAAATCATCGGTAAAAGAAACATAATCATGATGAAAATCCATCTCAGAAAAAAATGCTGGATATTGCTTTTGAATTTCTAAAAAACGTGGATAATAATTTTCATAAAGTTGTGGAGAAAAACCCTCTTGCTTAATAGTAGAAACATAAACATCAGAAACTCCATGAAACAAATACCCTTCTACAATATATTTTTGGTAGATATATTCTAAAATTTCTCTTCTATGTTCTTCAATCTGCGTTTTATATCCTAGTTTTTTAGCACAAAATTTAACTAAGATTTTACAAACGCCTTCACTAATATCATGGAAATTATCAATTTTGTACCATAACAATTCTAAATGATGAACGTAATCTCTAAGATAAGTATCATCACCTATAATAATTTGATACTTAAATAAAGCATCAAATAACAAAAACATAGGCTGTTCTAAACCAGAAAATTTCTCATAATTAATAGAATCTTTTTTCTTTTTATCATAATATCTAGGACTACTAGAAACTTTAGATAATAAAGAAAGAACATCATCGTTTTCAAAAATAGAAGAAAGCATCTACACCACCACCCTTATATTTTAATTAACTAAACCATTTAATTATATAATACGCAGAACCAACAGCAGCAATTAAAAACAAAACAATTAATACAATACGAACAACCGGACTATTAATATCCCAATAACCATCATATTTACGTTGACTATGCTCCATTAAATTTTGAAACTCACGACTATTTTTTTCATTTACACTTACTTGCGGATCTTCATCAATCTCATTTTGTGATGAAAAAAAATGATTCCTTGCCATAATATCACCTCTATCATTATCATTAACATAAGAATATCATATTTTATTAAAAATGACTAGGACTAAAGTCAATATCTATTCTGACTTTGTTATTTGTCTTATAATGATTTTTTATAATAAATAAGTTCTGACGTAATTTATCTTCCTTCTTATACTTTAAAATAATACCATATCGATAAATATTATTTACTCGAAAAACAGAAAGTGGAGTTGGTCCTAAAATAGTAGTATGGTCTAAACTACGTTCCAAAGACTGTTTAATTTTTAGTGCTTCTTGAAATATATATTTTGATTCCTTTCCACTAATCTTAATATAACAAAGATAATAATAAGGAGGATAACCTAGTTTTCTACGAATAAGCATTTCTTCATGATAAAATCCTAAATAATCATGACCTTTAACATAGGAAATAGCATAATGATCAGGATTAAAAGTTTGAATCAAAACTTTTCCTGGCTTACTACTTCTACCACTTCTACCAGCAACCTGAGAAAGTAAAGAATAGGTATTTTCACTACTACGAAAATCTGGAATATTTAAACTAGTATCAGCATTAATTACACCTACCAAAGTAACATCCGCAAAATCAAGACCCTTCGCAACAATTTGCGTACCAAGTAAAATATCATACTCATGATTACGAAAAGCATCTATCATCTTCTTATGAGCACCTTTTCTACTGGTAGTATCTACATCCATACGTAAAACTCTAGCAGAAGGAAGCAAATGATGTAATTCTTCCTCTATTTTTTCAGTTCCTACACCTAAATCAGATAATGCTTCTTCATGACAATTTGGACAAATTTTAGGAAGTGGTGTTGCATATCCACAATAATGACAGCGAAGCATTCTATTACTTTTATGATAAGTTAATGTAATATCACAATGAGGACACTTAATCGTCTCCGCACAATTCTTACAAGTAACAAAAGTAGAAAATCCACGTCGATTTAAAAATAGAATTGCCTGTTCTCCACGATGAATACAATCTTGAATCTCGGTTAACAAAGAAACAGTAAGATGAGAAGAACTTTTCTTAGCCTCTTGATTCATATCGATAATTTCTACATCAGGTAATTTTTTACCATTTACCCGTTCTTTCAACGTAAGAAGTTGATAAACTCCCTTATTTGCTCTAGCCATAGACTCCAAAGAAGGAGTAGCACTTCCTAACACAACCGGACAAGAATGATATTTTCCTCTCCATATTGCTATATCCCTAGCATGATATCTAGGATCTTTATCTCCTTGTTTATAAGAATCACTATGTTCTTCATCCATGATGATAACACCAATATTTTCTAATGGTGCAAAAACAGCGCTACGAGCACCTATAACAATATTTGCTTCTCCTCTAGCAATCCTTCTCCATTCATCATATTTTTCACCATCAGATAACGCAGAATGAAGTGCTGCAATCTGATTACCAAAACGATTAGAAAATTGTTCTACCATTTGAGGAGTTAAACTGATTTCTGGAACTAAAACAATTGCAGACTTACCCTGAGTTAATACATGTTCAATAATATTCATATAAACTTCTGTCTTACCACTACCAGTTACACCAAACAATAAAAATGGCTTACTACAATCTCCTTCGATAACTTGATTTACAACTTGTTGCTGAGAAGAAGTAAGAATTCTCTTAGAGTCCTGACAAACATCATATTTTAAACGATAATCCTCTACTGAAACAGGTAATAAAACTTTCTTTTCTACCAAAGTAGAAACTGCTGATAACGAAATAGCAACAAGTTCTTCTCTAGCAATCATATCCCTGTTCTGAAATAATTCCAATATTTGCTTCTGTGGATTAGAAGTGCCAACATAATCTTTTTGCTGTAACTGATAAAAAGTATGAAACTTTTTATGAATAGTAGTTCCTGCTTTTGCTTTTAATGCTTTAGGTAACATCACTTGATAAGCACTAATTAAAGTAGACAAAGTATCTTTTTGTATTTCTTTACCAAGAGCTAGTAACTCTTTATTTAATACAATATCATAATCTACAATAGAATAGATTTCTTTTAATTCCAACTCACTAGAATCTTTTATCTCTAAGACAAATCCTTCTAATATCTGTTTTCCAAAAGGAACCAAAACACGAATTCCTAACTTAATAGAACATTCTAACTCCTTTGGTACGGAATAATCAAAAATTTTATCTACATTCTGACTAGCAAGTTGTACTAAAACTCCAACAACCATCTGCCTACCTCCCTCTTCTTGTATTATAGCACAAAATTAAAAGGTCACCTGCATGACCTATATAATTTCTATATCTTCATCCTGTGAATCCTCATCAAACAAAACAGAAGGATTATCTGTATAAGATTTCTTGTTTTTCTTATCAATTTGCACCTGTTTTTTCTCTTCAGAATAAGCAATGAGAAAAGTAACAAAAGAAACAACCAAAATACAAATAAGAATAATCATAGGATTCATAGAATCACCTACCAAAATTAAAATAATCTTAAAATATCATTAAATGTAATAAGTACCATCAAAAGCATTAATAAGAATAACCCTATTGTATGAATTTTATTTTCTGTTTCTGGATTAACTGGAGAACCTTTAATTTTTTCAATGATAATAAATAGAATATGTCCTCCATCAAAAGCTGGTATAGGAAGTAAATTAATAAATCCAACATTAATACTTAAAAAAGCTATCAAATAAATAATATTCATAATACCAGCTGAACTTTGATCTCCAACGATAGAGAAAATTCCAACTGGCCCACTAAGTTGAGAAATACTAATACCGCCAGTAAACAAATAACCAACAGTAACAGCCATCTGTTTAAAAATAGAAACAGTCTTCTTATAAGTAAACTGAAGAGCTGGTAGTAATCCATGTTCTACTTCTTGTTGCATACCAATACCATATTGATAAGTAGTTTGTCCATCTACTTTTTTCTTCTTTGGTTGAACAGAATACGTTTTTACACTATCATTTTCTTTTTCTACTTTAATATCACTTGCTTCTTCTGGATCAGCAACAGCAAGATATAAACTAATATCATCTGTAGTAAAAATAGAATGACCATTAATCTCTAAAATTCTATCTCCAGCTTCAATTCCTGAATTAGCTGCTGCAGAATTCTTAAGAACAGAAGTAACTACAGGTTCCATAGAAGAACCTCCCCAAATAAGTCCAATAAGAAAAAGTAATAAAACAGCAAAAATAAAGTTATTTCCAGCTCCAAAAAACATAATTAAAAAACGTTGCCAAGGCTTTTTAGATTGTAGTCTTTTATTTTTTGGTACTTTTTTTAAATCATCATCTTCTAAATCTTCTCCTGCCATCATACAGAATCCACCAATAGGAATAGCTCTCAAAGTATATTCGGTCTCTTTCCCTTTTTTACTCCATAATTTAGGACCCATACCAATAGCAAATTCATATACATAAACACCAGTAAGTTTAGCCATCATAAAATGACCAAACTCATGTACAAAAACAATACTTCCTAATATTAATATAAATAAGATTAAATCAATCAGAAATCCCATAGCTGCCTCCTTTATAATACACTAGAAAAAATAATAAATGCTAAAACAACAAAAATTAAACTATCAAATCTGTCTAATATTCCTCCATGTTCTGGAATCAAATTAGAAAAATCTTTTTTATCATAATATCTTTTAATAGAAGAAAATACCAAATCTCCTAATTGTCCTACTAGCGATAAAATAATAGTAATAATTACAATAAATGCCAAAGGCATAGAAGGATCTATTACAGTAACATAAAATGCTGTTGCGGCAAATGTACCAACAAGCGTTCCACCAACAAGCCCTTCAATAGTCTTTTTAGGAGAAACAACAGGACACAATTTATGTTTACCAATTAGCATACCAGTAAACAAAGCAAAGGTATCAGTAAGTGTTGTAATAAGCAATAAATAAATTAGATAAGTAATATCATAATTACGACAAATAATAAATAAATTAAAACTTAAACCAATAAACAACACAGATCCTATTAAAAATAAAGCATCATTTAAATTATATTTCTTAAAGTCATGAATAAATACCATTGGTGATAAAAATGCAAAAATCATAAAAGCCACTACTCGGTAATCCATAGTATAACTAAAAGTAATAGAATTAAAATGAGATAATGAGAAGAATACTACCATAACATAGGCAAAAATCTTCATTAAGAATGGAAATTCTTTCTTACTCTCTCGAATATGAATTAATTCATATAATCCTAAAGCAGCAAGTATCGTCATAAAAATGGCAAACACCTTACCACCAATAAGTAATAATGGAACAAAAATTGCTACCATAACAATAGCACTAAGTACACGTTTTTTCATACATTTCCTCCAAACTTTCTAGTTCTTTTATTAAATTCTACGATAGCCTCCATAAATTCATTCTCCAAAAAATCAGGAAACAAAATCTTTGGAAAATAAAATTCTGCATAGCTTGCTTGATATAACATAAAATTACTTAACCGTAACTCCCCACTCGTACGAATCACCAAATCAAGCGGTGGCAAATCCTGATACAAATTAGAACTTATGGTATCCAAATTAATATCATCTAAACTAAGACTACCATCTTGCACTTGTTTTACAATCTTTTTAGTCATATCCAAAATTTCAGACTGTCCCCCATAATTTAAACAAACATTAAGTACCGTACTAGTATTATTCTTAGTCTTAAAAGTAATTTCATCCATAGCATCCAAAACTTTTTTAGGAAGTGGATCCCTATGACCTGAAAAAACAACCTTTACTTGACGATCCATAATCTCTTGAAATTCCTTCTTAAACATATCAACAAATAAATTCATTAAAAAATCAACTTCTACTTTATTACGTTTAAAATTCTCCGTAGAAAACGCATAAACAGATAAGTATTTTAAACCAATACTTTCTGCATAAAGACAAAGTTTTTTTAATGTATTAGCACCTTCTCTATGTCCTGCACTACGAGAAAGTCCACGCATCTTGGCCCAACGACCATTCCCATCCATAATAATACCTATATGGTTAGGAATCACTAAATTATCTATCATTATTCTTCTACCTCAAAAATATTATATACCAAGAAAAAAGAAAAAGAAAGCAAATTTGCTTTCTCAAAACTTATCAATATCAATTTTAACATACTTGTTATCTTTTAAAGCACTACTTGCTTGAACCAAAGTACGAATAGCATTAGCACATCTTCCACCTTTGCCAATAACTCTTCCCATATCAGCCTCTGCAACAATTACTTGTATTAAGATAACATTATCCTCTTCTGTAGGAAACTCTTTCACACTAACAGCATCTTGATCAACTACTAATGATTTAACAATTTCCTCAGTTAGCTGAACTAAATCCATAATTATTTATCCTTCTTTTCTTTAGCTTCAGTAAACTTCTTCATAATACCAGCTTTAGTAAATAAACTCTTAACAGTATCTGTAGGAATAGCCCCATTATTTAACCATTTTAAAGCTACTTCTTCATTGATATTAACTTTACATTCTCCAACAGGTGCATAAGTACCAATTAATTCGATATATTGACCATCTCTAGGACGTCTAGAATCAGTAGCAACGATTCTATAGGTAGGTTTCTTTTTAGCACCCATTCTTGTTAATCTAATTTTAACTGCCATAATATCCCTCCATTTCTTAAATGCAAATATAGTATAATAAAAAAAAAACTATCTGTCAACCTTTTTTTGATAACACTATTCTTGCCGAATATTAAAATCCACAAAATACTGACAAAAATAGCCATCAGTACCACGATGAAAATAATAAGTATCCCGAGTTTCCGTACTACACCTAGTAATAATTAAGTTTTTTGAAGAATCTAAAACGTAATAATCTGTTTGTACTCCTTCACTATATTTCCATTTATCCATATCAAACTTCTGTAAAATAGAAAGTAACTGACCATTATCAATATATTTTTTAATATCATCCGTCTTTTTAAATAAAAACTTCTCCTCTATAACATTCACCTTATCATAACAAGCACTATAGTACTTAACATCATTCTTTTCATAATAAAGAGAATACTCCCGTTTACTACAATCAGTACCGGCATTAGAAAGAGAAAAAGTATAATTAGGTCTACGAGAAGAAATAACCACAAAAAATATCCAAAATAGAAAAGCAAAAACTCCCAAAACAATACCAATAGTAATAAATATATATTTTTTATTTCCCATAACAACACTCCTTACTAAAAGGATAACACATACTAAAAAAAATAGCACTCATAAGTGCTATCAAAGACATTAAATGGTATTATCTTGTATAAAATCTTCATCAATATCATCAGTTACAGTATTATCTTGAGACTCGTCAACAATTTCATCCCAAGGGTCTTCCTCTTCATCAGCCTCTATTTTTACTTTAACATCACCAACTAACTCAATACCAAGTTCTTTTTCAATTGTATAATGAATGTCATTACCATCAATAGTAATGTTAGAACATGTAGGCTGCTTTAAACTACGAACAATAATCTCTTCATTATCACTGCTATCATCCCTGCTTCTCATACGAACAACTTCCTGATAACGGTTTGTCTCTTTTACAACATCAGTCTTCGTATCACGATCATAAGAATACCATATATTAACATCATAACTACCAGTAATAGTAATTTGATCACCATTTTTTTGACCTTGAAAATTATGGTTAATTACCCAGCATCCCAAAATAGTAGAAGGCAAATTACTAACTTTAATGGTATTATCCGTAGTAAAAAGTTTTTTACCTTTTCCTATAACTGCTTTTGTAACAATTTCTTTATAACTAGACATAACTACCCCTCCTAACTTAATATATGCAGCAAACTAATATATTTGACAAAAATAACAATAAAAAAATCAAGGACAACAACTACTCCTTGACTTTTATTTTGAAACAAATTCCTTAATAGGTAAGGTAGAACAAAATTATATGTTGCAGAAAACGCATTCATTAAAGAGCTTCAAATCCTCAATAGGTAATATCAAACTTTCAAATGGAACTCTATACATTAATACTGTTTCAAAGCCCTAATAGGTAAGGTAGAACTGATGTTACAGTTGAAGAAGTTACTGAAGTTAATAACAGCAACAATGTGTTTCAAAGCCTTAATAGGTAATGTAGAACCAAAGAGAAGAGAAGACATCTATTCTATCTAAAATGTTTCAAAGCCTTAATAGGTAAGGTAGAACTACTTATCTTATACCATTTGGAAAGAAAAAATGCAATAGAATTTTTCTATTTCTTTCAAAAAGTACGTCGATGTCCAATTTAAATTTTATAAATTTTGTTGATATATAATGAAATTCTATAAAATGTAAATTTTAGTTAGAGGTCGACGCACTGTTAAAATCAGTCAATTTTTGTCATAAATGAATTAAAAATCATTAAAATACGTTGATATATAAAGAAAATCAGCAACACACTTTTTCCAAAGAAAAAGAACTAAACAAAATATCTATTTCATTATAGTTCTCTACTAAGAATTTAGTAATTGATAAAAATACTGATTTAAGTCATCTTCTACATAAGAAAGCATATCATTTACTTTTTCTAAGTGTGCCATATAAGATACATAGATTGGTATTTGTTGAAGTCTCTCTTCTAACAAATCCAATTCATCCTTAATACTTTTATCATAATTACTTTTTACATATCTCTTCTGAGTATCTTTTAATTTATCTATTAAGTCCATCAAATTTTGATTTTTCTTCATCTTCTCCTGTAGTTCTATACAAATGCGATAATCTCTACTAGAAGTAATAACAGAAACAACTTCATCTAGTGCTCTATTCAACCATTTCACCATCCAAACTCCATGTTTTAGCATCCACGATTTTTACCATGACAATATCACCTGGCTTAAGTTCTTTTTCACTAGAAAAATTAATTAACTTATTAGTATCACTATAACCATAATACATATGTTTCTTATCAGAAATACCCTCTACTAAAACTTCAAGTTCGCATCCAACAAGCCTCTTATTATTTTCTAAGAAATAATGATTAACAACTTCATTTAATCTCTGAAGACGCTCTTCTTTTTCTTTCAATGGTACAGGATCTGCTAACTTACAAGCAGGAGTTCCTTCTCTTTTGGAAAAAATAAATGTAAATGCATTATCATACTGACATTCACGAACTAAATCTAAAGTTTCTAAAAAGTCTTCTTCCGTCTCTCCAGGAAATCCTACAATAATATCAGTAGAAATACTAACTCTAGGAACTTTATCTTTAATCTTATGAAATAGCTCTAAATAACTTTCTTTAGTATACCTACGTCCCATAAGTTTTAAAATACGACTAGAACCACTTTGTACAGGTAAATGAACACTAGGCATAATATTATCATATTTAGCAATCACATCTATCATTTCATCTGTAAAGTCCCAAGGATGTGAAGTAGTAAAACGAATTCTAGGAATTCCCATTTTAGCAACATCCTCCAATAAATTAGCCATAGTATAATCATCATAAATATCTTTACCATAGGCATTAACATTTTGACCAAGTAACGTAACTTCTTTATAACCATCACGAACTAACTCTTGTACTTCTTTTAACACATCTTCTTTTAAACGACTTCTCTCACGACCTCTAGTATAAGGAACAATACAATATGTACAAAACTTGTTGCAACCATAAATAATATTAACATACGCTTTATAGTCATTAACTCTTCGCACAGGAACACCTTCTACTAAATCACCCTCACGAGAGAAAACCTCAATCTGTTGTTTATTCTCTTCAATTGCTTTATCAATAATTTCAGGTAACTGATACATATTATGAGTACCAAATACAAAATTAACCCAGCGATAATCTTGAAGTATTGTATCAACAACACTAGCTTCTTGAGCCATACATCCACACAATCCAACAATTAAATCTTTTTTCTCTTGTTTTAAATGCTTAAGTCTACCAAGCATACCAAAAGCTTTATTATGTGCATTCTCACGAATAGAGCAAGTATTTAAAAGCACCAAATC
>CALVJR010000033.1 GCA_944332295.1 uncultured Bacilli bacterium | reverse complement strand
AAAATGTGCATTTTCTTTTAAAAATACACATTTAACTTTAAATTGCACTTATTTGTGCACTTTAGATTGATTCAACGAATTTCTAAATTATAAATCTCAATACTTAGTATATTGTTTAACATGAATCAAATAAAAATAATTATTAGAAAGTCTATAAATAGATTCCAAAATTTCATTACAAACCTTTAAATTTTCATCTAAAGAAAAAGTTCAAGATAAACTCTTCATTTCTTCCACGATAAGCAAATTTCAAATTCATCTATCCATATGTTCTGATTTTTGATTAAATTTTTTCTCATAGAAATCTACACCCTTTCTACTACAAAGATAATCAACTTTTAAAGAAATATAAAAATCAGTCCATTAAGACTGAAAATGTATATAAAATTAATAATTATTATAATGGTGCCGATTAAAGGACTTGAACCTTCGACCTCCGCATTACGAATGCGCTGCTCTACCAACTGAGCTAAACCGGCAAAATAAAAAGATACAAAACTATTGTATCACTTTTTATATCACTTGAAAACTAAAAATATAAAATTTATTTAGCTTCAATATGATTAAATAATATACCGATATTAATTAGTCCACAAATTCCAACCAAACTATAAATAAGTCTACTAAATAAGGAATTAACTCCAAAAATAGCATCTACCAAATTAAAATCTAATATTCCAATTAATCCCCAGTTAATAGCACCAATAATAGTAATAACTAATAATATCTTTTGTACTGTTTCCATATAATCCCTCCTATCCATAGAATGGACAAAAAAAGGAAAATTATACAAAAAACTATCTTTTTTTAAAAAAAACTAATCTTTTCTTACCAGAATCTTCATAATCTTTAGAAGACTTAGATACATTAGCAAGACAAAACTGTTCTAACGTATACTGAGAAACAGGATAATCCTCTGAAAAACAATCGATAAGTTCATAGCTTCCATCACTATAACAGCTTAAATTTCCTTTTGCAGTAAGATATATACTATCCAAAACGGAATCTCCATACATCCTAATACAATTATCATTAGATGAAAGTTTACGTCCTTGTTTCGAATATCCTGAGTTTAACAAATTATCCTTCTCAATGCTTCGATCTCCCGTATAATCAAAATTAATACCATAACCATTTTCTTGATATAACCGAATTACTTCCTGAGACATAGACAAATGATAATGATCATTAGAAAAAGTAATATAACTGCCCTTTTTCGGCATAGCACAAGCCTGAGATGAAATTGGCAAAATAACATTCTGATAATAATCGTTATATCGATTAAAATCATTAACAATAGAATCAGAATAAATTAAACCGTTCGTAAATAATCCAACAGAATAAATCGGCAATTGCTCATTAATTATCTTATCAATACAATAATGAATAGCATCAGGATTTAATGTAGGCTCTCCTCCAGTAAAAAATAAAAGATAAACTCGCTTATAATAATTACGTTTTATATCCAAAAATAAATCAATATCATCATAGGAAACATCTAAATTCTGTTGTGGACCTCGCATACAAAAATCTTTGCAAACTTGATTACATCTTCTAGTAACTTCAATTACCAAATCACTATAATGTCTTTCCATATTCATACCTCCAAAAACAAAAAGAAACTAGTAAACTAGATTCTTCGAACGGCAATAACAGAAGTACCTGACCCTCTAGTCCATGCCGCAACATCACTAGCAATAACACCTTGTCTAGGGTTGGTAGCATGAATCATTTGTCCATTACCAACGTAAATTGCAGAATGCGTAGGAACTCCATCGCTGTATCCCCAAAGTAAAATGTCTCCAGGTTGTGCATTCTCATAACTAACTGCAACCCCATCACGAATTTGAGTAGATGTACTTCTACTAATAGAAATTCCAACTCTACTATACAAATACTGAACAAAGCCACTGCAATCAAAACCTAATGGACTATTTCCACCTGCAACATATGGACTTCCAATTAAAGAATAAGCAAGTTGTACTAAAGCTGTCACATCTCCCGTTGGAAGGTAATCATCTTGATAAACTGGTACTTCAATCGCTGGTACAACCTCCTCTGGCTTTTCTGCAACTTCTACAGAATAAGTAACAAAAGACTCATTACCAAATTTATCAACAGCAGTAACTTTAACCTCATAAGTACCTGGAACATTACTATCCACATTACTGTCTATCGTATAGTAGTTAGTATCATCATCTAAATTAAGATTTTCTTTCTTTTGATACGAAATTTCTCCATCCACTTTATCATAGACAGACTCTAAATTACTAAGAGCATCAAAGCTATCTCCCTCAATTAAAGAAATAGCTTCTTCTTTTAACTGAATCTCTGGAGCAATTGTGTCTTTCACTTCTACAATAATAGGTACTTCTTTCACAATTTGATTTTTCTCAACTTCAACAACAATCTCTTGTGGTCCTACTTTTGTAGTATCAATATCTTTCTTAATAGAAACAATCTCTCCATCCACAGAATCTACAACACTACGAATATCATAATTAGGACTACCATATTCAACAGTAGCAGTTTTAGATACAGTAACATCTATACTACGATAAATTCTATGATATTCATAAAAATAACAAATCATTAAACTAATAAAAATAAGCATCGTCGATATAAATAATCTTCTCCTCGACGGTATGTTTTCTATATTCATGTATAATCTCCCCCTGAGATAGAGTATACTATAACACATTTGGAAATCTTTGTCAAAAATCATCACCTATTTATAAAATAACCAAATTTAAAAATAATATACTAACTAGAAAACACAAAAAAAGAAGAGATAAAACTCTCTCCATATTTAAGCATTTAAATCTTGGTATTCTTGCGTTAACATCTGCAATTTTTGACTAATCTTTTGACTATCAGCCTTCTCTAAAGCATACCATCCTTTACGAAACATTAACTCATAAACTTCTCTTTGTAACGCAATTAATGACAAAAATACTTGCTTATGTTTCTCATATAAACACTCATTACTAGCTTCTGTCATAGCCATAACATAATTTTTAGACATCTCTTTTAAACAAGAAAGTAACGAATTAAGATAATCTTTATCATTACATGTAATTCCCGTAGGTATTTCCACTTTCGGATTAGTAATCTGATTATTCATTAGAAACACCTCCTAAAATAGATAATACAGTATTCAAATTTTGATCAAAAATGCTTGCTGCCTTATCCATCACTGCAACAATTTCTTGATCAGTAACTTGACCTACTGAATTCTTCATTTTCTTATATCCTCCATAATTCCACTCAAACATATCAGATAAATAATCTAAATCTTTGCCCGTAAGAATATTACTAGGGACTTCCATATATTGTATATTATTCATAAAATTCCTCCCAAATATAGTCTGTAACAAAATATAATTTTTAAACAAAAAAGAGAATTAACTTCTCTCATCACGAATTATACCATGAATTAAATTCAAATCTGATGGAACAATCCAAGGAATATTAGCTTTCCTAAATATAGCAAGCGGTAAAACTGCACCACTTCTAGCTCCATCCATCCATTTAGGATTACTTGGCATCAATTTATATAAATCATCCATCGTATATTCAAAAAACACACGTTTAGTAGCCATAACATAATCATCTAACGAAATCATATAAGAGTGAATTCCATCATCGAACAAAGTATTTTTAACCAAAGGAAACTTTGTTAAAAGCTCAAATCTCTCTTCTCCTCCAGTAAAAATAGCACAATCATAATCATCATCAAAAGAAACAGTAGAAAGTTTATCTAAAACAAAAGTTTCCATTTCCTCAACACTATTACCACTAATAGAATCATTCACTTTAGAAAACTGATTCAACATTTCCGCAACACCAATAGTAAGATTCTTAGTATCAGTAACTCTACCATGATGATAAGTTACCAATTCTGTAGTTTTTCCACCCATATTAATAATCAAAACTTTTTTATCGTTATATTCATGTTCCATAGCTTTTGCTAAATAATAATTTTCAATACCATGAGAAATAATATTAAAATGTAAATCAAACTTTTCATTAAATAGTTTTACTAATTCACAACGTCTATCACTATTTAAATTACGAAAAATCCCAGTTACAAAAATATGTGTAGTTTCATACCTGAAATGATATTTACCCAACAACTCATTAAAATAACGACATAACTCCTCCAAATTGGAAGGACTAATACCTTTCTCACTATCAAAATCATTCTTAAAGTAAATAGAATGTTCTTCCAATAATACTAATTTTTCTTGATACTGATAAACTTTAATCGTTGATGAACCTAAATCAATATAATATTCCATAAAATACCTCCATAATGGAAGTATATCATAACAAGAAAAAAAAAGACATCACTGTCTTTATTACAAATACTTTTCCATAACCTTTTGAGACTTTTCTTGAAATTTCTTAAAATCTTTGGCTAGTTTCAAATGTTCTTTATTAATATCATCACTAGCACCTTTAATGCGTTTTACCATCTCTATTACTCCCATGGATAATCCCTGAATTAATAAATCAGCAATTGCTGCATCACTATTATCTGAGATAACTTCTTTAAAAATTCCCATGGAAGACATCATCTTCGCAATACTGCCTTCCTCTTCAGGAGTCATATCACAAGCAAGTAATTCCTCTTTTGCTTTTTCTTCAAAAGATGAATATCCTTCAAAAATGCTTTCAACATCACCGGTAATTTTATTATCTCTACCCTTCAAATTATCAAGCAGTTTACGAGTAGAAAATCTTCCCATAGCAGCATCCTTATAAATTTTCTCAATTAATTCACATTGTTTATTCATTTTCTTCACCTCGCTATTAGTATGTACCAAATAAAAAACTATATACTTATTTTTAAATTCTCTTTAGCAGGACCTTCTATCAATTTACCATCTAAATCAAATCTAGAACCATGGCAAGGGCAATCCCAAGTCTCATCAAAAGAATTAAAAACTAAATTACATTTCATATGAGGACATAGCAAACGAATCTTATGAAATTCATGTTTCTTATCTTCATATATTGCATACATTACTCCATTAATTCGAATGTAAGACGGATTATTTTTCTTCCACAGAGCTTCAGCATAAACTTTCATATAATGAAAAGTACCTAAAAAAGAATTAGCAAACAAAGAAACACTCATCCGACAAGGAGAAAATAAAGAAGAAAACTCATTTCTTTTATGTAAAATTAAATCAGATAAAATCTTCCCTGCAAGTGTTCCATTCGTAATTCCCCAGCCACGATAAGCAGTACCTAAAAATAAATGAGGAGAAACTTCACCAATAAAAGGCAATAAATCATGACTAACAATGTCTTGATTCATCCAAGTATACTCTGGAGAACTATGAAAATATTTCTTAAAGTCTTTCCTACTTTTCTCATAACTCTTACCATAATCAATCTTACTAGTAAGTTTATGACGATTAGAACCATAAATAAGATAATCTTTATAGTAGCGAATAGAATGAAGACAAGAATCAATATTAATAGCTGAATAAGCTTCATGTTTCTTAACATTAGCTACATTTACATATTCTCTCTGTATATATGTCTTTAACGAAAAAAAATTAGGATGTAGAAAGAATGGATAGTGACAAGCAATAACAATATTTTTTACTATAAAATCTCCTAAAGTAGTCTGTAAAATATAATAGTCTTGCTCTTTTTTTATATTTTGAACCAAAGTATTTTCATAAAACATCATTTTAGAAAATAATGTTTTAGATAAACTAGATAAATATTTCAAAGGATGAAAAACATATGTATCAGAAACACCTATACCTGCTTTAATACTATCATCAAAAACATCAAACGGACGAGCAGAAAAACTTTCTAACAACTCTTTTTCACGCTTAATTTTTGAAACATTTCCATCCTCCAAAGTAAAAACAATAGACCTAACTTGCTCCAAATCACAAAAAATATGTTCCTTTTCAATAATACGTAATAACTCTGAAATAGCTTGCTTTTGAGATAGATAGTACTCTTTTGCTCTAGTTCCTAACTTTTGATAAATATCACCTTGTAAATAGGTAATTTTAGCTGTTGTCTTACTAGTCACACCTTGACCAATTAAACCCTTATCAAATAAAGCAATTTTCAAATTAGTATCTTTCAAATAGTACGCAGTAGAAAGTCCAGTAATTCCTCCTCCAATAATACCAACATCAAGTATACTATCTACTGGGTTTAAAACAGGAATTGATGGAAATTTTACACTCCAAAACATAATATCACCAGTAATAACATACCCTAAAAAATTTTATTCATACAAAAAACAGTCCAAAGACTGAATTTACTTTTTACGATATTTTAAAACCAATGGATTTACTTTTTTTAATTGTTTTACATCATCTGCTTTAGATATTGATAAAAATTGTGAATCATCTTGATAAGATAAACTAGCAAATCTATCATACAAAGAAATACTTCCACCATAGACAGGAAAAGTCAAATTATCTCTTACCCTATCAATTACCTCGAAAAAGGATGAATCGTGATTCATAATCTCTTTATCCAATAAATCAAATCGAATATTACCATTAGTATCACCTACTTTAGGAAGAACATAACTACTTCCATCAGAAAAAGACAAACTTGCATCATTTTTTTGAGCTCTACTATTAGAAACGGATATTTTAGTAAGTAGCGTTTCTTCCCTATTTTCTTTTTTTCTGTGATAGATATAAAGATCACAAAAATAACCATAGGTAATTTCTTCAAAAGGTTCATAACTACGAACACCAAATTTAACCTCACTTCCACAACAATTAGTAGTCATATCAGCAATCTCTTGGCCATCTTTAATGGAAGTAGCACTAGCACCTACAAAATAATTATGATTTCGTACTTCTCCGGAAGCATGGATTTTAAATAATCCACGAACAGAATCAACCTTATCCTTATCATATAAATCCAATCGATAAGAAAACAAATTATTATTACTAGAACTTAAATAATGGCCTGAAACATTACCAACTGGTGTAAAAAGGATAAAAGGATATTCCCAACCAGGATAAAGTTTTCCAAACCTTTCATCCACAACAAGATCCATATGTCCCACAATATGATTTCCATGGTAAAATCGAATACGATAGGGATACTTACCATGTTCATTCGCTAGTTTAAAAGAATCAATAGTAAGACCAAAAGCAGATGCAAAAATAACTGTTTTAGGAATAATCTTATCTTTCATATATGATTGATATACTAAAGGATTCATAAAATCACCTCCACTTAACGTTATGAATTCATAATCCACTGAATAATTTCTTTTTTAATAGCAAAATATTCATCTTTATCAAACTGCATATTACAAATACAATACTTTTTATTAGAAATATGAGCACAAAACATACATTCGTGCAAAGAACCACAATCTTCGATAAAGAAAGAATTACTAATCTTACTAGAGCATGAAATATTATAACTGTTAGAGCAACCAGAAGAATCATCACAGCGAATACAAAAACTACAATGTCCAGATCTTTGAGAAGCAAGTAAATATTCACAGCTTTGACATCCATCTGAAAAAATAAGATTTTTACAATCACTAGAATCACAGGAACGATAAATATTCTCAGAGCGATAAATTGTATCACTTTCTGAAACATTAGTAGAATCATACACCCTTTCTGTAGTACGATAATTAATTTTATTCCACAAATTAACTAATTGTTCTAAATTTTCTATTTCTTGTTTTGGTTGCTCCCAACTTTTCCACTTCCAAGTATTTTCTTCTGTAATATACTTAGTAGGATTTACTGACGTTGCCCAGGTTACTTCCCCTGTAAACGAATCATTTACTTGCTGTGGTAATTTAACATCAAAAGCAAACTTAGTTAATAATTCATCTATGGTAAATGGATTCTTACAGTCAAAAACATTAGAAAAAATCTTATCCACTGCTTCTACTACTTGCGTCTTATTCATTAGTATCACCTCTCATATTTCTTCTACTAGAAGACTGTTCTAATAACAATTCGGTTAGCTTAATATTTGGTGTAATCTCAAATTTCTTTTTTGGAGGAGTAATAGTAACCTCACTTTTAGGAACAGGCTTAGAAATTTTAGTACTCTTAACTCTTTTAATTGGAACAAAGTCAACAGTTCTTGCTTTAAATGCGGGAAGTAAAACTCCCCTGCTTCCAAGTCGTACCACACACTCTCTATCTCCCAAATTAATTAACATAGATATACGATTTTCTTCACTATCATCTCGAGATAACTTCATAGAAATATTACTAGATAATATGCTAGCATCTCTTCTAGATACTCTAAAAACATAATAATTAACAACATTAGCAAAAATGGCATCTTGTAACTTTTCACTTATCTGTTCAAAATATTGCTGTACTAAAATTAATGATAAACCAAATTTCCTAGCTTCCGATAAAAACTTAAGTAAAATAGGATTTTCAACAACAGATACTTCATCGACAATAAATATAATATGCTCATCTATCTTTCTATCTTGGATTAATGTAATTAACTGTTGCATAATAAGACCAGAAATTGTCTTAACACAAGACTCCCCTAATCTATTACGATTTAGAGAAAATAAAGTTAAAAAATTTTGATTAATAGTCTCTTGTAAAGATAAAACGTCACTACGTTCATTTTGAAAAACAGAAATAAATTCCATTTCATCTAAAAAAGAAAGAATAGGGGCAATTGACTCATTATAATATTTATTCTTTAGTTCATTAAAATCTGTCAAAAAGAAACTAGTAATACTATCTGGCAAATCATCTAATAACAAAGATTCACGATATTCTACTTCCAAAAGTAATTTACGTAAATTCTGAAAACTAAATATATTATGATATAAAAGTAATAATAAACTATGTCTTAAGACTCTTTCTAACTTAGAATTATACAAATCTTTCATATAAGAAGAAAGTAATGAAAGTAATAACTCCACAGATACAACAATATTATCAGTAGAATTAATAAATAAATTAATACTGCTTTCCATCCCTTCAAAATCAATAACAGAACTATTAGGAATTCCCCCAACATCTTCTTTCAAAGAAGCATGTGGATCAATAACAACAATCTTATATTTTAATTTATAATCAAGGGTTGTTGCTAAACGACTAATAAGTAGACTAATAAATTTAGATTTACCACTACCAGTAGAACCTACTACAAGAGAATGTTTATCAAAAGAATAAGCAGATAAGTTTAAATAATAATCTTTAGAAAAATAAGGAAACGCAGAAACAGAAAATAATGCTTGTACAGAATCACTTTGCAATAATGAAAAAGCTTTTTGAAAATCTAAATATTTAGGTTGAGACTGATAGGTATATTTTTTATTTTTCGAAAAATCAACACTAAGTAATACCTCTGATAAAGTTTTAAATAACTTACGACGAATAACACTGCCCCGTTCACTTATATATAAATAACCACGACTAAGAAGTCTATCACCAGTAACATTACGAAAATATAACTCTAACATTTTAATATTACGAGATTTCTTTAATGATTCTCTATCCATAAGATCAACAATTGTATCTGTCAACTGATTCATATAAGGTAAACCACGCTCATAAGCAAACGACCAATGAACATCTGAAGTCTTAAACATAAAATCAGACAATTCTCCTAATACAGTTGGTAAAACTTCTTCTGTACGAACATAATAATGAATTTTATTCATATCACACACAACAAATATTTGAAAACGAGAAAAAGAGCCCAAATAACTAGAAAGTTTTAAAAACATAGAATACCAAGACTCCCTAGATACAAATTTGGAAGTCAAATAAATTTCTGAAACCACACTCTTCCTCATAATAAGACTCCTTTTATTAAAAACAGTATAACAAAAAAAGATATTATTTAAAATATCTTTCCTTAAAATAATCATATAATTGATTACATTTTTCTTTATCCATATCCTGTTTTTCTTCATATGGATAAGGAATACCCAGTTTAATATATTTTTCACGACCTAATCGATGAAAAGGAAGAAAATCTACTCTTTCTATATTACGAATATGTTGCAAATAATCAACTAAACTGTCCATATATTCATAAGTATCTGTAATTCCAGGCACAATAACCTGACGAATCCAAATTTTCTTATTCATTTTATTACAGACATCAATAAAATTTTCAACTTCTCCCATTTTTAAACCAGTAATATCATAATATCCTTCAGGATTAGTATGTTTTACATCTAAAAGTACCAAGTCAACATAAGAAAGCACTTCTTCATAATGACCTAATCCCACTCCTGAGGTATCTAAAGCTACATGAATATTATCTTTTTTTAATAACTTACAAACTTCAATAATAAAGTCACTATGTAGTAAAGGTTCTCCTCCAGAAAAGGTTACACCACCATTTTTCTTGAAATATGGTTCACATCTCTTAATTCTTTTATATAGCTCTTCTGGAGTATAATTATCATCCCTCTTCTTCCACATCTCAGGATTATGACAAAATTTACAACGTAATATACATCCGTTAAAGAAAACTACACATCGAATACCTGGTCCATCTACTAATCCAAATGTTTCAATAGAGTCAATGCTAGCCTTCATATCTACATTTTCTCATGGAATGTTCTAGCAATAACTTCCTCTTGTTGCTTTCTAGTTAATTTATTAAAACGTACTGCATATCCAGAAACACGAATAGTAAGTAATGGATATTTATCAGGATTATTCATAGCATCAATTAATGTTTCACGATTTAACACATTAACATTTAAATGATGTGCCCCTTGAACGAAATATCCATCCATTAAGTTAACTAGATTATCAATTCTTTCTTGTTCAGTTTGACCTAAAGCATTAGGAACTACTGAGAAAGTATTAGAAATACCATCACGGCAACAATTAGCCCAATCTAATTTAGCAACAGAGTTTAAAGAAGCAATTGCACCACTTTGATCTCTTCCATGCATGGGATTAGCACCTGGAGCAAAGGCAACACCTGCTTTTCTACCATCAGGAGTAGCACCAGTATTAGAACCATATACTACGTTAGATGTAATAGTAAGTACAGATAATGTTGGATGAGCATTTCTATAGCAAGGATGAGAACTTAATTCTTTGTAGAATACATCTAAGATTTCTTTTCCAATTTCATCTACTCTATCATCATCATTACCATATTTAGGGAAATCTCCTTCGATTTCAAAATCAACAGTAATACCATCTTCATCACGAATTGGTTTAACTTTTGCATACTTAATTGCAGAAAGTGAATCTACTGCTACAGAGAATCCTGCTACACCATATGCCATTAAACGATTTACATAAGTATCGTGTAATGCCATTTGCCCAGCTTCATAAGCATACTTATCATGCATATAATGAATAATATTCATTGCATCAGAATAAATTCTAGCAACTTCATGCATCATCTTGAAGTAAGCATCTTTAACTTTATCATAGTCAAGTACTTCATCAGTCATCTTAGGAAATCCAGGAATAACTAATTCACGTTTAACTTCATCAACACCACCATTAATAGCATAAAGTAATGTCTTAGCTAAGTTACAACGAGCTCCAAAGAATTGCATATCACGCCCAACACGCATTGCAGATACACAACAAGCGATTGCGTAATCGTCTCCCATACTTGGACGCATAACATCATCATTTTCATATTGAATAGAATCAGTTGCAATACTAACTTTAGCACAATACTTCTTCCAAGCTTCTGGTAATTCTTGTGCCCAAAGAATAGTCATATTTGGCTCTGGTGCACTCTCTAAATTTTCTAGTGTATGAACGATACGGAATGAAGTCTTATTAACCATAGACTTACCTTCAGTAGTAACACCACCTAAAGAACATGTTACCCATGTTGGATCTCCAGAGAATAATTCATCATAATCAGGTGTTCTTAAATGACGAGCAGCTCTTAATTTAATAACAAAATGATCAATAATCTCTTGTGCTTCTTCCTCAGTTAAAGTACCATTCTTTAAATCTCTTTCAAAATAAATATCAAAGAAGGCATCTACTCTACCTAAAGACATAGCAGCACCATTATCTTCTTTAATAGCTGCTAAATAACCAAAATAAGTCCATTGTACAGCTTCTTTAGCATTTTTAGCTGGACCTGAAATATCAAAACCATATCTTGCAGCCATATCTTTAATTTCTTGTAATGCTCTATATTGCATAGAAATTTCTTCACGTAAACGGATAGTTTCATCATCCATTACTGTGATTTTCATATTATCCCAGTCACTCTTCTTTTGCTCCATTAAATAATCAATACCATAAAGAGCAATTCTACGATAATCACCAATAATTCTTCCACGACCATAAGCATCTGGAAGACCAGTTAATAATTTATTATGACGAGCTTTTCTAATTTCAGCAGTATAAGCATCGAAAACTCCATCATTATGAGTCTTAACTAAATTGGTTCCCTTAATAAAGTTTTCCAAAGCTTCATTCATCTTATACCCATAAGCCTCAAGCTCTTGGTAAACCATTTTAATTCCACCTTTAGGAACAATACTTCTCTTTCCTAATTTATCAGTTTGAAGACCAACAATAACATCATCATCTTCACTAATATATCCAGGTTCAAATGCATTAATTCCAGCAGGATGATCTACATCAATATCAATAACGTGTTTTTTTACTTCTTCTTTACACATATCTTCATATACTTTTAAAACACGTTTTGTCTTATCTGTAGGTCCGCTTAAAAATGATTCGTCACCATCGTAAGCTACATAGTTTTTCTTTATGAAATCACTAACATTAATTTCATCACACCATGCACCTTGTTTAAAATCTTTCCATTCTTCTTTCAATCTATCACCTTCCCATACATATTATACCATAAAGGATATATTTTCTATGCATATATTCTAAAGTTTTGCATAAATTTTACATATAGCTTTTTATAAAAAAACATGATATAATCTTACTACACGGGGCTGTCACGGTTTCGACGGGAATAGTAGAGCATAGATGGCAAGTCGAATGTCCACGTTACGGACACAAAAAAATAAACGCAAACAAAATTAAAAATGCAGTTGCTAACATGTTTGGTGGAAACCAAGCTGTAGCATTTGCCTAATAATATAAAGGCCTGCGCTTTCTTTTATTTCTCACCTAGGAAATAATCGAAGGTTCGTATTTTATAGGTTATAGCTATTTTTCCTCCCAGAAAATAGAAAGAACAAACGGGATAATATATTATCTTGGTCGTTAACTACTTGGATAGTATATGAATAAAATTAGTTAACTAAACTTGTAGAAGTTTATGTAGCTCTATTTTCGGACAGGAGTTCGATTCTCCTCAGCTCCACCAGTGACGAATCTGTTCGAACTATTCGAACTTTAAATATACTTTCAGTCTGAAATATGACTGATTTTTGTTTTATATAAAAGTTCCCACTGATATTTTGATACTTGTGTCAAAATACCTAGGGGGTTAAATATTTTGTCACAACAAAATACAATTATGGATTATAAATAAAAATATGATATAATGTGTTATAATATTTGAAACAAGAGGTGATTTTGATGAGAAAAGAACCTACTGATAATTATATTAATTTTGCATTATTAGGAAACAATAT
>CALVJR010000032.1 GCA_944332295.1 uncultured Bacilli bacterium | reverse complement strand
TGTCTATTTTCGTGATTTTTGACATGGTATAATATTTTTATAAATTTAGTATTGACAAAACTTAGATAGTCAATTTATAGAGTAGATTAATGTCTACTTTTTCTTTTGATTAAAAAGTATGATATAATGAAATAGATTTTATGCGAGGAAGTGATTTATATGTCAAATAATAATAAAAAAGAGGGGGTTTACAAAATCGGTATCAACTGCTTGATACCAATTTATTTAACCCCTTTGAGAAATCCTTATAAATAAAGGGCTTGCGAGCATCGAGATCTTGCACGTTTTTTTAAAGAAGGACTAAAAAATAGCAAAAAATGATAAAAAATGGCTATTTTTATTAAAAAATGGGGTTATTTTTTTTAGTTGATACCACAAGGTTAACCCCCTTGATATAATTTGATATTTTTAATAACAGACGGTTTTAATTAACTGTCTTTTTTTGGGTGGAAAAGTGGTGGGATAATGAAAGGAGGTGAAGAAGTGCCTAAGTGTGAAATTATTGCAATTGCTAATCAGAAAGGAGGCGTAGGTAAGACAACGACAACGTTTAGTCTTGGAGTTGCATTAGCAAAAGCTGGTAAAAAGGTTTTATTGATTGATGCTGATCCACAAGGTGATTTGACAACATATATGGGATGGCATAATAACGATGAGATTCCTGTTACATTAGCAACGTTAATGGAAAGAACTATTACAGATAAAGATATAAATGCTTTTGAATCTGTATTACATCATAATGAAGGATTGGATTTAGTTCCATCTAATCTTGACTTATCATCCTTGGAAGTTAGTTTGGTTAATGCAATGAGTCGAGAATATACTATGAAAAATGCAATTGGATCATTAACAAATAAATATGATTATGTTTTGATTGATTGTATGCCATCATTGGGTATGATTACCATAAATGCATTAGCTTGTTCAGATAAAGTTATTATTCCTGTTCAATCACAGTTCCTAGCAACTAAAGGTATGGGACATTTGTTACAAACTGTTCTTAAAGTTAGAAAACAAATCAATCCTAATCTTAAAGTAGGTGGAATCTTGCTTACACTAGTAGATGAAAGAACGAATTTAGCGAAGAACATTAGAAAAGAATTAAGTGAGACTTATGGCAACGTTTTTAAATTGTTTGACACTCAAATTCCTAGAGCTATAAAAGTGGCTGAGTCAACATCACAAGGAGAGAGTATTTTTTCTTATGATAAAAATAGTAAAGTATCATCAGCTTATAATAATTTTGCAATGGAGGTATTAAGAGATGGAGAAAAAGAGTTACATCGATCATCAAACATTCAAACTAGATGATTTTTTTACTACTCAAGAACAACGAGATGAAAACAAAAAAGAAAAAATTGAAATAATCGATTTAGATTTAATTGATGATTTTCCAGAGCATCCGTTTAAAGTTAGAGAAAATGAAGATTTAATTAAGCTACAGGAAAGTATAAAATTAAACGGTGTTTTAGAACCTATCATTGTAAGAAAAAAAGACAATAGATATGAAATTGTATCTGGACATAGAAGAAAAAAAGCTTCAGAACTTATTGGTAAATCTGAAATACCATGTATTGTAAGAAATATGTCGGATGACGAGGCAACAATTTATATGGTTGACTCTAATATGCATAGAGAGTCTATTTTGCCTAGTGAAAAAGCGAAAGCTTATAAAATGAAACTTGATGCAATGAAACATCAAGGAATTAGGAACGATTTAACTTCGTTCCCAGTGGGGAATAAGTTAACTTCTGCTGAGACAGTTGGGAAAGAAATGGGAGAAAGTAAAAATCAGGTATATAGATTTATTAGACTTAATTACTTAATTCCTGAATTATTAGATATGGTTGATAACTCGGTATTAGAACAAACTCCATCAATAGCTCTAAGACCAGCAGTAGAACTTTCTTATTTGAAGGAATCTGAACAAAAATTAGTTTTGGATTCAATCAATTATACAGATTCAACTCCTAGTCATGCTCAAGCAATTCAACTTAGAAAATTAAGTGAAAATAATCAATTAACAGAGCAAAAGATTGATGAAATAATGAGTCAAGAAAAGCCAAATCAAATTCCTAGAATAAGTCTCAGTGAGGATAAAATACGAAAAGTTATTCCCAAAAGTCTGAAAATTAATGATATGGAAGATTTTGTAATTAAAGCATGTGAATATTATGGGCGTCATTTGAGAGAAAAAAATATAGAAAGTCGATAGCATGATTTATCTAGTAGAGGTGAAATATGGATGATAAAGAATTTCAAATAAAGAGAAGCGATAATTTTACAATAGTAAATAATTTTATATTACGAGATAAGAACTTATCACTTAAATCTATTGGTTTACTTTGTAAAATGATAAGTTTACCACCAAATTGGGACTATTCGTTTAATGGACTAGTATCTATATGTAAAGAAAGTAAGTCTGCTATTAGAACAGCTATTAATGAACTGAAAGAATCAGGATATATAGAAATATTGAAAAAACGAGATGATAAAGGCTTGTTTGTATATAAATATATTGTATATGATATGCCAAAAACCTTATATTTAAATAAAAATAATCCAGGGACCGATTTTCCATCTATGGATAATCCAACATCGGAAAATCATCACCAATTAAATAGTCATTCATTAATAGATAAAATAGATAAAACATCTAAAGATGAGGAAATATCAAATTTCACTAAAGAATTAATTAAATTAAATTATATAAGTAAAGATGAGTATAATCTTACATATTATGATAACTTATTTAAAGAATATAAAGATAATGGTTATTCAAATCATGAATTGTTTATGTCTATACATTATATTACTAAAAGAATTAAAGAAAATAAATTTCTAGATGAAGATGGTAATATAATAAGAAATAAGTTTGGGTACTTCAAATCAGCATTAGAATCTAATTTTAAAAAATTACAAGGTTATTCGGATTATGAAGACGAATATGATTGGCTAGCTGATAATGAAGATTTAATAAATAATTATAACTTATCTAAATTATCTAATAAGAATAAAGATAGAGAAAGATGAATCGCAGAATTTTATTTTTTTCAAAACTATGTTATAACCAGATAAATTAAGCAAAGGAGTGTTTTTAATGAAACGTAAGAAAATTTTGATTATAACAGGCATCTTTATTGTTACTGGTGTCATTTGTACTTTTTGTTTATTTCGCAATTTTACAAATCCAGCAAATACCGAAATAAAAAAAGGTCAAACCGATACCAAGATAACAGAAGCTAAAAAGGAAGAATCGGAATTGATAGAGGAAAACACAGAGCAAGTTACACCAGATATTTCAAATGATTCTGAAGAAATTAAAGATAATAATACTTCCAATAATGGTGGTACAAATAATTATGATGGTTCAGAACAAGATATTCCTTCAATAAATAACTCAACACCAATTGTAGAAGAAAATAATGAAAGGCAATGTACTGTAAAAAAATTTTATTCTGTTTTTAGAGCAGATTTTGATAATTTTGAGGAATGTAATGAAAAAGGGAATATCTTAAAAGAAAAAAATAAATATTATGGATTTACATGTGATTATCAAACTGATGATTGTGGAGATATTTATTATATGCTAACATTTTTTGACGGAAATGGAAATTTTATTGATTATCCGTCTGTGCCTAAGTCTTAAATAATTAAGGCTTTTTTTTATGAAAAAATAAAGGAGGAAAAAAATGAGATTAATAAAAAATAAAATAAGTATGGTTTTATTATTTTTGGTTGGTTTATCTTTTATTCCAACTATAACAGTAAATGCAGCTAATTATAATGAATCATTTAATGACAAGTCTCAATGGATAAAAGGAGACTATATTTTAAAAGTAAAGGGTTCTACTCGTAAATACCAACAAATGACAGTAATTACTCGTAATAGTGATGGACAATTTGTTTATTGTATTGAACCAGGAACTCCAGTTGCTCAAGGAGCAATTTATCCTGGACAAGATTTTGATCAATCTTATGTTGCAAATATGACAACTGAACAATGGAGAAGAATATCTTTGTTAGCATATTACGGTTATGGTTATGGTGATCATACTGATATAAAATGGTATACTGTTACACAATTTTTAATTTGGCAAACTGTTCCACATGGATATGATATTTATTTTACTGATACATTAAATGGAAATCGAATTACAAAATATACAGATGAAATGAATGAATTAAACAGATTGGTTGAAGAACATTATAAAGCCCCTAGTTTTACTTCATCTAATATAGAAATGAATATTGGAGATGATTTAGAATTAAATGATACAAATGGGGTTTTACATAATTTTGAAGTAGCAAATGAAACAGGAGTGAATGCTACAATTGAAAACAATACTTTAAAAATTACCGCTACAAAAGTAGGCGATGGAAGTGTAACTATTACTAAAAGGGATAAAAATTATTCTCATCCAGCAATTGTTTATTTCCATCCTTCAGGTCAAGACTTAATGATGAGAGGATCTTATGATCCAGTTGATGTTAATATTAAAATAACTGTAGTAGGAGGAAAAGTATCTGTTAAAAAAATTGACATGGATACTCAACTAGGTATAGCTCAAGGTGATGCTACTCTTGATGGTGCAGTTTATGGTATTTATAACATGGAAGGAGAAAGAGTTGGTGAAGTAGTTTCAAAAGGTGGCGAATATGTTATGAGTGATTATTTACCATCACTAGGTACTTTTTATCTACAAGAAGAAAAAGCTTCAGTTGGTTATGAATTGAATGAAACTAAATATTATTTTGAAATAACAAAAGATAATTTATATCCTGAAGTTGATGTAAGTGAAAAAGTAATAGAAAGAGATTTAAAAATATTTAAAGTTTATGCATCAGACGAAACAGGTTTTTTAACTGGTGAACCTAATGTTACTTTTGATATCTACTTAAAATCAAGTGGAGAAAAAGTAACAAGTATTACAACTGATGAAAGTGGTTATGCTACTGCTACTTTACCTTATGGAATATATACAATAAAACAAGTAACTAGCACACAAGATCATGAATTTGTTGAAGATTTTGAGATTACAGTAAATGAAAATGCTGACGATCCTATCTACAAATTATTGGCTAATGCCGAGATTAAAGCTAAACTTAAAGTAATTAAAGTGGATGCAGAAACTGGCAATGTGATTCCTGCTGCTGGAATTAAATTCAAGATTTTTGATATTGAAAATAATGAATACGTATGCCAAGTTACTGATAAAGAACAATGTGTTTTTGAAACTAATGAAGAAGGAATTTTGCTTACACCATTACCTTTAAATAGTGGTACATATCGATTAGAAGAACAAGATCAAGAACTTGATGGATATTTATGGAATAAAGAGCCATTAGAATTTACCATTGGCGAAGATTCAGAGCTTATTGATGATGAAACTTTTGGTGCTATTTTAGAGGTTAAATTTGAAAATAGTCAAGTAAAGGGTAAAGTTGAAATTAACAAAAATGGAGAAAAGCTAATCATTGAAAATGGTTCTTATTATTATGAGAAAATCAAGTTAGAGGGTGCAGAATTTGAATTAAGAGCTTCAGAAGATATTGTTGTAGGTGGAAAAACTTATTACAAAAAGGGTGATTTAGTTACTATTCTAGTTACTGATGAAAATGGTTATGCAAGTATTGACAATTTACCTTTAGGAAAATATGAATTAAAAGAAACTAAATCTAGCCATGGCAATGTAGTAGATTCTAACATATATGAGTTTGAATTAAAATATAAGGATCAATACACTAACATTGTTTATCAAACTTTTGATTTAGATAATCAATATGAAAAAGGAACTTTAGAGTTTACCAAGACTGATTTAGTTACAGGTGAACCTCTACCTAATACTAAAATAGAGATTTATACAGAAGATGATATAAAAGTTTTTGAAGGATATACTGATGAAAATGGAAAAATCGTGATTGAAGATATGCCTATTGGAAAATTTTATTTAATCGAAACTGAAGCTCCTGAAGGGTATATTTTAAATCCTGAAAAAATGTGGTTTGAGATTAAAGAAAATGGTGAAATAGTAAAAGCAAATATGACAAATGAACAAATAGTTGAAGTACCAAATACAGAAGCTGTTGATTCACATTTACCATTAATCTTAGGTTTGTGTTTTGCAGGAGTTGGAGTAGGAATCTTTGTGTATGAAAAGGTTAAGAAAAATAAAAAATAGTAGAAAGAACCGATTATTAATTGTCGGTTTTCTACTTTTTATTATTGGTATTTCTATTGTCTCTTTTAATTTTATTACAAAATTTAATATTCAAAATGAAGAAAAAAAGGCTATAGAGGAATTTTATATTCAAGAAGAAAAAGTAGAAAATAATGAAACTACAATAGAAAGTGAAAATAAAACTCAAGGTAAAACAGATTATATAGGTATTTTGAAAATTCCAAAAATAAATCTGATTAGAGGCTTGGTATCTCCAGATAGTAAATATAATAATGTAGATTATAATATTCAAATTATTGATGGATCTGATATGCCAAACGTGACCAATGGGTGCTTTATTTTAGCTGCACATTCTGGGAATGCTAGTATTTCTTACTTTAAAAATTTAGATAAACTATCAGTCGGAGATAGTATTTCCTTAGATTATGCCAATAATACATACAATTATAAAATAGTAAATATATATGAAGTTGAAAAAACAGGTAAGGTTAAAATTGAAAGAGAATATGATAAGACCACACTTGTTTTAATTACTTGTAAGCATAATACAAATAAACAAATTGTACTTGTTGCTAACTTAATGGAGGAAAGCGAATGAAAAATACATTATTAAGTTCTAAGTTTAAAACGATTGAAAAATTGATAAAATCTGGAATTGATTCAGATGAAAAAATAAAAAAAATAACTATTGATGATATGTGGAATATTAAAGGTTTAACTGGAAATGACATATCTAATATAAAAGAATTAAGAGAAGCAATTAAGAAAAGAGACTTAATTGCTTTTTTTAATGAATCAGAATTTAAAGGGGGTGATTGATGAAATCAATTAATTAAATTAAAAAAAATAAAAAAAGAAAGGAGAAATAAAAATGTTGAATCAAGTAATCTTAGTAGGTAGATTAGCACGAAATCCTGAGGTTCAAGAATTAGAAAATGGAAAAAAAGTTGCCAATATTACATTGGCAGTTCCTAGAAGTTTTAAAAATCACGAGGGAGAATATGAAACGGATTTTATTGATTGTACTCTTTGGAATGGTGTTGCAGAAAATGCATCATTATATTGTGAGCAAGGAGATATAATTGGTGTTAAAGGACGCTTACAAAAAGATTCTTACGAAAAAGATGGAGAAAATCGAACAAGAATGAATGTTGTAGCTGAGAAAGTAACTTTCTTATCTAGTAAGAGCCATGAAAAAAATAACGTAGAACGAGATGATAGATAATGTCATCTCGTTTAATTTATTGGAGGATTGCATGAGAGAAAAACTGTATGAAAAAATTACGAAAGAGTTTGAGAATTATATAAAAGATTTAAAGACTAAGGATGTTGATTATATTATTGATAGATCATATGAAACAGCTATTAAGGAGGAAATGATTTATTGTTTTGATCCAAATAGTAGATATTTTTCTGATGAACAAATAAAAATATTAAATAAAAGTTCTTCGCCATTGAATGAATTATATAGTGATTGGATAAGCAATGATTTTTCAATAGGTGATGAGATTAGAGAATCAATAAATGAATATTTATTTGATGTATTATCAAAAATAAAAGAAAAAAATAGGGAAAGATAAAGTTTAAGATTCGGAATACGATTTGTATTTTGATTTTTAGCAAGCAATGGAAATGTATAGCACCTAGTTGGTGCAATAATTTCCTAATATGGGGTAAACCCCAATCCCCAAATATGAAAGAAAGAAGGTATTAATTTATGAGTGAATTATTGTTTTTTATAATAGGTTTAGTAGTTGGAGGACTAACTGGTGTTACAACGATGTGTTTATGTATAATTGCAAAAGATAGCGACTTGGAACTACCGAAGAAGAAAAAGGAAAACATTGAAAACAAGACAAGTAAATTTTAGATTAAGTCCAGAGCAAGAAAGAATGCTTAGGACTAAAAGTTTTAATCTTGGCATAACAACATCTGAATTTTTAAGAGGTGCTATTGAAGGTTTTGTTCCAAATGTAAAATACAATAAAGAAATATTACAATTAAATTTTGAATTGAGAAAAATTGGAGTCAATATAAATCAGATAGCAAAAGTTGCTAATCAAACTGGATATATAAATTCAAATATGCTTTTCAATTACAAGAAGAATTTAGATGAAGTTATTCATAAGCTAAGTAAACTTTATAGATTAGAAAAAGTTGATAATAAACATGGCAGTAACTAAATTGTGGAAAATCACTACAAATTTAAATAGAACAATTAATTATGCAGAAGATCATGAAAAGACTTTTTCAGGTTTAAAAAATGCATTAAATTATGCTGAGAATAATGATAAAACGGAACAATCCTTTTACATTACAGGAATAAATTGTGATGTTGATTCTGCTTATGAACAAATGATTCAAACTAAGAAATGTTATAACAAGCAAAATGGAATCTTAGGTTATCATGGCTATCAATCTTTTAGAGAAGGCGAAGTTACTCCGCAAGAAGCACATCGAATTGGTTTAGAATTAGCAAATGAAATGTGGGGAGATAAATATGAGGTTATTGTTACAACCCATTTAAATACAAAGTGTTTACATAATCATTTTGTAGTAAACTCGGTTTCCTTTGTTGATGGGAAAAAATTTAATAGTGATAGAGCAGCAACAGCTCAGTTAAGATATTTAAATGATTCCATTTGTAAAGAGCATGGAATATCTTTTTTAGATGAAAAGCCATCACCAAAATCGAAATTTGATTTTTCTTATTATTTAAATAGTAGTTATAAAAATAATAGATACTACTTAAATACAAAAAATGATATTGATTATGCAATTAAAAAAGCAAAAACGTACAATGAATTTATCAAAATATTAGAAGAATTAAATTATTCGGTTACAAATAGATATGGTAAATTATCTGTTAAAAATAATAATTATAAAAGAAATATAAGGATTGAACGAAGATATGGAGATGAATATACTATTGAAAATATAAAATCGAGAATTATAGAAGAAAAAGAAAATTATTCAAAAATAATTGATGATGGTAATTCTTATTATTCTAATTTCCATAAAAAGTCAAAGTCAAAATCACATAGTATTGTGGCATTATATAGATACTACTGTTTTTTATTAAAAATATATCCTAAAAAATTTAAAAATTATAATTTTACAAAGAACATGTATGAAGATTTATCAAGATTAGATAATTATTCTCAAATTGTAAAAATGTTTGACGACAATAAAATTTATACTGATGAAGATTATACAAAATTTGTTAATAGCATTTCTGGATTATATGACAAATTGTATAAAACTAAAACACAGTTAAGAAAACAATTTAAACAAACAAAAAACCCGAAAGAACAAGAACGTATAATTAGTAAAATCCAGGAATTAAATGATTCTTTAGATACATGCAAAAAATATTTTGAAAATTTTAATTTTATTAGTAAAAATGAATCGAATTTAAAAGAAAAGGTAAATGAATATGAAAAAAATAAAATGGATATGGATAAAATTTTGGGGAAACAGATATAGAGTGATTAAGAATGATGAGTTACTTAAGGAAATTGTAATTTATCATCATCGAATTTATATAATTAAAGATTATACAGAAAGGGAGGATTAAATGAATCAATCAAGTGATGCAGCAGAACAAATTATAAGAATGTCATTAGAAGGCTTTGAAGTTTCTGCAAAAATTGTTGGTAGTGGTGCAAAAGAACTTGCTGTTTTAATTTATACAGTTATGAAAAACAAAGAGCAGACCAGTGGTAAAGCAAAACTATCTAATATGTTAAAGAGTGGGAAACCACTAACAGTTTTTTCAATTAGTAAAGATAACTTGAAAAAATTTCAAGATGAAGCAAAACGATATGGAATATTATATTGTGCTTTGGTAGATAAAAAATCTAAATCGCCAGATGGTTTAGTTGATATTATAGTTAGAAAAGAAGATGCTGGTAGAATTAATAGAATTATTGATAGATTCAATTTAGCATCTTACAATAAAGCGGATATTGTTTCTGAAATTGAAAAAGCAAGAAATGCAAAAAGTAAGAAAAAGCAAAAGGATACAAAATCAAACCCCCATTTGGCAAAGACCGAAAAAAGCCCTCGGTCAGAGCCTATCTCAGAAATGCCAAAGAGTTCAACTCCTAAGGGTGCTACAGTAGAAAATAAAAAGGAATCTGTAAAGAAGAAATTAGATACATATAAAAAACAAATAAATAATTCTGTAGATAGACGGAGTGATAAAACTACCAATAGAAATACAAAATCTAAAGGTAATAAATCGAAGGGAAAAGTTAAATGAAAGAGGTAAAAGTATTAGAACTGGATAAGTATGAGTATGGAATTATAATTAATGCATTGAATGAGTTTCGTAATAAAGTTTTGGAAGAGGGAAAAGATTCAGAGCCAATTGATGAAATTTTATTAAAAGTTCTTGAAGCTCCTGATAAGAAAAGAATGTTCCCAAGGAAGTATGTAGATGAAAGATAAAAAGATATTTATAATTGGCTTAATTCCCGTCATTTGGTTAGGTCTATTAATAGCTCCTATATCAGAAGGTGGAATATTATCAATTATTAGAGGCTTTAGTAAAGTAATCAATAATCCTTTTAAAATAACTTTTTGTGATAATACAGTAAAATGCATATTAATTTGTTGCTGTATTTATGTTATTGGACTTGCTGTATATTTTTCAACTAAAAGGAATTATAGAAGGCAAGAGGAACATGGTTCGGCAAAGTGGGGAGATATAAAAAGAATAAATAAAAAATATTTTCAAAAACCTGCTACTAATAATAAAATCTTATCTCAAAACTTTTCTTTAGGATATGATGTAAAAAAGCATAGAAGAAATATGAATACCATAATCATTGGTGGTAGTGGTGCAGGTAAAACAAGATTTTATGCCAAACCGAATGTTATGCAGGCAAATACTTCATTTGTCATATTAGATCCAAAAGGTGAAATATTGCGAGATGAAGGACATTTATTAGAACATCAAGGATATGAAATAAGAGTTTTAGATTTAATTAATATGGAATTATCACATTGTTATAATCCTTTTGTCTATATTCAAAATGATAATGATGTTCAAAAATTAGTTACCAATTTATTTAAAGCCACAACTCCAAAAGGAAGTTCTTCTCAAGATCCATTTTGGGATACTGCGGCAAGTATGCTTTTATTGGCTTTAATGTTTTACTTAAAATATGAAGCTCCAGAAGAAGAACAAAATTTCCCAATGGTTATGGAAATGCTTAGGGCTGGTGAAGTTCATGAAGATGATGATTATTATGTTAGTCCTTTAGATATGCTTTTTAATGATTTAGAACGTAAAAACCCTGAACATATTGCTTTAAAATACTACAGAGATTACCATTCTGGTTCGGCTAAAACTCTAAAATCTATCCAAATTACTTTGGCTAGTAGATTAGAAAAATTTAATCTTAGTTCTCTTGCGAGTTTAACTCAAACTGATGAACTTGATTTGTCTAGCATTGGTAAAAAGAAGGTTGCATTGTTTGCTATAATTCCAGATAACGATGCTTCTTTTAATTTTTTAGTTAGTATTTTATATACACAATTATTTCAACAATTATTTTATCAAGCAGATCATAATTACAATGGTAGTTTACCAGTACATGTTCATTTTTTAATGGATGAGTTTGCTAATGTAAGTTTGCCAGATGATTTCGAAAAAATCCTATCTACAATGAGAAGTAGGAATGTTTCTGTTTCAATCATTTTGCAAAATTTAGCTCAATTAAAGGCGTTATTTGAAAAACAATGGGAATCGATTGTTGGTAACTGTGATGAGTTCCTATATCTAGGTGGAAACGAGCAATCGACACATAAATATGTTAGTGAGTTGCTTGGAAAGGAAACTATTGATACCAATTCTTACGGAAAGAGTACAGGACACTCAGGTAGTTATTCCACAAATTATCAAATTGTTGGAAGGGAGTTGCTTACTGCGGATGAGGTTAGAATGCTTGATAATAGTGAATGCATTTTATTTATCAGGGGTGAAAGACCACTCAAAGATAAAAAATACGATATTTTAAAACATCCTCGTATTAATTTAACTCCAGATGGTATTGGTAAGACATATCAACATGGTATGATAACTAATTCAATTGCCGAAATGGTGATTGATACCAATTTAGATTATGATTTTAGTGAGATTGAAAAAACAAAGAATAAATATGAAGTCATCTATTCCGAGGAAGTAGATGACTTTTTAGAAGGGAAGGGAAAATATGAAAGAAAGACAAAAAACAACCAAATTACACAAAATAGAAAAGATTTTGAAAGTTAGTCATTTGGCTTTAGTATTATTTTTAACAGCGACAACAGTTTATGCTGCTGATGATCCATTAACTGTAGTAAATAACTTATCCGATTTTATTTTTGGCTTAATTCGTGCAATCGGTATGATTTTGCTAGGCTTTGGTGTTGTGCAAGTAGGTTTATCATTTAAAAGCCATGATCCATCACAACGAGCAAATGGTTTTTTAACTGTTGCTGGTGGAATTATTATTACATTTGCTAAGGAAATTTTAAATACAATTGTAGGATAGGAGGTGTAATAGTGTGAGTGATAATTGGGTTGTTCAAAACCTACAAAATGCACTGGATACTTGGAATGGAAAGTTAGCTGAAATTTGGACTTTAATTACCCAAACACCCGAGACATTTAAAGGTGGAGCAATATGGAATGTAATTAAAAATATATATGGCTCTATGCAAGCAATTGGTTTAGCACTTTTAGTTCTGTTTTTTGTCATTGGTGTTGCAAAAACTTGTGGCTCATTAACAGAAGTAAAAAGACCAGAACATGCTTTAAAACTTTTTATAAGATTTACTATTGCGAAAATTGTGGTTACGTACGGAATGGATTTAATGCTAGCAATTTTTAAAATTTCTCAAGGCATTGTTTCTAAGATAATGACAACAGCCAATATCACTAGTTCTGCAAAAAGCACTCTTCCTCAAGGCATAATAAATGCTATAGAATCCTGTGGCTTTTTAGAATCTATTCCACTGTGGGCGGTAACATTGATTGGAGGTCTAATAGTTACTGTTTTGGCTTTTATAATGATAATGACGGTATATGGTAGATTTTTTAAATTGTATCTATATACTGCAATTGCACCTATACCATTATCTGCTATGGCAGGCGAACCTACTCAAAGTGTAACAAAAAGTTTTTTAAAGAGTTATGCAGCAGTTTGCTTAGAAGGTGCAATTATTATTTTATCATGTATTATATTTAGTTTATTTGCTTCTAGTCCACCTGTTGTTGATACAAGTGCAGCAGCAGTAACACAAGTGTGGAAATATATTGGTGAACTTATTTTTAATATGTTAGTATTAGTGGGAACAATTAAAATTTCTGATCGCATAGTTCGAGAAATGATGGGATTATAAATTTTGTTGATGTATCCTATTGAAATGAAATTTTGTTTGTGGTATGATGAAAGTGCGATGAGAACATAGCCTTTCTCATTGTTAAACCATTTTACTTTACCAATCATTTGTATCTCACTTCCAGATATAAATAGGTGAAGTTATACAATAGCTGCTAGTACAGGGCTATTTTTTTTTGAATTAAAATGATATAATAATCTCAGCAATAAATAGTAATTTACCAAAAAGATTGTCAGTAATGACAGTCTTTTTTGTACGACAGGCAGTTATACAAATAAAT
>CALVJR010000031.1 GCA_944332295.1 uncultured Bacilli bacterium | reverse complement strand
ATCTTGATATAATCTCCGAACCCGTTAATTGCTTCATCAATAGCATTATCTACAATTTCCCAAACTAGATGGTGAAGTCCTCTTTTATCAGTAGAACCAATATACATACCAGGTCTTTTTCGAACCGCCTCTAGTCCTTCTAATATTTTTATCGATGACTCATCATATTTTAATGCCATTTCTTATCACTCCTAATCTTGCTACTACTTATTATAACAAAAAGAAAAAGTTTTTCAAAGGAAAACTTTACTATATTTGACATAACTAAGGTAATTTTACTTTCAAGTGAACCATTCTCATAACTTACCACCATTATTTCACTCTACTAAAATTATACCCCCCCCCCGGGCAAAAATATCAACTGCTAGTTTACTTTTTTCTGATAAAAAAATTGACTAGTTTCCTAGTCAATATCTTCTAACTTATCATAAGTAGTTTTTGCTGCATTTTTTGCCATTTCTTTCATATTAGTCATAGCATTAGGATTCTTTTTAAAATACATATAACCTGCTACTCCCATTCCGCCTAATACTGCAGCCCAAATCATTTTATTCATTGTTTTCTTTTCCATGTTTTTCACCTCATTTTTATTATGAGTAAAAACATTTTATTTTATACCATTTTCTAAAAAATCTTTAATTGTGGTTCTTCTAATATCTGATGAAGTATTAGCAACTGCTTGACGAAGAGCAATTTTGTCACCAATTAGATATAACATTTTTTTACTTCTAGTAATTCCTGTATAGACAAGTTTACGATAGAGCATTTTCTTATAACCTTGTACAATTGGCATAACAACAACATCAAACTCACTTCCTTGAGCTTTATGAATCGAAATAGCATAAGCAAGTCTAAACTTATTAAAATTAGCACTCGTAAAAGTCACTTCATTTCCATCAAAATCAATAATAATCTTTTTTGTTGGTTGCGTTATAATTGTGCTAATAATACCAATATCACCATTATAGATATTTTCTTCTGGCATATTAGTAAGTTCAATTACTTTATCACCTTCACGAAATACTACTTCACCTACTACTAGTTCCTTTTTACTACTTTCTTTTGGATTAAAAATAGTTTGTAATTTTTGATTAATTGTATCAATTCCATAAATAGTCTTATACATTGGTGCTAATATTTGAAAATTTTTATAAGATAAATCTTTAAAAGTTTGAGATACATCCATTAGGTTAGTTAGGACATCTTTATCATTACATTCTATAAAAGTTAAATCCTCATCTTGATTAAATACTTCATCTCTTACTTCTCCTTCTCTCACATCGTAAGCTAAAGATAAAATATTTGAGTCTTTTCCTTGGCGATATAATTCTTTTAGTTCTACTACTGGTAATTTTTTACTTTCAATTAAGTCATGTAATACTTGCCCTGGACCAACTGATGGTAATTGATAGGAATCCCCTACCATAATTATTTTACAATTTGCTGATATTCCTTTTAATAGACTTGCTAGAAGCTCCGTATCAATCATGCTTGCTTCATCAATAATCACAAACTCTACTTTACTTTTATGATACTCATTTACTTGAAACTTATTAGTATCTTTATTCCATTTTAAGAAACGGTGAATTGTTGAAGCTGGTAAAAGTGTTGCTTCACTCATCCTTTTTGCTGCTCTACCAGTTGGTGCTAATAAAGCAATTTTATCTACTAATTTTTCATATGTTAACTTATGAAGTTCTTTGTATAACTCTACAATTCCTTTCATAATAGTAGTTTTTCCGGTTCCTGGTCCACCAGTAATAATTAAAAAGTTTTTCATGCAACTATCTAATATGGCTTGTTTTTGCTCTTCATTGTAGGAAATTCCAAATACACTTTCCATTTCTTTAAACTTGTCATCTAAGTTTTTAAACACTTCTTCTTCTCTATGAGCAAGCAAACGAAATCGTTTTACAATAAAGCATTCTGCTTGATACATCTCTTCTAAATAATATTTCTCTTCTTTTTGTACTACTTTTAAATCTTTTATTAGTGAAGAAAGTGCTTCTTGATATTCTTTATCTGATATGGTTATTAATAATACTCTAGATAAATAGGCATATATTTCATCATAGAAAAAATAACTATGACCATAAGCATTACTAAGTTCTTTCATAATACATATAATACTAGCTTTGATACGAATTAAAGCGTTTTTTTCTATTCCATTTTTTAAGGCAATTTGATCAATCTTTTTAAATGTAATTTCTGGAATACTATAAATCAAACTATAGATATCTTCTTCTATGATGGATTTTACCTTTTCTTTATAAAAATTATAAACAATCATAGCATCTTTGGTAGAAAAACCTAATTCACTCAAATATAAAACAGTTTCATAACTTGCTTCATATTCTTTTAACTTTGTATGTAGTGTATCAATATTATTTCTTGTAATTCCTGGAATTAAAATTAAATTATCTGGATTTTCTAATATAATTTGTAAAGTATCTTTTCCTAGTACATCTACAATCGTTTTGGCTTTTTTTTCTCCTATTCCTTTAAATAGACCACTTGTTAAAAAGTCCACAATAGCATCTTTTTCTTCCGGTTTACAACGTTCATAACTTGTAACTGAAAACTGGTTTCCATATTTTGGATGTTCTACCATTTGACCAAAAAAAAGATAGGTATCCATATCATTTAGTTCATGGAAATACCCTGTAAAAGTAATTGTTTTATCTACATATTTTGTTAGTTCTTCGCTATTAGTTTCTTTTATTTTAAAAAGACCTATGTGATAACCATTACTATTTTGATAAATACTTCTTTGATAATTTCCTTTGATATAGATATCCATAACTCCTCCTAATTATTCATTATTTTTTCTAGCTACATACCCTTCACTATCTTCCTCTTGTTGACAAGATTTTCTATCTACTTCATTTTCTTCTGTTAATACTTCTATTTCTTCTTGTTGTTTTTCCTTTTCTTCTTCTTTTTTTACATTCATTAATTTTTGAAACATAAAATTATCCATATTATCACTCCTATTTTTATTTTAGCAAAGATACTTCACCAATACAATATGGATAACATACTTCTGTAATACGAACTGTTACAAAGGTATTTTTAGGAAGAAGTTTATCTATTTCTACATGTAAATAATTATCTGTATGTCCATAACTTTTTCCATTTTTTTCTTCTTCTATTAATACAGATACTTCTTTACCAATAAATGACTCAAAGTATGAACATTCTAATTTTTTAGATAATGCAAGAAGAAGTCTTGCTCTTTCTTTTTTTACATCACCATCAATTGGGAATGGTAATTCTTTAGCAACAGTTCCTTTTCTTTCACTATATGGAAATACATGAATTTTGGTAAAACCTAATTCTTCACATGTTTCTAGTGTTGTTTCAAAATCTAGTCCTGTCTCTCCTGGGAAACCTACAATAACATCAGTTGTAATTGCAATATCAGGACGAATAGAGCGAATTTTTTTGATACGAAACTTAAAGTACTTTAAATCATATTTACGATTCATCATTCTTAATACATGATTACTACCAGCTTGAAGTGGTATGTGTAGATGATTTACAATAACAGGATTTTCTTTAATTACTTCTAATACTTCATCTGTTAATTCTGTAATTTCAATCGATGAAATACGAAGACGAGCAAGACCTTCTATTTTTACTATTCTTCTTAATAGTTCTGCAAAGTTAATCTCTAGATCTACTCCATAGTTTCCTGTGTGAATTCCTGTTAATACCACTTCTTGATAACCATGATTTACTAAATCTTTTATTTCTTTTATTACCATATCAGGATCTTTACTACGACATTTTCCACGTACAAATGGAATAATACAGTAAGAACAAAAATTTTCACAACCATCTTGTATTTTTACAAATGCTCTAGTTCTTCCTGGAAATTCATTAATATACATATCTTCAAACTTAGTTGGAAGATCTTTGTATAATCTACGAATTTCTTCTTTTTTAGAAAAATATTCATCTAACAATTCTACTATTTTAGATTTATCTTTATTTCCAATTACAATGTCTAATCCAGGGAGAGCATAATCTTTATTTGCTTCAATAAAACATCCCATGGCTACTATACATGCATCTTTATTTCTTTTTATTGCTTGACGAATCATTTTTCTAGATTTTACATCACTAGTATTTGTTACCGTACAAGTATTAATAATATATACATCACAAATATCATCGAATTCTTTAATTATATATCCATGCTCTTTTAGTATATGAACTATGTATTCACTTTCGTATGTATTTACTTTACAACCTAATGTTAAAATTCCAACACTTCGCAAACTACTCCCTACTTTCTTTAAAATTTTGATACCAAGAATCTAATTTATCTGTTGTAGTATCCCAAATTTCTTTTCCTTTCTCTATAGCTTGTGATGCTACATCTTTGCCTTTTTCTACATATGGTGTATAGGCATCTTGAAAACGATTCTTGTCTTCTTCTATATTGCTTACAACATTATTATACTCTTCTTCTCCTATTGTTTCTTTATATTTCGTAATAATTTCATCCTTTAACTCTTTTGCTTTTGTAACAGCAGTCGTATATCCTTTTTTAGCAGAAGATGTTATGTTTTCTTTATAATTTGGAAAATAAGACTCTATTTTAGAATCAATCTTTTCATAAAGATCTAGAATTTCTTGTTTTGCTGTATCCGTTAATTCATCAAAAGTCATACCTTTAATTGTTCCACCATAAAAGATAAAATCTGTAAGTGTAATAAATGTATTTTCTAACTTTTCTTTCATTGTGGTATCTGTGCTTTCTGTGTCTAAATTTGAAATACTTTCTTCTACATCAGAAACATAAGATACTACCTCTTCTTCCTTTGTTGTTACCGTAGTATCTGAAAGAAAACTATTTTCCTTTATTTCTTCTTCCTTCTTTGGCTCTTCTTTGATACTTACTTCTTTTATTTCTTTATTTACTTTTTCTTCACTATTTACTTCTTTTTTTACTTTGGTACTTTTTGATAAATCCTTTTTTTCTGTAGGCCATACTAATATAACAACCAGAACAATAACTATAATAGCACAAACTACAATTGCAATATCCAAGGTGCGCTTTTTCATAAATCCTCACCTCTTTTGTTATCAAATTATACCATATTATATTACTTTTTACAAGATTTCAACATTATCTCAAACTAAAAGGATGAGGTTATCATCCTTCCAGTTCATCTAAGATTAGTTTTCCATGAACCACCATTTTTTCCTTATCATTAAAACATGTAGATAAAGTAAGTATTTTATCATTTGTACTTACTGTAGTAGGAAAAGAATAAGTACTTCTATTTTTTATTAAGTTTAAAAACTCTTCATATTCTTTTATACTATTAAAATTAGTTTTTAAGTAATCATCCGTTGTATTTATATGATAGGCACTAAATATTTCAAATGTATACGTAGTTTCTGGTAAATAGATTATAATTTTGTAATTATTAGAATCATTTAACCATTCTTCTGTAAGAACATTCTTCAGACTTCCAAACATTGTGCCATCTACTCTACCATGTCCATAGATAATTGTATTGGTATCTAGTTGTTCTATATTATTTCTGTAATCTAAGAATATCCATCCAGCATTATTATAACTATTATCAAAGGAATGGGTTAAGTAATAAGAATTATCACTATGTTGAACAAATGGATAATTAATATTAGTATTTGGAATTTGTACCCAACCTTTTACCTCTTTGTTTTCTTTTAATAAAGAGCTAAAATCAACAGTTATATTACTATCTTTAGAATCTGTTTTGGGAATTTCTTCTATAAATTTTTCTACTTTTTCTATTTGTTCTTGTGTTTTTTGATTATCTATATACCAACATATAATTTTATAGGAAGAAAAGATAAGACCAAATAAAGATAATAGTAATAATCCATATAAAATTATTTTTTTTAACATATTAAATTAAATCTATTTCCTCTTCTTTTTTTTGATTAGACTTTTTTGGTCTTTGATGATTATCTTTTTTTAATTTAAATATTACAAATGCAATAATTCCTATAGATAAAATAAATAACAAGATATAAGTAATAATAGAATCTATGGTATCTGGTGAATTAATAAAGTTTTGTTTTTCATTAATAATATCTATTTTATAAAATCCATCTGTTATTGATAGTTCGTTACCATCTACCATAACTTTGCCATTTTCATTTATTATAATTTCAGTAATATGATCAGATAATACATATCCATCTGGTGCTTTTAATTCTTTTAAATAATAGGTTTTGTTTACTTCTAAATCATTAAATTCTAATCCTGTTTTTATTTCTTTCGATAATGATTTATCTTCATATAATCCAAATACTGCTCCAGATAAACTGTTATTATCTTTATCGGTTTTATTAATTTTTAAGTTTATTTTTCCTACTAGAAATTCGACTTTTGATTGATAGTCTTTGCTAGTATCAAAAACATAATTATTATCTGCGATTGCTCCTATGATTTCTGCTACATTTTCTAGTTTTTGATAGTTATCTTCTTCTACAATATATCGTCCATAAACTTCTATACTGCTATTTGCTGGGATACTAGGTATTTTTACATAGTGATTATTCATTAATGTATAACCTACTCCTGCTACTAGAGTATATTTATTTTCTAATATTACATCTTTTATCTGGAAATTTTCTGGATTGGTAATTGTTATTTTAAACTCTACCGTATCACCTTTTTCATATTTTTCTTTTGGATTTATGATTTCTTGGGTAATCGTTGGACTAAACATTCCTGCTTGTTCTGCCCATTCTCCATAAATAATAATATTTTTATTAGGCATTTCAAAAGATTCATTTGCATACCATCCTAAGAATCTATATCCTGCTGCTTCCGGGTTTTCGGCTAATTTTACTACTTCTCCCGGTTCATATGATTTTACTTCTGGCAATAAAGTATCTGCATTAGGTGGAAGAATGTTTCCTTGGAATTGATAGGTTACTGTATATGTTTCTTTTTCAAATCTTCCTACTAATTCTACATCATTTTCTGGCATCGTAAATGTTATATCTTCCCCATCTTGTACTAGCTCTACATCATCTGTTTCCCATCCTAAGAAACGATATCCATCTATAATGTCTCCTTTTTTTAAGGAATCAATAATTACATCACTGGAAGCACTATATTCTTTCGTACTTGGAACTGTGTAAATATCTGGTTGTTCTCCTTCTATACGATAACTTACTTCATAGGTTTTACTTTTTGTAAAACTTCCTGTAAAGATCACGTTATCAGAAGGCATTGTAAATGTTCCATTACTAACTTCTACATTACTACTTTCCCAGCCACTAAATGTATATCCATCTACCATTGGATTAGGAGCAACACCTACCATAGTACCAGCAATATATGTAGCTGTAGGTGGTATCGCAACATTATCTGGAACTTCCCCTTCAATAAGATAACTTACTTCGTAAGTTGTAGAGTTTAGTTTTCCCATGAATACATGTACTGTATTGGATTGTGCTTGGAAACTATTTTCTTTTGCATAAGCAGTATTGTAGAAGTCCATTCTTTCTTTATCACCAAGAGATGGTGTTGTTGTAGTGACACCGACTGTTAATTTACAACCCGCTTGTAAATCTTTTACTTTAAAAGAGACTGTATTGGTATCTGGATTATAAGATAAACCATTATATCCTCCTACTACGGACCCGGAACAACTAGTATTAGGATCATTCCTTTTTACTGCTCCAATACCATCTCCTCCAGAAGAGACAAACTCTTTAAATGTTAGTCCCTCTGGAAGCTTATCTTCTACATAAATATAATCACTATAAACGTCGGCTGTTGCTTCATCACTGGAGCTAACTGCTTCGCTATCTTTTCCATCATATAAAACATCAATATAATAAGTTAAGTCACTATTTTCTTCTACTCTAGTGCCATTATCTAACACTTCAGCAAAAGAGAAAGAAGAAGAAAATACAAAACCTACAATTAATACTAATGCTATTAACGGAATAATAAACATTAATTTTTTCTGAAATGTGTTATTCATACCTATTCTCCTTTCTAACTTGCAATGATTGCAGTTCCATTACTTCCTAATCTACTTTGTATCCAGCTTCTATTTGCTTCATCTTTTACAATGACTGATAGATTAGATGTATTCATAAACATATCAAAATATTGGACTGCATTAATAAAAGTTGCATTTCTAAAATCAATTAATTTCAAACTACTACACCTCATAAACATTAACTGTATAGATAATACTTTTGAAGTATCGAAACTACTTAAATCTAACGTTGTTAGACTGCTACATGAACCAAACATTTGATACATAGAAATTACATTTGAAGTATCAAAACTACTTAAGTCTATATCAATTAGACTACTACAACCAGAAAACATCCAATCCATTTCCGTTACCTTTGAGGTATTAAAACTACTTAAATCTAATTCTGTTATACTATTACAATCAGAAAACATACTCATCATATTTGTTACTTTTGATGTATCGAAATTACTTAAATCTAGTTCTATTAGGTTATAACAAAAGTCAAACATATAACTCATATCTGTTACTTGTGATGTATCAATATTTTTTAAATCTAGACTGATTAGATTACCACACCCAGAAAACATCCGAGCCATATTTGTTACATTTGATGTATCAAAACCACTCACATCTAGTTCTGTTAAATTAAAGCAATTACTAAACATATCATTCATATTTATTACGCTCGATGTATCAAAATTACTTAAATTTAGACTAGTTAGATTACTACAATAGCTAAACATATAACTCATATCCGTTACTTGTGATGTATCTAGATATTCTAATCCTTCTATGGATTCTAGCACATCAAACTCACCAAATAGATAAGCACTATTTTCAGGGGCAATGATTTTTCTTGATCCCTGTAAATAAATTGTGTACGTACTTTGATCTTCATTTAATACTGCATAAGCCATGACACTTCCATCGGTTGCTTCCGATACATCCCAGAATTCTACTGCTCCTTCAATTGGCGATAGCTTATTTTGGATAATTACTTTTGTCGTGTTTAATTTATATGCATCATTCCAAAATTCACCTTGATAAATTTCCCAAGTTTCATCATCAAAATTTAAACTTTTTAATTTTGATTTTATTTCATTCACTTTTCCGTCCATGGATTTATTAAGACTTACCTTTGACCAGATAGCTCTAAGTTTAATATCGTTGCCATCAGATATGAAATAACTATTTCCTATCATTGATACATTGTCTTTATTTGCTACTTCCCAACCTTGGAATTCATATCCTTCGCAGGTTATAGTAGTTTCTTCTATTTTTACTGGATTAAATACCGAATATTGTTTACTTTCTGGAAGTGTTCCTTCTACGTTACAGCCTGCTGGTGTATTTTCATCATAACTTACTGTAAAACTATTAGAAAGAATTGGTGTATCAGTCTTACTAATATTTTCTTTTATACCATCAATTTCACTAGTTACTTCTTCTTTGGTATTGGTTTTATATAAATCAAATTTATCAATGTATTCTTCTTTTAGATAAACATCGATTGTCATAGTAACAGATTTTCCTGAGGATAGTTCTTCTAGATTCCATATCACTTTTTCATTATCCAACGATACTTTTCCTATGGATGTTTTGATATCTTCTTTATCTTCTATTGTGAAATATTCAGTATTAATATAATCTGTTATTTTAAAGTTATTATATATTTGTCTTGGGACAGCTGCATCTATTAAAACGTTGTTCAGTGTATCCATGTCGGCAATAAACTGGTTATCGCTGATATTTTTTATTGCCTCTAATACTGTACTTCCCATTTCATATTGGATGGCATTAGTATTTAAGTAAGGATACTCACTTTTTAAATATTTATATTGTCCTTCTTCGTTTGGTGTATTTCTATTTGGTAGTCCATCTGTTAGGAATAGTACTGTTAATTCTCTATTTTCTTCTTTTTGATAATTTTGTAATATTTCATCTAGTTTTACTAGTGCTTGATAGTAATTAGTATTACCCGATGTTGTTAAACTATTGATTTTATTTGTTAAGTCTGAAATATCATTTGATAAATTACTTACTATAGATGCAGTATCGTTGAATTCGATAATTCCTATTCTGTTATTGTTATCTTGTAAAGCTTTTTGGATTAAATCTATGCTGTCACTTTTTACTTTATCTAGTTTTTCTCCCGACATAGAAGCTGAGGTATCTACAATTAAAATAGTGTCTGCCTTTGTATTTTCCTTTTTTAGTTCTTTGGTATCTACTTGAAATGTTATTCTTGCTTTTCCTTTCGCAATCCATTCTGCTGACTTTGTTATTTTATATGATCCGGCTTCATTTTTCTCATAACTTAGTTTTTCTGATTCAAAAGAAATAGATTTTACTGGAACTAGGGATGCAAAAGAATTAGGTAATACACTTACTAATACCAATATTAAAAGAATACAAAAGGACAAGAAAAAGATAACTTTGTTTTTTAAGTTAAAATATTTATTTTTATCCATAATAAAATCACCTTATCTTGTATTAGTATACCAAAGAAAATATTATTTAACAATAAGTTAAGTTGAACAAAAATAAAACTCGATAAAAATTGTAATCATCGAGTTTACTGCTTCATTAATCTAATTTTTTCTGTAGTTCTTTTAACGTCATCAAGAACTCATTTGTCTTTCTTATTTCTTCATCCAATTTTTCATAATTTGCGGTATTTTCTAGTTCAATATCTGCTGGTGTTGGCGTTTCTGGATGTTCAATACCATATACTGGAGAAATAACTGGACTGCTTTTAAATTTCTTATGTTCTGAATAAGCTTCTTTTTTCTCTATTACTGGTGTGATAGGTTCATTTTCTATTTCCACTGTTTGGAAATCATCTAAAACCATTTGTTCTGTGATAGGTGTTGATCCTGTAATTACTGGTTCTTCTTCTATGGTTACTACAGACTCATTTGCTGCTTTCATTCTTTCTTCTAAATCTTGAAGACTGATAGGCTCATTTCCTTCATCTTCTAATTTATCGAATTCCCCATTTTCATACATCACTTTACCACGCTCTATTAATTCATCTAAACTAATAATAGCATTTTGCTCTTGTTCTTCTTCAAAAGCAGTTAATTCAATATTTTTTACTTCTGCTTCTGCTTTTTCTAATGTTTCTGTCAATCTCATAAGTTCTGCTTGTGCTTCTGTAGGATCTGGTTCAATACTAGTATATTGTAATTGTTCTTCTACTTCCTTCTTGTCTTCTGCTTGTTGTTCTTGCATATTCTCTATTGATGTAGTTAACACTGGTTGTTCTTCTATAGCAGGTATTTTTTCTTCTTGTTGCACTGGCGTTATATTAGAAACATTCTCTTGAGGAGTTGATAAAATCTCAATTGCTTCTTCTTTCTCAGGCTCTATTACTATCGGCTCTACTACTGATTGTATTGGTTCTACCTTTTCTTCTTGTTGTTCTGTCATTGGAATTATTACAGGTTCTTGTTTTACTACTTCCTCTTTTGCCTCTGGTTCTATTTTGTCAGAAACCTCATCTACAATCTTACGTAACTCTTTCGTATTTTGACGTTGTTTCCTTTTATAATAACTTTTATCAAGTATATATATAATTAAATACAAGACGGATGCAATTCCTATCAGTGCATACACCACTATCATTTCCTCTGTTGTTAAAAAATTAATTAATCCGCTCATTCTTTCCACCTCTACTACTAGTCTAACATCCATATAAAAAAGAATAAAGTAATTCTAAACACTTTTTCTTTTTTTCTATGAAATTGACAAGATATATTTACATGTTTTTACAATTGTTCGATTTACAATTGTTTACATCTCACTTACTTTCATCTTCATTATTATCATATCATAAATTCTCTTTTTTGAAACTATTTTTTTATTTTTTAATAGCTTTTACTTATCATTCATATACTTTAGTATGAAAGAGAAATTTATAAATTCTGTAATCATTTTATTAGTTGGTGGCCTTTTAACAAAACTACTTGGTATGTTTATCAAAATTATGATGAGTAGATTAATGGGTACTGAAGGACTTGGACTCTATATGATGGTACTACCAACATTTTCCTTATTTATAGGAATCGGACAATTTGGGCTTCCTACAGCATTATCTAAATTAGTAGCAGAAAAAAGAAAAAATAATATCAAACTATTTTTTTCTATCTTACCTATTACTTTATTTATTAACTTGTTATTAATTGTTACTATTATTGTTATTGCACCTGTACTTGCTAATAACTTATTACATGATCCCAGATGTTATTTACCTATCCTAGCAATTGCAGTTGTGATTCCTTTTACTAGTCTTTCTAGTATTTGTAGAAGTTATTTTTTTGGTAAAGAAAAAATGATGCCTCATGTTGTTTCTAATTTGTTAGAAGATATTGTCAGATTAATACTTATGATTGTAGGTATACCTTTCTTTTTACCAAAAGGATTAGAATATGCTGTTTGTTATATCATTTTATCTAATGTTATTAGTGAGGGTGCTTCAATTCTTGTCTTATTTTTATTCTTACCTAAAAATATTCAATTAAAAAAAGAAAATCTTATCCCTAAGAAAGATTATATGAAAGAATCTTTATCGATTGGTATTCCTAATACTACAGGGAGATTGTTAGGGAGTGTTGGTTATTTTTTAGAGCCTATACTTCTAACTACTACACTTCTTGCTTGTGGTTATTCTTCTAAGTTTATTACAACAGAATATGGAGTTTTATCTGGTTATGTAATGCCTTTATTGTTACTGCCATCCTTTTTTACCATGGCTATATCTCAAGCATTACTTCCTGTTGTTTCTCGTGAATATACGAGAGGAAATTATAATTTTGTTAAAAGAAAAATTAAACAAGCTCTATTCTATTCTTTAGCTATTGGTATTCCTGTTACTATCTTCTTTGTTCTTTTTCCAGTATTTCCATTAAAACTAATTTATCATACTAGTGAAGGTGTTTCTTATATGCGTTTTCTTGCTCCTGTTTGTCTATTTCAATATATTCAGTCTCCCCTTTCTTCTTGTCTTGATGCTATGGGAAAAAGTCGTGATGCAATGGTTGCTACTACAATAGGAGTCTTTATACGTTCTATTTTCTTAGTATTATTATCCTTATTAAATATTGGTCTCTGGGGATTAATTATTGCTATTTCTTTAAATGTATTTGCTGTTACATTTTATTGTATAAAAAAAGTAAGAAAGTATCTTACTATTTAGAGCTCTTTGATATTTGATTATCATATGTTTTAATATTTTTTGTAGTATTAAATCTTTTTATATACTTTTTGTTGTGTTTTTTGTTTCATTTCATTAATCGTTTCATACACCTGTTTTTCGGTATTTGTTAATTCATGACCTTTTTCATATTTTTTTAAAACAGCATTCATTTGCAATATATATGTGGATACTGATTTCCATTTTGTTTGTTGAATTGTTGGACTTTTTAGTAATTCACGAAAATAATTATATAGACTCTCATCCATGATTCCAGCTAGAGCATCATAATATAAACTAGAAATCCTAGCAATTTTGTCAGTATATATACGTTCTACTGTATGAATGGAAACACCTAGTTCTTGACTGATTTCTAACGTTGGCTTTCCTTGTAATTTTTGTAAGACAATTTCTGACTTTGGAAGGCTACTACTATCCTTACAAAATCCTATTAATCTTTCTAGTGAACCGTCGTTATAGCTATCCATATATTCTTCTTTTTGATATGCTTCGATAGAATCTGCTTCTTGTATCAACATATTATTATTAATATGTTTTTGCATTTTTATCTTTAAATTTACTTTTTTTCGATCTGTAGAAAGTAAATGATCTTGTTTTTTTCTTGATTGTAATATTACTTCTGTACATAAACTAATTATATCTGTTTTATCCATCGCAGTGTTTTCTAAAGAAGTCTTGTTAAATACTTCTAGGAGTAAAGCATATTCTTCTTCAGATAATACTTGTTTCACTTGTTCTAGATATTCTTTTTCATTTAACCTATCCATAGTTTTTCTCCTCTTTTCACTTAATATTATCCTACTATAAAATATATTTTTTTACAACAATTGTTTTTTTTCTTTATTTTTCACGCAATTTACACATTATTTAGTATAATATTACTACAGGGAGGGATTTCAGATGAAAATATTAGTTGTTGATGATGAGGCGATGATTCGCGAAGTTATTAAAGAATATTGTGCTGCTAATCATTTTACTACCGATGAAGCAGCTAGCGGAAAAGAAGCTTTAAAAAAATTACA
>CALVJR010000030.1 GCA_944332295.1 uncultured Bacilli bacterium | reverse complement strand
GAACTAATTTCTAGTCCTCTTACGTAGTTCATTTATCATAAGTTTTGGTTTCACCAACACTATTTGACATTGAACCTCTATACATTATTTAATACATTAATATCTTCATTAATTAACTCAACTAACACTTGAATATTATACTTTTCAAACCTCTCCTGAATTTTTCTCTTAGGAAGTAAGAATAATTCTAGACGATTAATAAGTAATTCATCCAAAACCTCTACATGAATAGATTCTAAATACCGAATAACTTCTAATACATTTTCTTTAAAACAAAGTACAGAAAATATCATACTCTCTTCATGATTTTCTATTATTTTCTTTATAGTATCATCCGAAATATTATACTCTAATAAAAAACTCATAAAATCTCCCTCTCCGTATCTACTGCATTACGAATAGCTCTAACTAATTGCTGATACTCATCTTCCGAAAATATTTTATGATAAGTAACTGCAAATAATAAAGCATCAATATTATCTCCTAACCCTGCTTTACACAAACTATCAAAAATTCTTAATACTTTCAACTTAGATATTTTAATAGAACAAATATCATATAGCAAATTCTCATGAGGATCAGAAAAGTCATTCATACTAACAATATAAGGATGATCAAAAATATTATCAGAAATCGTATTAGTTAAAGATAATTTAGCACATTCTAAATATTTCTCTTCATTATCAAAAAGTATCTCAAAAGCTTGTGTTACTTCTTTAGCACTTTCTAAATCATGAATACCAAGATAAGGAATAGCGTCTTTAGTAAATTCCTTTCTAAGATGTAATTTTTTTAATCCGTTAGAAACAGTTAATCTAAAAGGAGAAGCATCAGTTTCTCTACGAGAAATATACAATTTATAAAACAATAATGCTTCATCAGATAAATAACTAGCTAAAACACTTAAATTATTTTTAATATAAGCAACTCCCAATGGATGAGACTCAATCCATAAATCAATAACTTCAGGAATATTTTGTGACAATAAAGAAGATAAGAAATCATCTAACAACAAATCACTTACAGTATCACTATATAATCCATATTTTTCTAACCATTCTAAGTTTTTCTGAAGTCTCGTATTAGAAGTAATTAATAGCTCTTTTTCCTTCTCAGCAACAGCAGGAATACTAATACCATGTTCAGCAAGTAAAGTTAAATTCTTCTTAAAATCCTCCATCTTTCCAATCTGATAACATCCATCCCATAAAAAACGATTAGGTAGATAAGCACTAACTAATTTTTCAATGGTAGTAAGATTAATTCCTCTCTCACCAGCAAGATTGGTAATATCACGAACGATATCTTTAGTACTTCCCAACAACAAAGATGTAAGAATAAGTCCAGAAGATTCTTCTCGAAGCTTAGAAAAACCTACTTCTTGCATGGCATTAAGAACTTCATCTATATTTTTTCTATTGCCTTCTTTTTTTAATTTAACCTGATATTCTGCATCCAATTTAGAAAAATCATATCCATACCTTTGAAATATCGTAGTAAGTTCCATCGTAGTAATATCTATTCTTCGATGACTAACTTGTTTTTCTTTCTTAGAAATAACTTCTTGATTATATTTAATCAAGGATAATAAGATTGCTTGTTTTTTATCTTCCTCAATTTTATTTTCCTGAAATAAATGAAGAATGGTATCAATATCAGTAATTAATTCCATATTATTTGGCCTCTTTAGTTTAGAAAGTAAACTCTTATACTGATTAGTCAAAACCATAATACGATTATATTCAGGATCAATCGACTGTTTTTCTTGATTCTTAGCTTCTATATACTTCTCTAAACACTCAATAAAAGTAGTAAATGCTGCTAATTGATTAGGAAGTAACGTGTAATTAGTCTGCTCTGTTTGATTTAAGGTAAGTAAAGCTTTAATAATATCTAACTCTTGTATCAAAGATGTCTTCTTATCATCAGAAAGAGGAAACAATTGAATAATCTCATTTAATGTATTCATATCCACTTTCGTAATTTCATTAACATCTTGCCTTAAATCTTCTAAAAGTTGCATCTTTAGTGACAAATTCTGATCAAGTCGATTATTATATTCTTTTACATCATTTTTCTTATCATTAATCGCATCTTTTAATATTGTAATTAATTCATTTTGTTCCGTCATATCTTCACCTACTATCTAATTTTACTCTTCTACCATGAATTTTTTAGGTGTATCCACTTTACTCTTTTTCATATTAGAACCATTTTTAATAATATCAATAATCTCTTGTGTTCGAGGTTGTAATTGTATAATCCTCGTCTTTACAGGATAAGTAATCTTTATCGGTAACTTACCGAATGGCAACTTATATAATCTTAATAGTTCTTTCATATTTTCTAGCTCTTGTTCAGGAATAACTAGAGCAATTTTTAGAATAACCCTATTTTGTATTTGTTCAATATTTTCTAACTCATCAAGTCTACTTTTCTGTAAAGATAAATTCTTTTCAAACACAGAAAGTAAAATAGCTGTCTTTTCATTTTCTGATAAATTAGCATATTTTAACTCTTCATAGAAAGAATCAATATCTTGCACTTCTAACATATTTTCATTTATTAAGCTCGTCTTTAAATCAGATAATTTCTTTAGAATTTCCTCTTTTTTAGCAGTAGCTTTCTTTAATGTTTCATTAGAAATCAACTCTTGATACGAATGTTCAATTTTACGACGATACTCTTCCAAATGTTCTTTAGTTTCCTGATATTGTTCTGCATGACGATACCCGATTTTCTCTAAAAAATACAAATTCTTAACCTCTGCTTTAAAAGAATCAATAATACAATCCTCTTTTAAAGTATATTTCAACATAACATTAAAATCCTCTTCAGCCTCTTTCGTATCTAAATCATTAGAATCATAATATGGAAAATTACTAACATTTCCCTCCGTAATATCCAACATTCCTTTAATATAAGCAAGTAATTCATTCTCAGCTTTTATCTTTTGTAATTCTTTTTGATAGGAACGTTCTTTTTCTTCAATATCTAGTTTTAATTTATGAATTATCTGTCCCTCAATCATCATAGCACCCCTATCTTATATCTTATAATAGAGTATAGCACACTTTTTTTATAAAGAAAATAGCTTTTTAATATATTATTGACTACTAATTGCTTTTGATAATTCATCAAAAATAGTATTCATTGCTTTATTAAAACTTGCCTCAATTAACTTAGAAACTTCCATACCTAAGTTAGAGGCCTTATTATTATAATCTGTTTCTTTTTCTAAATAATCTCCTGCATGAATTTCTTTACCTTCTTTTACATCTTGTTCAAACCTCTGAATAGCACTTTCTGTTAAAGTGGTCTTTTTACTTTCGCTATATTGATAATATCCCGTCATCTGGCCAACGTAGAGTCCGATAAATAAAATAACTAACACTCCAACAGTAAGCTGAAATACCCTAGTGTAATTCATATTCATTAATCACCTCAAGAAAACAATCAGCAAAAGCCAAAGACGTATTTAAAACTTCATCAATCGTATTCTCTGGGCCACCCATCTCCACCAAAATAGTAAATGGTGAGAAGTCCTGATTATAAACACCATTGACCCCCGGACCTTCTTTTTTATAAATTCCTTTAGATAAATTAGGATATTTCTCATTAATCTTCTGATTGATTTTTTCTGTAAATTCTAAGTTTTGTTGATAATTCGGATTTTCTAAACCAATTAAAAACAAAATGCTAGCATAACTCTTATCATCAATCACAACAGTAGTTCTATCCCTTCCTAAACTATCTCTATGCACATCAATAAAATATTTTAAACTAGGATAATTTACTTTTGCTTCCTCTAAAAAAACTCTACTAGCTTGATAACTTCCAGCATAATTCCATCCATTCCGATTTAATACCTCCTTAATATTTCTCTCTTCTACTACTGTAGTAAAATTATGTTCTTCGAACTTTTCTTCTAAAATATAATCATTCATCATCACCGTTGGCATCACACTATATTCGACAAAAGTATTTGGTGTATATTCTTCTGTCTGATGACTATTATAAATATAAATATAAGGATCCCTCTCCTCCGCTTTAGCAACAATGGGAACTGCCTCCGGTTCTTCTTCTACAATCAAATTATGATAATTATTTTTCAGTAATGCTACTACTCTTTCTTCATCAGACGGAAAAACAATCGAAAAAAAGGACTCTGCCAAACTCTTCTCCTGATTTTCAGAAAGCAAAACTTTTACAAACTCTTTTTGATCTATTTTAACAGAGCTTTGATCCAAATATTGATAAGTAAAATACAGGGCAAGCACAAAAAGAAGTAAAAAAAGATATTTTCTTACTCTATGTTTCTTTCTTGTTTTAGAATAAAATCTCCTCTTCATTCTATCACCAAGACTAATATAAATGATAAAGACAATTTAATTTGTCGGATTAAAGTGAGTATGCAGACTTTTATTAATTGCATTTCCCAATAATAGACTTAACTTATCCATAATATAGTCTATTTCCTTAGGTGTTACCATTAAATTATAATTAACCGGCAACAACACTTCTAATAACAGTTCTTTTTGTTCCGTATCACTAAGTAATCCGACCATTCCCAAGACATCTTCTTTCTGAGAATCTGTAAGCTCTCCTTGATGCTTATGATAATCCTGTTTATTTGCAGGGACTAATTTTAACTTATCATTATCTTGATTACTTAACTTATAACTAATCTGCTTCAATAGTAATTGCAAAGTATTCTGTACAATCGTCGTAGCATCCACCACAGTAGGTATACCAATAGCTAAAACCGGAATACCCAAGGTTTTTTCACTGATTTCCACACGATCATTACCAATACCACTTCCTGGAGAAATACCAGAAGTAGAAACTTGAATTGTCTTATTAAGTCGTTCAATAGAATTAGTTGCTAAAGCATCAATTACAATAATCAAATCAGGATTAACTTTATCTTTCACCGCTTCTATCAAATCCTTAGTCTCTATTCCAGTAGCACCAGTAACACTAGGTTTAAAACTAGCAGTACTTCTATAGCCTTCTTCCACATCACCCAATAAAAACAAATGCCTAGTTACTAAAACCTGATCAATCGCTTTAGGACCCAATGAATCAGGAGTAGAATTTTCATTACCAAGACCAACAACTAAGACTTTTCCTTCGTCTTTTAACTGTATTTTTTCATACATAAATTTCAATGCTTTAATCATAACATCTTCCACATCTTTAAAATTATTCTTATCAGTCACGTCTTGAAATGTAACTGTACTATAGTATCCAACCTTCTTATGCAATCTCTCCTCTAACTCCTCGGTAACCTCAATCTCTTCTAGCTTCGTATTCTTAGTTTCTATAACAACACGAGGATATGCACCTAGCTCTTTAGCCTCATTATTACTGATTTCATCAATAACCAAATCAGTTCTCAAATTAGTATTTTTTAAATCAATTGTATGCATTTTCTTCACCTATTTATAATATTGACAATTCACCAAAAAAATATTTGCAAATTTAAAGAATATTTGATAAAATTAATATGTTTATAAAAGTGAGGTGAAAAAATGCCAAATATTGCTAGTGCTAAAAAAAGAGTACGTTCTAACGTTAAGAAAACAAATGTAAATACGTTAGTAATCTCAAGCATGAGAACTGCTATTAAAAAATTTGAAAAAGAAGTAAAAGCAGAAAATAAAGAAGCAGCAAATAACAACTATAATATTGCTATTCAAAGAGTTGACAAAGCAATGGCTAGTGGAAAAATCCATAAAAACAAAGCTGCACGTTTAAAATCAAGATTAACAAAGATGAAAAACGCTATGTAAACAACCAATCCTTCGATTGGTTTTTATTTACAATTTTTTTCTTTTACGTTAGAATTAAATTAACATGAATAGATGGTACTGGAGGAACTATGAAAAAACTTTTTTTACTAAGCATTACTTTAATAATTATCGGAGTATTATTTTTTTATCAACAAGATTTACAAAAAGCATATTATTCTATCCTTCGTTCATTTCGAGATGACACATCTACCCTAGAAAATAAAAATGAATACTATAGAGACTATGATTTTAATTTTGTACAAACAACAGAAGATTTTTCACCTGACTCTAGGCAAGATATTTTAAACATTTTCTATACAGCAATCAACTCAGGAATAAAAGACTTTACATTTTACTGTCCTGATACTTATACTGAATGTTTAAATGAAGTAGAAAATTTAGCAAACAATCAAGAAATGCTTTCCGATATTAATAATTTTGTACATCCTTACAATGGTTTCTATCATATAGAAACACAATATGACTCGTTAGGAAAGGTAGAAATTCACATTCAAAAAAGTTACAGCGATGAACAAATCATGGAAATTAATAATAAAGTAGAAGAATTATCCGCACAATTAATCATTCCCGGAGACACGGATACTAATAATATTTTGAGAATACATGACTACATTATTAATCATAGCATATATGACTCAGCAAGAAGTGACTATGGTGACACTACATACCAATCAGATATAGCTTACGGACCACTTCTTCAAGGATATGGAATCTGCGGTGGATATACAGATGCAATGCAATTGTTTTTAGAAAAGCTAGGCATTAAAAACTATAAAGTTTCAAGTGACGAACACGTTTGGAATGCCGTATTCGTTAATAATCAATGGTTACATTTAGACCTAACCTGGGATGATCCCGTAACACCTACAAAAGAAAACATCCTAGACCATAATTTCTTTTTAATAAACACTAATAATCTCATAGCAACGGAACAAACAGAACACCAGTTCAATACAGATGTTTACTCCGAATTAAAAGAAGCCTAATTGGCTTCTTGTTTTTTTATATCTTTATAAATTGCTTCTATCGTCTGATTAAAATCATCAAAATTTACATCATACCAGTGTGCCTCAAATTGATGATTAAAAAAAGTATATTGTCTTTTTGCATAATGTCTAGAATCAAGTTGAATCCGTTTTATCACATCTTCCAAACATTCATCTTCAAATAAATAAGGAATAAACTCTTTATATCCAATAGCTGAACTTAAAACTCTAGAATTCTGATACGCATCTTTTAAAGATACTACCTCATCTACCAATCCTTCTTCAACCATTTTTTCTACCCTTTTATTAATCCTATCATAAACAATATCTCTAGGAGCAGTTAATCCTACTATATAGACAGGATAAAGACACTTATCCTTCTCTGTAGTTATCTCTTCTTTATTTTCATATTTATTTAAAGTCCGAACCAATCGTTTTCTATTATTAGGATGAATAGTTATCTGTTTATCATATTCTCTTATTTTTTCTAAAATCTCTTCATTCGTTAATTCATCATAATTATTATTTGTAGTACCCTTAGTAAAAACATAATTATATAAAGCAGCTTTAATATAAAGACCCGTACCACCTACAATAATCACTCTTTTTCCTCTACCTGTAATTTCTGCTATTTTCTTTCTCACATCCTGTTGATAATCATAAACACTATACTCTTCTTCTGGAGATTTGATATCAATTAAATGATGTGGTACAGCCTGCTGTTCTTCTAAAGTTGGCTTAGCACTTCCAATATTTAATCTCTTATATACCGCAACAGAATCACCGTTAATAATTTCCGCATTTAATTTTTTTGCCAGTTCAATACTTAATTTTGTTTTTCCAACTCCTGTTGGTCCAATAATAACAATAATTGGTTGCATATATCTACCTTCTTTTTGTACATAATTCTAAGTCAAATTCAAATCTATAGATTTAATCAAGAGAACGTTTAAATAGCTTTTCTAAATCATACTTAGTATAAGTAATAATCGTAGGTCTACCATGAGGACAAGTAAACGGGTTTTCACAACATCTTAATGTATCTAACAACCATACTTGATCATCATAAGATAAATAATCATTCGCTTTGACTGACATACGACATGCCATAGTAGCAGCCATTCTCCATACAAACTGATCAAAGTCAAAATCTTCTTTCGTAATAATAATATCCACTACTTTACGAATACATTCCTCCGCAATATCCACCTCAATCCAATTGGGATGACTACGAACAATAATCGTATTCATACCAAACTCTTCAGCAAGAAAACCATACTTACTTAAAATATCTAAATGATTCTTAATAATTAAAAACTCATTAGAAGCAAGTTCAATTTTAACAGGAATCAACAAATCAATAGGAATAACTTTCTCTTTTAAAGACGATAACACCTTTTCATAATTAATACGCTCTGCAGCAGCATGTTGATCAATAATATACATACCATCTTCATTCTCTGCAATAATATAAGTCATATAAACAATTCCACGAGGAATCATCGGTTTAATACGAGGAACTTTAGAAACTTCTACATCCTCGGTATCCGAAGCTTCATGAGAAACAGGAGAAGAAACAGAAGACTCATCTTCTGAAACAGAAAAATCTAAAACTGTCTCTTCATACTTAGGTTGATTCACCTCTTCTTTTTTAAAAGCTCGATAAAGAGGAATAGTAGTCTCTCTCAACGCTTCTTCTGTTCTAGTACTAACCTGAGGTATTAAAGTCAATTTTTTTAACTGTCTCGTAAATTCGTCATTTACTAACTCTTTTAATGTATCCATTTTAGAGAATTTAATATCCATTTTAGTAGGATGAATATTAATATCAATCAAAATAGGATCAACATCAATATTTAATACAACAATAGGAAATTTATCTTTTGGTATATAAGTATGATAAGCATCTACAATAACCTTATTCAACTCATTATTTCTAATAACTCGACCATTCACCAAAGTAGTAATAGAACTACGATTACTCTTAGTCATCTCAGGATATGACATATATCCATGAATATAGTAATCATCATTTTCTCCAGATACCTCTATCATTTTTTTAGTTATATCAGCACCATATATTTCATAAATAACTTTTTTTAAATCACCATTTCCATCAGTATCCAATAAAACTTTATCATTATTAATTAAGGTAAATTTAATATCCGGATAAGAAAGTGCCATCTTATTAACATATTCAGTAATATTAGCAAGCTCTACATAAAGATTTTTTAAATACTTTAAACGAACTGGTGTATTATAAAACAAATCTTTAACAGTAATACTAGTTCCCTTCTGTAGGTCACTATCCTCAACATGCATATCCTTACCACCTGTTAAAGTAAGATAAGTACCTTGTTCTCCATTAGAAGTCTTTAATTCAATATTAGAAACAGAAGCAATGGATGGAAGAGCTTCTCCTCGAAAACCTAAAGACTCAATATTAAACAAATCATCTAAATTCTTTAACTTAGAAGTTGCATGTCTTAAAAATGCCAGTTTAGCATCATCTCTATCCATACCGATACCATTATCAATCACTCTAATTTCTTTAACACCAGAATCAATAAGTTCTATTTTAATATAATCACTACCAGCATCAATAGAATTCTCGACTAACTCTTTTACAACATTCATCGTTTTTTCAACTACTTCACCAGCAGCAATCTTATTTGCTAAAATCTCATCCATTACTTTTATTTTACTCATAAACTACTCCATTCTAAGGAAATGTTACTGGATCTCTATTTCCACAGTCTAAGTCCACTACATATTTATATTTATCTAAACCAATCGTAGAACTAGTAGAATTATTAGTAACAGTAACCGTTCCCGTACATAATCTTCCATTGTCGTTAGGATCAGTAGGCCTTTCAATGTAGCCTCCTTCAAATAATTCAGCAAGAGTAACACTCATTGTTTCACCCTCGTTTAGTAATACATTGTGTTCCATCATATAATCTACAGTACCATCATAAGAAGTATACTCTAATGTTTCAAAGGCATCATCTTTACTTCTATTAATGTAAATTAAAACACCTCCTACAGCAACAGACATCAACAACCCTAAAATAACAATAGTTGTTAGTAATTCAACCAAAGAGAACCCTTTTTTATTTAATCTTTTCACACTCTTCACCCTTTCATATCCATTATACTACAACTCTTGCAAGTAAGTAACTAAATTTTTCGCCACATCTCTAGATACTACCTCTGAAAGCTCATCAACACTAGCTTCTTTTAATTTTTTTAAGGAACCAAATCTTTTTAATAGCTCCTTTTTTCGAACTTCTCCAATACCAGGAACAACATCCAACACACTAGATAACATTCCCTTAGACTTTATATTTCTGTGATAAGTAATAGCATAGCGATGAACTTCATCTTGAATTCTAGTAAAAAACAAGAATAAATTAGAATTCTTATCCACGTCTAAAATTTCATATTTATCATTCATAATATAACTAGTTCTATGATTATCATCCTTAACAAGTCCAATAATAGGAATATGTAATCCTAAGGAATCAATAATCTCTTTCGCAACACTAATTTGTAGCTTACCACCATCCATAACAATTAAATCAGGTTTTTCTAAATTCTCCATCAATACTTTATAATATCTACGGTATAAAACTTCCTTCATAGCAGACAAATCATCTTTTACATCAACAGATATCTTAAACTTACGATATTCATTCTTTAATGGTAAAAAATCCTCAAATACCACCATTCCACCAACATAGAACGTTCCAAACAAATGCGAATTATCAAATGACTCCATTCGTGATACGGACTCTAGATGCAACAACTCCTTTAATTCACGAATAGCATCCATTCTTAATTTATCATCTTTCTTTAATGTTTCTTCTTGTAAATCTAGCTGCTCTTTCGCATTTTCTCTAGCCAAATCCAACAGCTTCTTTAGTTTTCCTTTTTGCGGATGATAAGTCTTTAATTGAAAATACTCACTAATCAGTTCAGCGTTTAACTCATTTGGTAAATATAATTCTTTAGGTAAAACACCAGATTTATCATAAAACTTAATTAAATATTCAATCACTTCTTCTTCTGGATCAATCATCGTCTGAATAATTTCATTATGTCTTCCAAACAACAATCCATCTCGAATAAAGAAAATCTCTATCGATAAATAATTCTCATCCTGATAATAATTAACCAAATCAAATTGATAACCCTTATTAAGATCAATCTTCTGTTTCCGTAAAGTAATATCAATATCTTCTAACATCTTCTTCAATTCTAATGCTTTTTCATAATTCATTGCTTCACTTGCTTTTTCCATAGAATCCTTAATCTTTAGAACAATTTCTTTTGAATCACCCTTCAAAAATGACGTAATTTCTTTTTTCATCTGATTAATTTCTTCTTCCGGAACCTCTTTTACACAATACCCTAAGCACTCATGAATATGATAATAAAGACATAACTCTTTTTGTAGTCTATCACACTTTCTAAGAGGATAAATTCGATTAATCATCTCAACCGTCTTTCTTGCTGCTGCAACGTTAGGATAAGGACCATATAAATGATCTTTAGACTTCTTTCTTTTGGCATTTCTAACAATTTTAAGTCTTGGATACCTCTCATTCGTAAGTTCAATATAAGGATAAGTTTTATCATCTTTTAACAAAATATTATATTTAGGATCATACTTTTTAATTAAAGTAATTTCAAGGATTAAAGACTCTAACTCAGAAGAAGTAACAATATATTCAAAATCATCAATCTCTTCAACTAATCTTCTAGTCTTACCAGTAACAGTACCCGTAAAATAACTTTTTAACCGGTTCTTCAAATTCTTAGCTTTTCCTACATAAATGATGACCCCATCTTTATTTTTCATCTGATAACTGCCAGGTTTAGTAGGAACTAACGCTAACTTTTCTCTAAAGTTTTTCATCAAATCACCAACAATTCTAATTTATTATATCGTATTTTAAGAAAAATAAAAAGAAGATTTCTCTTCTCTATTGATACTTTTGCATAGCTTTCATCATTTGATTAATTTGCTTTTGATTAGGTTTTCTACCCATTTGCATCATTAATCCTTTAATCATTTCTTCATTGATTGGAGGATTATCTTTTAAATATTTCTTCATCAATTTTCTAGCAACAACGACTCCAATAATTAAGCCGATAACTAATCCTAATAATACCATTAAAATATCATGTAACATAAATTCATCTCCTTACTAACTTTATTTTACTAAAAAACAAATGATTCTACAAGGGCTTTACCTCTTTTTCTAAAGAATCTTGTAAAAAGAAATAGTCTTGATACCGAAATTCACATACAAAAAGTCTAGGATTAAGAATATTTAAATAAGAAAAGAAAGAAGAAGATAACTGTTCAGTCTCTATTTTTATATAACTATGTTTAACTGTTAAACGACTAATTTCATCTTTATACAAATTATTATAGTAATGAATATCTCCTCTTTTAGAATAAGGAATATCTTGATGTAATTTCAAAAACAAAGCACGATCTATCTTACTTTTTTCAATAGGATTGATTAACTGTTTAAAAAGGTGATATCCATATTCTGCTTCATCTTTCTCTAAATAATAAATTTGCTTTAAAATATTAAATAATATTCTTTCATTTCCAAGGTACAAATTAATAAATTCTTCTTTTACATCAAAAATAAAATAGACTCTCATACCATCACCTAATATTACTATACATGGTAGATAAGTCTATTTTTGTCATTTATTTGAGTAAATTTTCTACTTTTTCTTCTAAACTATCGACATCAAATCCAAATTTTTTATAAACATCATCTTTTTTACCACTAGCCCCAAACTGATCAAGAGTAATTAAATATTTTTTATTAAAGACAATACTATTCCATGACATAGAAGACGCAGCTTCTATCACGATTTTTCTAACTTCCACTGGTAAGATACTATCAATATATTCTTGATCTTGTTCTAAAAAGCGACCAATACATGGCATAGATACAACACGAATATCTAAACCCTTAGATTGTAATCTCTTTGCAACTTCTATTGCTAAATGAACTTCCTCTCCTGTTGCGATAATAATTCCGCTCAGTTTTCTTTCTGGATCAAAAACAACATATCCACCTTTAGCAACTTCACTAATCTTAGTAGCTTCCAAAATTGGTGTTTTATTTCTAGATAACGCAACAACAGATGGTCCACTTTTCTTCTCAAAAATAGCGCGGTAAACACCAATAACCTCATTGGCATCCGCAGGGCGGAACACTTCCAAATTAGGAGTAGCACGTAACGATACCAATTGCTCTACCGGTTGATGAGTTGCTCCATCTTCTCCTACACTAATAGAGTCATGAGTAAAGATATAAGTAACTGGTAAATCCATCATACAAGACATACGAATACTTGGCTTTAAATAATCGCTAAAGCTTAAAAAAGTAGAACCATAAGGATGAAACCCACATAAAGCAAATCCATTTAATATAGCACCCATGGTATGTTCTCTAACACCAAAGAAAATATTTTTACCCAAGTAATTTTCACTAGTAAAGTCTCCTGCATCTTTTATATAAGTTTTGGTTGCCGAAAATAAATCAGCACTACCACCAATAACTGTCGGATACTCAGGAACAATAGAAGATAATATTTTACCTGATGTTACTCTAGTAGCTTCCGCTTTATCCTCTGGTGCCTCATATAAGATATCCTTAATATCATAGGACTTATGACCTTCGACAAAATCCATCAAACTCTTCTTATCTTCCTCATCCATATTTTCTACTGCTTTTAAGAACTTATCATTTAAATTCTTACAACGATTATGAATAAGTGTTTGAAAATCATCCATAGTAATCTGTGAAATGGTAAAAGGAATATCCCGAATTTGCATTTTTTCTTTAATAGCAGAAACATCTTCCTTATCTAGTGGAGAACCATGTACCAAGTTAGTACCTTCTAATTTAGAATATTTACCAATGGTAGTTTTGATTTCTATTAAAGTTGGTTTATCTGTAGAAGTTTTCGCATCATCAATAGCTTTTACAATCGATAAAATATTATTACCATCAGGAACAGTAATTACATTCCATCCCTGAGCAATAAACCTCATCGCAACATTTTCCGTAAAGCACTGAGAAGTACTACCATCTAAACAAATATTATTAGAGTCATATAACACAATTAACTTATTTAATTTTAATGTTCCGGCAAGAGAAGCCGCTTCATAAGAAACACCTTCCATCAAATCACCATCACCACATAAAACATAAGTATTAAAATCAATAATTTCCTTTTTTCCCTTATTGAATCTAGCTCTAAGATTAGCTTCTGCCATAGCAATCCCTACCGCAGTAGCAAAACCTTGACCAAGAGGTCCGGTAGTCATTTCAACTCCAGGTGTTTTTTTATACTCAGGATGTCCCGGAGTAATAGAATCAATTTGTCTAAAAGACTTTAAATCATCTAATGTAATAGGATATCCTGCCATATATAACGTCGCATAAAGTAATGAAGACCCGTGTCCTGCTGACATAATAAAACGATCACGATTAAAAAAATCAGGATTTTCTGGATCAATTCGTAAATGATGTGCATACAAACTATAAATAATAGGTGCCGCTCCTAATACAATACCTGGATGTCCACTGCCAGCTTCAGATATCATATCAATACCAATAGAACGAAGTTGATCAACTATCTTCTCCTCATTAATTTCACTCTCATCTCTTTTTGGATTTAACACAAAAATCACTCCTTATGAGTTCATTATAACAGAGATTATAACTTTTGTAAAAGAAAAGAACAACCTATTACTTTAGCTTGTTCTACTATTTTATCTATACTTATCAAAAAGTTTTTCTCTCTAGTGCCCGTATCTTTTTAACAGGTATTTTATAACCTTTTGCTAAAAAATACATAACTTGTGTTTCAATAATAGTAAAAATAATACCATATATAACAGACAAAACACCAAAGGTTGCAAAACCAGATAAAATAATTACTAACTCAATCAAACACAAAACATCTGAAGTTCCTAATTTCTTGTGTTTCTCATGGATATATAAAGCGAAAGCATCATAACCTACGGTTGCAGAATCTTCTTTCATACACAAAAATCTACCTACACCAACTAAAATTCCGGCATATATAATCAGAACAATAGGAGGAAAAGTAAAAGATATTCCTATTAAATGAAACAAATTAAAAAACACCATGTAACAAACACTACTAAATAAAGACCGGTAAAAGAATTTTTTTCCTAACATCACTCTTCCAAAAATTAATAACAGAACGATTAATATTGTTACAATATAACCAATATCTATATGAAAATAATAAGATAATAATAAAGATGTACTAGTAACTCCACCATTAATAATATTATTAGGTACAGTTAAAAAAGCATAAGCACTAGTAAGCAATACATTACCTAATACTATAATAAATAAACTCTTAATATTCTCTTTCATGTTTTACCACCTTGTCTGTTTATTATAGCATAATCATATCCATTTTTAAGAGTCACTTTTAATCAATGTGTCAATTATTGTAAAGAAAAAGGAAATATGTCATTACTATTTCCTATCAAACAAAATAATAACTACATACCAGAAGTGGTAAGTGTTACATTCACTTTTCTTTTGACTTTATCAGTAAAACTTTCCGTAATCTGAAATTCTTTCATCAACTTATCTTGCACAAATGGAATGCAATCATTATATTTCTTAGCGTCCAAAGATTCTATATTTCCAATAGAACAATACCAGATATGATCAATCGCCCAGGAAACATCAACTAAAGAGCCATCAATTGCATCTTGTTCCAAAAGTCCTAAATAATGATTTAGAACAAATTTAGACTCCTCTTCACTAATTCTTAAACCAAGCACATCATAAGTAGTAGAAAAAAATTTAACAAAATCACTTTTACAAAAGAAAATAGGAAAAGAATACTGTTCACTATAAAAGCAATAATCTTGCCATAAATTCTCTAAATAATGCCCGTCAAGTTTTCTCTCACCAACTACCTTACTTAACAAACGATATTGTAACTGATTCATATAAACACCTCATCTAATTTATTTTGAAGGAGAACCTAATGGTTTTATTTTTTTACTTAATATTGCCGGATTATCATTCTTATCTATAACATCGGCATCTTCTGTTTTCATCATCTCTAAAAGGTTAGCAACAAATGCATCATATTTATGATTTTGATTCAAAAGAACAGCATGTACTTTATCATTTAAATCAATAACAACATCATCACGAACATCACCAAAGGCACTAACATGCATTACAGTAACTAAAGCATCTGGTGCAACCGTATAAATTCCTTGGTATAAAAACTCACCAATGGTTTGCCCATGTAAATCCGAAAAAGAAATAGGTGTCATTAGATGACCATACATACCATATTCTAAGCTATTATTATCTCCATATTTTTCTTGTATGATAACATACTCATCACTTTCTACAATTGTCTGCAAAACAGAAACTAATTTTTGCATATTTCCTTCATATTCTGTTAGATTATCCATTATTCTCTCTCCTCGTATAATAGTTTTTGTAAGTGAAAAATCACTTATATTAACTATTTTTATTTATTCTATTTTTATAAGTAAA
>CALVJR010000029.1 GCA_944332295.1 uncultured Bacilli bacterium | reverse complement strand
GTGTATGCCTAAATTATAAACATATTTTTTCACTAATGTTTAGTTTTTTTCGGGACATTTTCCTAAATTATTGACATGTTTTTTGTTTCTTTTTCTTTACAGTTCGTTGACGTTTTTTCATTGCTATCGTTGTAGGTTTATTATATAATTAAGTTGAGGTGAATATTATGAAAATTTATGATACTTCTAGTTTTGGTAGAGATTATAGTGAATGTGAAGAGTTTGTGAATATTTGTACATCTGCTTTCCCAGCATCTATTGAAGTTCCGTATACAGAACTTGCTAATTACTTTTTGGATTATGCTATTTCTTCTGGAAAAGTTAGTGATTATAGTTCTAGATTAGATAGTCAGGCAAAAGACATGAGTGAACTTAGAAATTCTGTTGCAGGTTTATCAACTAGAGAACAACAAGTTTTAGATAGTCTTAGAAGTTTACTTTCTCACTATGATAACGAAAAAAAATTAAGTCCAGATGTTTGGAAGTCATTACAGCAGTTAGCAAGTGCAGGTTTTGCTACTAGTAAAGAAAGAGATGTGAAATCCACTAATTTAAGTATGGATACTAATCAATATATGGATCAGTCACTTGATGCCGGTAATCAACAAGAAGTAATGAGAAATTCTATTGCTGGTATGCAGCAAAGTTTAGATGCTATTCAACAGCTAGATATTGATGGACAAAGAAGAATAGATAGAGTAGAAGTTAGTGAACGACATATGGAAAGAATTGATGCTATTCCAAATATTAGTTCTGAGCAAAAAGAAACATTAAAGAGTATGCTAGTTAGTTATGTTGGTATGAGAGTAGAATCTTTTAAAGCGGTAGAAGATTTAGCTCATAAAGCGGTAGATTATTATCAACGTGGAGAGATTCTTGATATTCATTTTTCTGATTCAGAATATCGTGATAAATATCTAATTGCGATGAAAGGGTTAGATGAGTTAAGTAGTTCTTTTTCTGAAGATTTATATGGAATGATTAATCCTACAGTTTATGCTGCTAGAAAAGAAAATTTCCAGGCAGATATTATGGCTATGAATATGTTTCGTGATTATCAAAAGAATGGTTTTGTAGATAAGAATGAAACCTTTAATTTATCTATGATGAATGGTCTTAATTATACTACGCAAGATGCTCTCGTTACGTTAGGTAACACTAGGGATGCTAGAAGCTCTGAATTATCTGCTATGTTACAAGATAGTTCTACTACTAATTATGTAGAGACAAATTCTATGGCAAAATAATTTGTATTTAGAGACTTTGACTTTTGTGTTGTAGTCTTTTTCTTTTGGAATTTTTTTCTTGTTGGTTAATTTTATAATTTTGATAAAATAGTAGAAATTTATGTGTATTTTGTGTTAAAATATGAATAGATATCGTAAGGTGGTGAAGTATGCAAGGACAGTATTTAGTTTTAGGTTCTTATTTAGTTATTTGTATTATTATTGTAATTGTTGCACTTCACTTTATTCGTCGAGGTATTACTAATCGTTATCGTAAGCAAGTAAAAGAGTTAGAAGTTGCTAAAAATATGGTTGCTAGTACTCCGGTTTCTTTGGAATTATCTAAGGTAGAGCCAATCATTAAAAATGATAAGATGGAAGAGAAATATAATGATTGGCAAGAAAAGTTTGATGATTTGCGTGAAAAGAAGTTAGCTCAAATTGATGATATGCTTATTGATTTAGATATTTATATAGATAAAAGAGACTATAAAACCTGTCTATATCGTCTTGCAAAAGCAGAGTTAGAAATTTATAAAGCTCGTGAATCGGCAGATTATTTGTTAGACGAAATTAAAGAGATTACGTTAAGTGAAGAAAAGTATCGTGCTATTGTTATTAAATTAAAAACAAGATATCGAGAACTTAATAAAGATTTTCAAGATCATAAGCAAATGTATGATGAAATGCAAGAGGCGATAGAATTACAACTTGAAAATATAGAACGTAGATTTTTAGATTTTGAAAAGGTCATGGAAAAGAATGAATATAGTGAAGTTGTACATATTGTTAAAGCATTAGACACCATGATTGATCATATCAGTATTGTGATTAAAGAAGTTCCTGATTTATTATTGATGGCCAAACAAATTATACCAGCAAGAATGAAAGAAATAAAAGAATTAAATGATGATATGGTAAAGCAGGAATATCCTTTGGATTATTTAAATATTGATTATAATTTAGAAGAGTCTCAAAAGAATATTGACCATATTTTAGATAAAATACGTGTTCTTAATTTGGAAGACTGTATGTTTGAATTAAAAACTATGCTTGAATATTTTGATTCGTTATTTGTAGACTTTGAAAAGGAACGATTATCTCGAAAAGTCTACGAGGAGATGGAAGCTGATTTTTCTAAGAAACTTACTAAAACGAATAAAATTGTTCAAGAGGTGTATAATCAACTTGATGATATTAAAAGTATGTATGATTTGAATGATCAGGATGTACAAACAATTCATGATGTTAATAAAGTTTTAGTTGTTATTAATGATGATTATAAGAAATTACTTGCTAAAGTAGAGACGAAGTCTTCTCCTTATTCTATGCTACATAAAGAGATTGAAAATTTAACAGTTCGATTAAAACAGATGGAGGATGATTTGGATCAAGCTTTGAAGTCACTTGGCAATATGTATGATGATGAAGTTCGTGCTAGAGAACAATTAGAAGAAATACAAATTTTCTTAAAACAATGTAAAGAAAAAATGCGTGGTTATAAATTACCTATAATTACTAATAATTATTTTGTTCAGTTATCCGAGGCTAATGAAGCTATCGAAGAGGTTATTAAAGAATTAGAGCGAAAACCTATTGTTATAAAGACGTTAAATACAAGGGTTGATACTGCTAGAGATTTAGTTTTAAAACTTTATAATACTACAAATGAGATGATTAAAACTGCACAACTTGCTGAAATGGCAATTGTATTTGGAAATCGTTATCGAGCAACTTATGATGAAGTTGACTCTGGTTTGAGTGATGCAGAATCTTTATTTTTTAAAGGTGAGTATAAACAGGCTTTAGATATATCGATTAAAGCTGTTTCAGTAGTAGATGAAAATATTTATAGAAAGTTGTTGGCGATTTATGATAAATAAAAGAAAAGAAGGTTTTGGAGCATATGAAATGCTTACTGTATGTGTGATGTTACTTATTATTGTTGTTGGTGCTCTTGCTTATGTGTTTAAAACTGATTATACAGAGAAATATAAAGTGATGAGATATAATGCGAAGATGTTAGGTTTAAGTGTTTCTAATATTTATTTGGCAGACGATAGTAAGAAAACTTATTATTTACAAGAACTTATAGATGCTAAATTATATTCTGATATTAAGAATCCTTTTCAAGGAGAGAAGTTCTGTAATCCTTATTTATCTAAGGTTGAGATTAACAATGATAAAAAATTTGTTACTTTGGAATGTGGTAATTATTTAGTTTATAATCAGGATACTGTGGATAAAAAATATGATATTTATCAAGCATCTGAATGGTCTTCAAAAAAACATAAGAATGATAATCAAGAAACCGTTTTTTATAATTATCAAGTTGATGGTAAAGATGTTTTTGATAATTGGTTAGAAAAAGATATATTTTTATATGAATTTAATAAGAAGAATGGTACTGAGTATTTGGATATCAGTGAGATTCCTGTAGATGTTTCTGTTCAGAAAAAGACTATGTATCGTTATATAAAAAAGGTGAGTGATTAAGAAGAATTTGTTTTCTTCTTTTTTCTATGCTAGAATATTAGAGATGTTGAGGTGATTACGTGAAGAGAGTTATTTTGATTAAATATGGTGAGCTTACTACAAAGAAAGGAAATCGTAATTTTTTTATTCATACACTTTATCAGAACATTAAAAATAAATTAAAAAAATTTGATGTTTCTATTTATAAAGATCGTAGTCGTATGTATATTGAATTTTTAGATTCTGACTTTGATTTTATTAAAGAGAAGTTAGATTGTGTTTTTGGTATTCATACGTATCATGTTGCTTATATTGTCGATACTAATATTGATGCTATTAAAGATACACTTTGTCAATTGGTTCAGAATATTTCTTTTTCTACTTTTAAAGTTGAAACCAAAAGAAGTGATAAGAGTTTTCCAGTCCATAGTCAAGAGATGAATCGTATTCTTGGTGGGGTTGTTTTAAAAAATAAAGATGGTGTTTCTGTTGATGTACATCATCCGGAATTATTCATTAAAGTAGAAATTAGAGAAGGTCATAGTTATATTTATTTTAATGAATATCATGGCTGTGGAGGTTATCCTATTGGCAGTCAACCTAAAGGTATGTTAATGTTATCTGGTGGAATTGATTCACCAGTTGCTGGCTATTTAGCTATGAAGCGAGGAATCCCTATTGACTGTGTTTATTTTGAAGCTATTCCTCATACTAGTTTAGAGGCCAGAAATAAAGTAGTTGAACTTTCTAAAAAATTAGCAAAGTATAGTGATGAAATTCATTTGCATGTCGTTAATTTTACAAAAATTCAGGAAGAGATTTATAAAAATTGTCATCCTAATTATTGTATTACTATTATGCGTCGTATGATGTATCGTATTATGGAAAAATTAGCTATTAAATATCATGGACTTGTTATTATTAATGGTGAATCTATTGGACAAGTTGCTTCTCAGACTTTAACTAGTATGAGTGTTATTAATGAGGTTACTTCTATGCCTGTTATTCGTCCTGTTGCTTGTTTTGATAAATTAGAGATTATTGATATTGCTAAAAAAATAGATACTTATGATATTAGTATTTTACCGTTTGAAGATTGTTGTACAGTTTTTGTACCTAAACATCCTGTTATTAATCCTACTTTAGAACAAGCTTTAAAAGAAGAGAGTAAATTTGAATATGAGTCTTTAATTCAAAATGCTGTTGATGATGTAAACACAATTGTTGTTAAAGAAGAAGATAGTGAGTTTTCTGATTTGTTATAATTTACCAATTAATTTTAGGTATGATTTTAGAAAAAATTCACAACCTATGAATGTAGGAGGTGAATGAAATGAATAACTCAAAGAATTCTACTATGAAAATGAGAGTTCCTGGTGCTAAACAAGCTATCGATAAAATGAAATATGAAATAGCTAATGAATTTGGTGTTAATTTAGGACCAGATGCTACTAGCCGTGCTAATGGTACAGTTGGTGGTGAAATTACTAGACGTTTAGTTCAAAACGGAATGAACCAAGTTAGTGGAAGCTACAACAACAAATAAATATAGTTAGCTTACAAGATAGGCGAATTTAGGCCTATCTTTTTTGTTGCTTTTTTTCTTTTGGTTTGTTATAGTAAGGAAAAGAGAGGGATGAATATGAAATTATTATCAGTTAATGCAGGTAGTAGTACTTTAAAGTTTCGTTTATATGAAATGCCTGAAGAGAAATTATTAATGAAAGGTCAATATGAAAGAATTGGCTTAGATGGTTCTTGCTATAATTTAAAAGTAGATGGAGAAAAGTTCTCATCTTTAGTTGAACTTAAGGATCATAAAGATGCTGTTAAGTTGTTGTTAGATCATTTATTAGAACATAAAGTTATTTCATCTTTGGATGAAATTGAAGCTGTTGGTCATCGTGTTGTTCATGGTGGAAATAAATATTCTAAATCTACTATAATTAATGATAGAGTGCTTTTGGAGATTGAATCTATCTCTCCACTTGCACCACTTCATAATCCAGCTGCAGTAAAAGGAATGCGTGCTTTTTTAGATGCTATTCCTAATGCTTGTAATGTCGCTTGTTTTGATACTGCTTTTCACCAAACGATGGATGAAGCTACTTATTTATATCCTGTACCTTATGAATGGTATGTAAAATATGATGTTAGAAAATATGGATTTCACGGATTAAGTCATAAATTTATTACAGAAAAAATGACTGATATGCTTGGGCATTCTCCTAATTTAATTATTTGTCATATTGGTAGTGGTTGTAGTGTTACTGCTGTAAAAGAAGGTAAATCTATTGATACTTCCATGGGATTTACTCCTAATGCTGGTATTATGATGGGAACTCGTTCCGGAGATATTGATTATTCTTTAATTAATTATGTTATGAAAAAAGAAGAACGTAATTTAGAATGGGTAGAGAAAAAGCTTAACTTTGATAGTGGTTTACAAGGTGTTGCTGGTATGAGTGATTTAAGAGATATTGACCGTGCTTATCTTGCTAATGAGCAGAAGGTAGTTTTAGCGATTGATATGTATACCAATAAGATTGTTGATTATGTTGCGAAATATTATGTTAAACTTGGTGGAGTAGTAGATGCTATTTGCTTTACTGCAGGTGGTGGAGAAAATGATGATATTATTCGTGCTGAAGTTTTAAAGAAACTTACTCCATTAGGTGTTATGTTGGATGAAGAAAAAAATAAGGAAACTATTGTTCGTAAAGGTGTAGAAGGTGTTATTTCTACTGATAAATCTTCTATTCCAGTATATGTTTTAGCAACAGATGAAGAATTAATGATAGCTAGAGATACTTATTCTATTTGTGTACAATAAAATAGTCAGAGCAGAAGATTTTTATCATTGATTAGCAGAGATTTCAATTCAGTAATGTTGAAATTATTGGTGCTGATGATTTCTATTATAATTTAGGTCTTGGTCTTAGTACCGTTTAAAGTTTAGTGTTTATCTGTTATTTTAAATCACATGTTAGAATATTATCTTCTGCAGGAGATGGTAGGTCTTTTTATCTACCAATAGTAAAGTGAAATGTTTATCTCGATGATAATTTTATGTCTCGTCTTTTTATAGGCGAGATTTTTTCTTTGAAAATTATTTTCTTTGTAGTATAATGTTTATAGGTTATAGAAAGAGGGATGGTAATGAAAATAATTTCTATTAATGCAGGAAGTAGTTCCTTAAAATTTAGTTTATTTGATATGAATGATGAATCTGTTATTGCGAGCGGATTATTTGAGCGTATTGGTATTGATGGAAGTAATTATACTATTAAGTTTAATGGAGAAAAGATTACTCAAGAAATAGAACTTCCTACTCATGTTGATGCAGTTAATATTTTGCTTGATAAACTTACAGATTTAAATATTATTTCATCTTTAGATGAAATTCATGGTGTAGGACATCGGATTGTTCAAGGAAAAGATGTTTTTAAAGAATCTGTTTTAATTAATGATGATGTTATGGAGAAGCTTGAGGCAATTAAAGGTTTTGCACCACTTCATAATCCAGCTAATATGTTAGGAATTGAAGCTTTTAGGAAAGTATTACCTAATGTACCAATGGTTGCTGTTTTTGATACAGCATTTCATCAGACTATGGATAAAACAACTTATTTATATCCTGTTCCATATTCTTGGTATGAAGATTATGGTGTTCGTAAATATGGTGCTCATGGTACTTCACACCGTTATATCGCTGAGTGTGTTAAGAAGATTCTTGGAAAAGATGAGTTTCGTTTGATTAGCTGTCATATTGGTAATGGTGGCTCAATTACAGCTATTAAAGATGGTAAGTGTATTGATACTTCCATGGGATTTACACCACTTGCTGGTATTATGATGGGAACTCGTTCGGGAGATATTGATCCTTCTATTATTCCTTATGTGATGGAACAAGAAGGAAAGAATGCAAGTGAGATTATTGATGATTTGAATAAGCGTAGTGGTCTTTTTGGAATGAGTGAATATAGTAGTGATATGCGTGATATTTTAGCGCGTTGTGATGAACAAGATGAAAAGGCTATTGTTGCTCGTGATAAATATGTTCGTCGTGTTGTTGATTATATTGCTCAGTATTATGTATTACTTGGTGGAGCAGATGTTATAGTGTTTACAGCTGGAGTTGGAGAAAATAGTATTCCTGTTCGTAGACAAATTTGTGAAGAGTTAGCATGTTTAGGAGTTAAAATCGATTTAGATCTTAATAATAAACGTGGTGAGACAATTAAAATCAGCACGGATGATTCTGCCATTCAAGTTTATGTTATTCCAACAGATGAAGAATTGATGATTGCTAGAGATACCCTACATTTGATTGATAGATAGGAAGATTTTATGTATAAAAAAATATTAAAGGCAATTAAACAGTATGATACTATTGTTATTGCTAGACATATTGGTGTTGATCCAGATGCGTTGTGCAGTCAGTTAGCACTTCGCGATGTTATTAAGTTAAATTTTCCGGAAAAAAAGGTTTCTGCAATTGGTACAGGCAGTGCTAAGTTTAGCCATATTGGTAAATTAGATAAGTTGGAAAATTATCATGATGCTTTATTAATTGTTGCAGATACGCCAGATAAGAGACGTGTTGATTCTGTTGATTTTTCTCAGTTTTCTTATATTATCAAAATTGATCATCATCCCTTTGTAGAAGAGTTTGCTGACTTAGAATTAATTGATGACCAATCTTCTTCTACATGTGAAATTATTATGAAGTTTTTACTACATATTAAACTTATTATTGATTCTAATATTTCTGAATTATTATTCATGGGACTAGTATCTGATTCTAATCGTTTCTTATTTAATAGTTACAATTCTGAAACGTTTGCATTAACTTCTTATTATTTAGATAAATATCCTTTTGATCTTTCTAATGCTTATTATAAGCTTTATTTGAGACCACTTTGTGAAGTACGATTAGAAGGTTATATTTCTTCTAATATGGTCGTTACTGATAATGGATTAGGATACATTAAGATAACAAATGATATTATTCAACAATATGGTGTTGATAGTGCGTCAGCAGGGAATATGATTAATAATTTTAATTTTATTAAAGAGGTTCTTGTCTGGGTAACAATTACTGAGGATATAAAAAATAAGCAGATACGGGTATCTATTCGTTCTAGAGGTCCTGCCATTAATCATATTGCTGAAAAATATCATGGAGGAGGACACAAATTTGCATCAGGTGCTAGGGTTGCTAGTTTTGATGATGCTATGAAATTAATTGATGATTTAGATTTACTTTTGAGTAATTATAATTTGGAGAATGAGGTGATAGAAGATGGTGATTAAAGATGCTAGTTTAGAGATTATTGCCACGAGAAGAAGTCAGTATCCTGAAGATGGGAAGCCTGAATTTTTGCTAGTAGGGCGTAGTAATGTTGGAAAAAGTAGTTTTATTAATGCTATTTTGTCTAGAAAAAATTTAGCTTATACTTCATCTCGACCTGGAAAGACACAGACTTTAAACTTTTATTCTGTAAATGATAGCTTCTATTTAATTGATGTTCCTGGTTATGGGTATGCCTCTGTTGATAAAAAGACACAGTCTAAATTCGGTATGATGATAGAAGAATATTTAGAAAAGCGAGAAGTTTTAAAGCGAGTATTTCTACTTATTGATTTTCGTCATAAGCCAACAGAAGATGATTTGCTAATGTATAATTTTTTAAAGTATTATAATTTACCTGTCACTGTTGTTGCGACAAAAGCGGATAAAGTTGGCGGAAGTAAAAAAGAAAGTAATTTAAAAGATATATTAGATACTATGGATTTGGTTGTTGGGGATGATTTGATAGTTTTCTCTAGTGTTACTAAATTAGGTGTTAAAGAAGTTGTTAGAAAAATTGAAAGTCTAATTAACAGTGATGTTATTTAGACTTTTTTCATATATTACAATAGGTGGATATATGAAAATAGAACGTCTTAGTTTAGGGCAATTTTTATTATTTTTTAATGTGTCATATTTAAAAGGTGTCACTCTTAATAAAGATAATTTGATACAGTTAGTAAAACAATTATTAGTTAAATTTCAAGATCTTTTATTATTAAATGGGTTTTATAAAGTAAAGGTTTATGTTCACCAAAGAGTTGGGATTTTTTTAAATATATTGCAAGTTGAAAAATTTGAATATGGCGAGTCTGTAGATTTTAGAATTGTCGTCTATTTAGACGAAAAGATTTATTTTAAGACTAAAGATTATTTTATTTTACCTCAAGATGTACCTGTTTATTTTGATCGTACCTATTTTTATTGTGATGTTGACAATATTTCAGATATTATGTCTATTATAGAATTTGGTAGTTTTATTTATGGTCAGGAGTTAGAAACAGTTAGAAGAATTTGGCAGCAAATTTAATTTTGCTTTTTTCTTATTTTTCTTTTATAATAGTGTGTCATGGTGATTGGAATGACGTCAAAACGTAGAATATGTTTTATTTTTATATTTTTAATTTTTATTATATTTATTTCTGTTGGGTATTTTTTTATTAATCGTAAAGTACAGGAAGATAAATTATTTTCTGATGTTTTACAGATTAGTCATCTTAATTATATTGAGGATTATAAATTTCCTTCTTCGACTGTTACAAATCAATTTTTGGATGTTGAAAAAAATATTGAACAGTATTTAAAATTATTTTCACGTCAGGCTTCTAAAGTAATTTTATACGGAGATGATTCTAAGTTGGAAAGTTTACTTTCTACTAATAATTATTTAGAAGATGGTCCTGAATTTTTGGATAGTATTTCTTATATTAAAGAAAAAAAGTCTTCTTTTGAGCAAGATATGAATAGTCTTCTTTTATATTTTGAAAAATCTTATATACGAAATTATATTTCTAATTGTAAGTTACCTTCTTATTATAAGAAATTATTCAATCAGGCTATGTTTAGCAATGGAATTTATGATAATCTTATTATTTTAAAAGATGATTTTTTAGATAGCGCTTCTTATATTAATCATATATATCAAAGAAGTTTAGAAGTTTTAGAATTTTTAAGTAGTCATTCTGCTGATTGGAAAATAGAGAATAATGAGATTCAATTTTCTACAGAGGAGTTGGTTAATCAATATATGGAATTAGTTTCTGAAATAAAATAATCCACAAAAATTGTGGATTTTTTATATAACTATAGCAATTAAATTATTAGACCCTTTATTTACTACTTTTGTTAGTGTTGTTTGTAGTTTTAGTCGGATGTTATCTGGCATCATATTTATTTTTGATTGTATTCCTTCTTGTACGATAGAATCTAGACTTCTACCAAATATTTCACTTTTCCATATTTCTTTAGGATTTTTATCTTTATCTTTTGTTAGATAGTCTATTAGTTCTTTACTTTGTATTTCACTTCCAATAATTGGTTCGAATGTAGATTCGACATCTACTCTAATCATATGTATAGATGGGGCGACTGCTTTTAATTTTACTCCATATCTTGGACCTTGTTTAACGATTTCTGGATTATCTAGTTTCATGTCTTCAATTGCGGGTGTTGCGACACCATAACCTGTTTGTTTTACCATTTTTAAGGCATATTTGATTTGATCATATTCTTTTTTTGCTGTATTAAACTCTTGGAATAATGCTAATAAATCGGCTTTGTTTTTGACATCTATTTTTATGATGTCTGTTAATGTTTGATTATATAGGTTGGTAGGTGCTGTTAATGTAATGGTAATAATTCCTGTTGACGGGTCTACTTCTGAAAGATATGCTTTTTCAATCATTTCATTATTTAAAAAATGTTCTGTGATGTGTTCTATGTCTTTTAATTTGTCAATTTCTATCACACTTTCTCTAATTGCATTCATGTAACTTTCTTTTACAGGATGATCGGGATTTAATATAGTAATCCATTCTGGCATATTTACTTTTACTTCTAATACAGGGAATTCATATAATGCTTCTCGTAGAATGTCATACATATCCTTTTCATTCATTGCTTCAATACTAATTGGTAATACTGGCACTTGATGTTGTTCTTTTAGTGATTCTGCTAGTCTTACTGTTTCTGGCAGAGTAGGATGTGTTGAGTTTAATATTACAATAAATGGTTTACCAATACTTTTTAATTCCTCTATTACTCTAGTTTCTGCTTCGATATAGTCGCCACGTTCAAAGTCTCCAATAGATCCGTCAGTTGTGATTACGATACCGATAGTTGAATGATCCTTAATTACTTTTTCAGTACCAATTTCCGCAGCTTCAATAAATGGTATTTCTTCGTTATACCAAGGTGTTTTTACCATTCTTGGACCATTTTCATCTGTTGCACCTATTGCCTTATCAATCATGTAACCTACACAGTCAATCATTCTAATATTACAAGTAAAGTCGTCTATTTTGATTTTTGCTGTATTGTTTGGAACAAATTTTGGCTCTGTTGTCATGATGGTTTTTCCTGCTGCACTTTGAGGAATTTCATCTAAGGCTCTTTTTCTTTCATACTCATCTTCTATATGTGGAACTATTAATGTTTCTACCATTCTTTTGATAAATGTGGATTTTCCAGTTCTAACAGCACCTACTACTCCTAGATAAATATCTCCACCGCCTCTTTTCGCAATATTCTTAATAATTTCTTGTTTATCCATATACATTCTCCTTATACAGTTAACTTTATGATTTTAGATAAAAAAAAAGAACGATTTTTATTAATTTATCATTCTTTATAAGTTAGAGATGCTAGTATTTGTTCAAAATATGGTGTGCAAGTATTATCATCTATACCCTCTCGTGTTTCTATTTCATAGATTTCTTCTTCCGTTTTTAATACATAAATATTGTTTAGATTATATGTACTTTGTACTTTCATATGTTTCCATTCTCTATTACTTAGTGTTACCGTGTCTATCGGAAATACTATATCCTCTTTTTCTGTATATACATTATCTTTTATATAGTCTTCTTCATTATCGTATGGTGTTATATAAGTGGTAGTAGTGAACTTAATAGTACAATAATTATTATCAGTATATAGACTGTAACGTTTTAAGAAATCATAATCGTATGCATTAAATCCCTGTGGTATGGTATAAGAAAGGTTTTGTATTGAAAACTCATTATTTTCTGTTACATTATAATAATTATCATTATCTTCAAGGGTATTAGTGTTACTGCTAGTCGTTGTTATTATGTTAGTAGCTATAAATACAATTGGTATTATTATGCAAATTATAGCTATTAGTATATTGACTCCGCCTTTTTTCTTGCATATATTTAGTATCGTTTCTTTATCCATATTTTTATTTTCTAATTTTATTTTATCTACTCTTTTTTTCACTGTATTGAAGTAGATATATTTAAATCCTATGGATATACCTATGTGTAATATGATCGCAATAGGGGATAGTATGACAGAGAGAATGATATAGCATAATCCTAGTAAATATAATTTTCTATAAAGAAAGTATATTGGTCCAAAAAAGAAGGTAGCGAAAGAAAAACTTTGCTTTTTGATATTATCATAATTATTTCCTACATAAGTTCTTATTAATGTATCATTATCACCAAAACTATACTTTAAACTGTATAAATATTGTTCGCTATGTGTTTGATTTATTCGCTTTGGCTCCTCTTTTGGCATGTTTTTGTTATCTATAGGATAGCTATAACGTTTTAATTCTTCCATTATATCTGCTCCACAATGGGGACAATATTTTGTATTTTCTGATACTTTAGTACCACATCTAAAACAATACATCTTAACACCTCTTACTATTTTTATTTTAGCATAATTTTTGTATAAGAAAAATACCATAATGGTATTTAGAACATTTTATCGATGTTTTTAGGTACATTATCTTTCATAATAGCATTTATTATTTTATCTTCTTTTTCTTTGGTTACTTCTTTTCCAGTCATAGTACTTATTTCTTTTATTACCTCTCGCAATGTTTTTTCATCTTTCATATTACTATTTTGTATTTTTTGTGCTAGAGACATAATTGTGTTTTTATCTATATTTGTTTTATTTTCTACTCGTTTAAAAAAGTTATCTCCAAACATAGTGACCTCCTATGTTAATATATGCTATTAATTGACTTTTTTTACTATTTATGATATTATATGACCACTAAAAGGTGATGGGATAATGAATAAAGATTTATATTTAACATTAGAAGCATTTTATAGTTCGCTTAATGAGCGTTTGCAACAGATGATTGCTATTCATCTAGGAGAATATTTAGATACACTTTCTGAAGAGGATAAGGATTTGGTTTATGACGTTCTTAAGAAGAAACGATTAACTTTGCTTGATATTAACGATTTATTAATTGATTATAGTGATAAAGAATTAGATGATAGTTCTTTGGTTGCATTAGTATATCATTATTTTGATGATATTACTGGGCATGGGAAAGAAGAGCTTGTTAGCATTGATTTTCCTATTCAACGTAGATTAGAGAAAGTTCCTACGAACATTCCTAAATTTTTGATGTTGCCAATTTTATCCTATTTGATTTCATCTTCTAATAAATATCAATCATTAACTAGAGAATTATATGGTAATTATTTAATGTATTTAGAAAATGATTTTACGGATTATGATTTGAAACCTTCTAAGTTAGATGTTTCTAGTATATTTGATAAATTATCTGTTATTACTACAGATTCTAATTATGAAATTACGCTTGATGATATTAATTTACTTTCTTCTTTTTTATCTTATGAAAGATATCTTCCAGGGATGGAAATGAAGAATGTTTTTTCTGTAATTAGAAATGTTCAGGGAACGAAAAATATTATAATTAGTTATAAGGATACTGATTTTCCATTTGTTAGTAATGATATTTCTTTTGATGATGCGATGAAAGTATATAGTCATTTCTTTAAGTTAGAACTCTCTAAGAAATGTACTAATAGATATTTATATGCTAAAGAGACTTTTGACTCTATTACAAAACAAGAATACTCTAAGGAAGAACTTAAGCAAATTAGTCTATTATTACATACATTATTTTCTAAAAAATTTTATCGGGTTCCAGGATATTATCTTGAGAATTTTCAATTCGAAGATATTTTAAGTTTTATAAAAAAATATGAAGAGACTGGACTTGTTGTTAGTAAAGCTGATTTGTCTTATTTATTAGATAAATACGTTGTTAAAGATAATCTGGTATCTGATGAGTTTGGTAGTAAGGTAAGATTTAAATATTATCAATATGGTATGAGTCAATTTCCATTTCAATTTGAAGATTTATGTTCTTATATGAATGATGGAACACTTGATTTTTCTTCTTATAAATATGATAGAACAAAAGATTTTGATTTTTCTATGTATACTATGTTTTGTACGTTTACATGGTATTGTCAAATTGCTGGATATTTTGATCCTCTTATGAAAACAAGATCAGGTCAAGAATTATTATCTTCTACTATTACTTCTGTTAAAGAAGAGATTCAACACCAAGAAGACGTTTATTCTGTTGATACATATCAGAGGTTTTATTCTTATGCAGAGAAGTTAGCATCACTTACGGATTATACATTAGATTATTTCCTTTTGGATTTTGTTGATGAAAAGGATTATGAAAAGGTAAGGACTTTATGTACTTGGATTAATCAACATAATCCTAGTTTCTTTAGTAATTCTATAGGTCGTAACGATATACGAAAAAGAAATAGTCAAAGAATTTTACATGATGTAGAGTCTTTTTTTGAACAAACGCCTCTAAAAGAATTAACAAGAGATAAGGTCGAACTTTATTGGAAAAGTCTAATTAATCCATTTGTTAATAAAGGTAGGTATCCTATGAATAAGCCACAATTTTTTGAAAAATATAATAATATTCTTGATAGGAGAATGGATGAAATTTCTTTATCAGAAGTTAAAAATATGGAATTGTATATTCATCAAGGAAAATCTTTGTTAGATTATATTTCTAGAGGTATGTATACTGAGGAACAGGCTTTTCATTTAATTAGTATTGCTGGTGAAAAAATACCTGAAGAAAGGGATAAGTTTTTTGAGTTACAGCAGCAACTTCAAAGTCAGATAGATGCTAGAGAAGAGAGAATTAAACAAAATCAAGAAGCTAAGAGAATTATGGATAATGCTAAAAAAGTTAATTTTTTAATGACACTATTTTTAAATTCAGATTATTCTTCTATGGCTGATTTTTATCAAGATGCTTCTAAAAAACTTGGTTTGCAGCAATATATACAAAGGGAAATGCTTAAAAATTTTACTGAAAATAATGCAGATATTAATGATGCTTATCAGGAAAAACGTGCTATTATTGATAATATAACAATAGAAAAAACACGTCAGGTTAGTCGTGATAGATATCAAGCACAATTAGATGCCAATGTTGATATGTATGGAGAGGAAGCTATTCGTATTATGAAGAAGTTTATTGATTCTGATGATAAATCTATTAGTAAGTTTTGTTCTAGGTTTTCTCTTTCTATGAGTGATTTTAAATTTTATCGTAAGTTATGTAGGCATATTGATCAAGATATTAGTGGGCTTGTAGATGATAGAGCTGCCGATATTAGAAGAAAGTTTATTGGTGCTATGGCTAGAACTAGTGTTATGGTTGCGAAGGAAATGGTACAATGTCATAATAGTAAGACTTTTTATGATATGGTGAAGCATTATGAATTGTATGGCTATTCACCAGTATTTATCAAAGATGTAGCGTTAAGTATTGGTAGAAATAAAGAAGCAAAGCTTATTGGTCAATATATGTCATTACATCCGGATAATTTTAGAACTTTTTCTGCTAATGAGTTTGCTTCTATGGTAAGAACTTCTCAAGTTTATCCTCGTCATCTTTATTTGGAAAATCAGTCAGTGAGTTATTTGGCTGATGATTTAGAAAATGTAACGAATGAATTATGTAGACGTGAAGTTCCTATTACTAAGGGTACTGTATTTAGTATGTTAAAACGTCTTCAAGAAGAAAAGATTAATATTCCTCAAAATTATCAAAAAAATAAAAAATAAAACACCTTCAGATTTGAAGATGTTTTATTTTTGTCTTTTTTTACCTAATTCTTGGCATTTTTTATTGAATTCTTCTAGTGTAATTGATCCTTGATTTAGTCTCTCATGTAAAACAGCTAGAGTTTTATCATACATGTCATTTTTACTGGTTGGATTTACATGTTGTTTGGTTGTTATATCTTGAGTGAAGATGTTCTTTTGTTGATATTTTATCTGTTGTTGAAATTGTTGGTTTTTGTTTTTGAACCGGTTATTTTCAAAGTGATTTCCTAATGGTTTTGTAAAACCGTTTGTATGGTTATTACTCCTATTATTTCCCATTATCATATTATTCGTCTCCGTTTCTATTTTTAAATTGTAAAACAATTGGTGTTCCTTCTAATTCAAAGTTTTCTCTTAATTTATTTTCTAGATATCTTTCATAAGAAAAGTGGACTAATCCTTTATTATTTACACGGAAGGTAAATTTTGGTGGTTTTGTTCCTGTTTGTGATGTGAAGTATATTTTTAGTCTTTTTCCTTTATATGAAGGAGGAATATTTAATTGATAAGCATCTAATATTACATTATTTAAGATACTTGTTGGAAGTTCTCGTTTTATATTTTTTCCTACTTTTATAATTTCTGGCATTAATGTATGAATTCTTTTTTTGGTTAATGCGGATAAATATACGATTGGAGCATAGGTTGCAAATTGGAACTCTGCTCGCATTAGTTTTTCGAATTCTGGTATTGTTGTATTTTTTACTGTATCCCATTTATTTACTACAAATATTAGTCCTTTTCCACGTTCTATTGCATATCCTGCAATATGTTTATCGTGTTCTTTGATACCTTCTTCGGCATTAATTACTACTAGACAGATATCACTTCTATCAATTGCTTTTAGTGAACGGAATAAGCTATATTTTTCAACGGATTCAAAAACTTTTCCCTTTTTTCTCATACCAGCTGTATCAATTAATATATACTCTTCATTATGATATTTTAATACAGAATCAATCGAATCACGTGTTGTTCCAGCAACATCTGATACAACAACACGCTCTTCGTTTAATAATGCATTCATCAAACTACTTTTTCCTACATTTGGTCTACCAATGATAGAGAATTTTAATCTGTTGTCTTCTTTTTCTTCTTGTTCATGAAAGTTTTTAGTAATTTCTTCCATTAATTCGATGTAACCAGTATTATGGATACTACTAATTGGAATATAGGTTGAAAAACCTAGTTCATAGAAATCATATATATGATTGTTAGATTCTTTGTTATCTACTTTGTTGATTGCAACAATTACTTCTTTTTTACTTTTTCTAAGAATATCTCTTACTAATAAGTCATTGCTAGTTAGTCCTTCTTTACCATCAACAATGAATACTACGATATCTGCTTCTTTAATAGCTAGTTCTGCTTGCATTTTTATTTCGTCATTAAACTTCATTTTACTAGCATCAATACCACCGGTATCTATTAGGTAGAATCTTTTATTGTTATAAGATGTTTCTTGATATATTCTATCTCTAGTTACTCCTGGTAAATCTTCAATAATTGATATTTTTTTACCAACAATTTTATTAAATAGGGTTGATTTTCCAACATTTGGTCTTCCCACTAAAGCTACAGTAGGTATCATACTATCCCCTCCAATTCACTGGTATTATATCATAGGACTGT
>CALVJR010000028.1 GCA_944332295.1 uncultured Bacilli bacterium | reverse complement strand
TATAAAAAATGTCATAATTCCCCATAATTACTGAGAAAAATGGCATTTTTTTATTAAAGCAACTATAAAACTCGGGTACTGTTGCAAGACCAGTTATATATTTAAAGTCTAGTGTTATGTTTTCTTCTGGTACTGGTACAGAGTCTGATCCTTTTGTTGTAAAGTATTAAAAAATATTTGTTTTTTAGTATTATTATGTTATAATAAGCGTATCGATGTTGATTAAGAAGTAGTAGTAAATGATGTCTTTTTAGAGAGTCTATGGTTGGTGTAAATAGATAAGAATAGTTTATGAATTCGTCTTAGGAGTCCCTATAACAAAATTATAGGCGTTAATCGCGTTAAGATAATGAGGTAGTTAAATAACTATAAATTAAGGTGGTACCGTGTTTTATACACCCTTAAGTTATAGTTATTTTTTTGTTAGGAGGTTGTTATGATTCGAAGAGTAATATGGGATTTGGATAATACTTTAATGAAACGTGATTTAAAAGCAGAAGAATCTTTTTTTAAAGAAAATATATCTGTTTCTCAGGGACTTACTTTGATATCTTTACTTTCTGAATATGAAGACCGATTTTCGAATTTTGATGTTTCGATGTTAGCAACTTTCTGTCAGGAAAAAGTAGATTTTCAAGTTCCAGAGGCTTTTTTTAGAAAATGGTTTCATGTACATTTAGATTATCCAGGTACAGTGATTGATGGAGCAGATGAAGTACTTTCCTATTTATATCACTTGGGTATAGAAAATGTTGTTTGTACTAATGATACTTCTGATATTCAAAGAGTGAGACTTAAGAAAGTAGGATTACTTCCTTATATTCAAGAGGTCTATGGTGGAGAATATTATTTTAAACCTCATGAAGAGGCTTATATTCGTGCTTGTGGGAGTTATGTACCTAGTGAATGTATGATGGTTGGTGATGACTTTCAAAAAGATGTTATTGGACCTAGAAGTTTAGGTATTTCTGCATGGCATTATGATCCTAATGGTCGTAATCCGGAGTATGAATATTCTATTAAAAGTTTAAGAAAAGTAAAGGAGATGTTTTAATGAGAACAGAAGAAATAAAGAATACTATGTTAGAAGAATTAAATCATGTTACTGATTTGAAAACTTTGAATGATTTAAGAGTAAAATATTTGGGTAAAAAAGGACTTATTACTGAGTTAAATAGTGAAATAAAAAATGTTCCTAATGAGGAGAAGAAAGCTTTTGGTCTAAAAGTAAATGAAGTTCGTACTTTATTTCAATCTAGTTATGATGAGATAAAATTAAAGTTAGAAGAGGAAGAGCTAAATCAAAAACTTGCAAGTGAAGCTATTGATATTAGCCTACCTAGTACTAAAGTAAATATGGGAGCTCCTAATATTTTAGAAAAGTTAATTGAAGAAGTAGAAGAAGTTTGTATGTCTATGGGATATGATGTTGTAGATGGTCCTGAAATAGAAGAGGATAAATATAATTTCGAAATGCTAAATATTCCTAAGGGACATCCAGCAAGAGATGCTCAAGATACGTTTTATCTTGAAGGAGAAGAAATTTTACTTCGTAGTCAAACTTCTCCTGTACAAGTACGTACTATGTTAAAAGGGAAGGGAGAAGTACCTGTTCGTGTTATTTGTCCTGGGAAAACATATCGTAGAGATGATGATGATGCTACTCATTCTCATCAATTTATGCAAATAGAAGGTTTGCTTGTTGATAAGGATATTTCGTTATCTGATTTGAAAGGTACTATTGATGTTATTGTTAAGAAGTTATTTGGAGAAGATGTTGAGACTCGTTTTCGTCCAAGTTATTATCAATTTACAGAACCTTCTGTAGAAGTTGATATTAGTTGTTTTAATTGTAAAGGTAAAGGTTGTAATATATGTAAACATACTGGTTGGATTACTATTGCTGGTGCTGGTGTTGTTCATCCTAATGTGCTTCGTATGAGTGGATATGATCCTGAAGTTTGGAGTGGATTTGCTTTTGGATTTGGGGCTGAGCGTATGGCAATGCTTAAATATGATATTAATGATTTAAGAGTATTTTATAATACAGATTTAAGAGAAGTTAAGAATTTTGATAGAAGGGAGCTTAAAAATAATGATTAGTTTAGAATGGGTAAAAGATTATATTGATATTAGTGATCAGGATTTAGAAGAGTTAGCTGTTAAGATTACAGAAGCTGGTATTAATGTTGAAAAAGTTATTACTAATCATATTGATCATTTAGTTATTGGTAAAGTAGTTACTTGTGTGGATCACCCAGATAGTGATCACTTACATTTATGTCAAGTAGATGTTGGTAATGAAGAATTACAACAGATTGTTTGTGGTGCTCCTAATGTAAGAGAAGGATTAAAAGTTATTGTTGCGTTATCTGGAGCAGTATTGCCAGGAGATTTTGTAATTAAAGCTAGTAAAATTCGTGGAGTAGAGTCTAATGGTATGATTTGTGCTTTATATGAACTTGGTTTGGAAGAAAAAACGGATGAAGCATATGCTCGTGGTATTGAAGAGTTAGCAGATGATGCTCCTATTGGTCGTAATCCACTTGTTTATTTAGGTCTTGAGTCTACATTATATGAACTTGATATTCATAAACATCGTAATAATGATTGTTATTACCATATTGGATTTGCTTATGAGATTGCTGCTATATTGAATCGTAAAGTAACATTACCTGATTGTAGTTATCAAGAAGTTAATGATAGTGTTTTAAAACACTTTTCTTTAGACGTTGAGACTAATAAGTGCCCTTATTATTTAGCTAAAATGGTTACTGATGTAAAGATAGGAGAGTCACCTGAGTTTATCCAAAGACGTTTGATTGCTGCTGGTATGAGACCAATTAATAATGTAGTAGATATTTCTAATTATGTTATGTTAGAGTTTGGCCAACCTCTTCATTTCTTTGACAAAGATACTTTAGGCAATCATATTTTAGTAAGAGATGCTAAAGAGGGAGAAGAAGTTGTTACTCTAGATGGAAAAAGTAGAGTTTTACGTAGTAGTGATATTGTTATTACTGATGGTGAAAAACCAGTATGTATTGCTGGTGTCATGGGTGGAGAGAACACAGAAGTAACAGATGCTACTAAAAATATTTTAATTGAAGCAGCTATTTTTGATGCCGTTAGTATTCGTTATACTGCTCAACATTTGGATCTTAGAAGTGAAGCAAGTATTCGTTACGGTAAGGGATTAAATTATGAATATACATTAATGGCAATTAATCGTGCTTGTCATTTGTTAGAGAAATATGCTGGTGCGAAAGTTCTTTCTGGTATGGTTAGTCATGATGTTGTTGATAAGAGTGAGAAAATAGTAGAGTTTGTTCCAGAGCAAGTAGATAAGATGCTTGGAATTCGTATTACAGAAGAAGATATGAAAGTAGAACTTGAACGTCTTGATTTCCCATATACCTTAGAGAATGGTAAGTTTAGAGTGGTTATTCCTAAGAGAAGACTAGATATTGATCCTAATGTTAATGATATTGCAGAAGAGATTGGAAGACTTTATGGATATCAAAAACTAGTATCTACTTTGCCTAAAGTAGGAATTCGTCGTGGTGAATATGTAGGAGATGTTAAATATCGTAAAGCAGTATCTAAGAGACTTCGTAGTCTAGGATTTAATGAAGTTAAAACATATACTTTAGTTTCTCCAGATGCAAGTTCTAGTTTTGATTATGAGGGAAAAGAAAAATGCGTTCTTCCTAATCCAATGAGTATAGATAAAAGTGTTGTTCGTACAACATTACTTCCATCATTACTTCAGGTTTATCAATATAATAAAGCTCGTAAGGTAGAAGATATTGCAATTTATGAGGTTTCCAAAACTTATGATAAAAATTATCAAGAGGAAAGTAAGATTGCATTTTTGATGAAAGGTAATTATATTACGAATCCATGGCAGGGGAGTATAAAAGTTGATTTTTATTTAATGAAAGGATTTGTTGAGGATATACTTTCTTATTTTGGTTTTCAAAATCGTTATAGTTTTGAAGTTAGTAATATTCCAGATATGCATCCTGGTAAATCTTGTAAAATTTTATTAGATAGAAAACCAATTGGTATTTTAGGACAAGTTCATCCTAATACATGTAAGGATGAAGTATATGTTTGTGAAATTTCTCTACAAGCATTGATGCAGAAAGTAAAACCTCTTAAATATAAAGAAGCAAGTAAATATCCAACTATTATGAAAGATGTTGCATTTCTTGTACCTAAAGAAGTTCCTTCTAGTGATATTGAAGTAACTATTAAAAAAGCAGGTGGTAGACTTTTACATTCTATTTCTGTCTTTGATGTATATGAAGGAGAACATGTTAAAGAAGGTATGAAATCCATTGCTTATAATTTATTGTTTATGGCAAGTGATCGTACTCTTACTGATGAAGAGGTAATGCAAGTATTTAATCAAATTATTGATAAAGTTGTCTCTGTTCATAATGCTGAGTTACGTGACAAGTAGTATTTCTGATAGGAAAAGCGTTTCGTTTTTCCTTTTTTGCTATACAAAAACGAGAACTTTTAGTTTTGTCTCGTTTTCTTTTCTGTTTTATTTTTTTGGGAATTAACTATCTTTAATTTAGTATTTAATTTTAATTCTTTTACTGTATTTAGAGGTAAGAAGTAAACGTTATATACTTTTCTTTTTGGAAGAATGTATTTTTCTGTATTCATTTTTTCGTACATATATAAAATATTATCTTCTTTATCTGTTAGTACAATATCTATTTTTTGACATAGGAAGTTTGTTGTTACAAATTTCTTTTTTGAAAACTTTATTCCATAATCGATTGGTTCTAAGACAAATTTTAATCCTTTGAAACGATTCCAAAAGCCTTTTAGTTCTATAATTTTTATTTTTTTGTTTTTTACCTGTAAATACATAATTTTTCCTTCTTTCTTTTTTATTTTATCATTTTTTCTTACATTTACAAAGTATTTTAAATATGATATTATATAGAAGGAAAAGGAGGAATATTATGAGTGGACATTCTAAATGGGCGACAATTCATCGTAAAAAGGGATTACTTGATGCTGCTCGTGGTAAGGTGTTTCAAAAATTAGCAAAAGAGATTATGGTAGCAGCTAAAGGTGGTAGTCCTGATCCGGATCAGAATGCGGCTTTACGTTTGGCTGTAGATAAAGCAAAAGCTCAAAATATGCCAAAGGAAAATATTAATAAAGCGATTGAAAAGGCTACAGGATCTAATGATGCTGCGAATTATGAAAGTGTTAGATATGAAGGATATGGTCATGGCGGTGTTGCTTTTATGGTTGACTGTTTGACTGATAATCGTAATAGAACTGCTTCTCAAGTTCGTAGTGCATTTACTAAAGCAGGGGGAAATCTAGGTACAGATGGTTCTGTTAGTTATATGTTTGAGCGTCGTGGTTCTATTGTAATTCCTGCTGATTATGACGAAGATACTATGATGATGGTAGCGTTAGATGCTGGAGCACTTGATTTTGAAAAAGTTGGAGAACAGTATTTAATTACTACAGATACAGAAAATTTTACAAATGTAAAAAAAGCATTAGAAGATGCATCAGTAAAGGAATTTTTGGAATGTGAACTTACTTATGTTCCAAATATGGAAGTAACTCTTGATTCGGAAGGTCAAGAAAAAGTGCATAAATTAGTAGATACATTAGAAGATTTAGATGATGTACAAGATGTATATTATAATTTAAAAGAAGATTAATTAGGAGAATATTATGGATAAAGAATCTCAATTAAAAAAAATTAATACTGAGTTAAAGATATATGTGAACGAATCATCTTTTGTGTCTAATTCTTGTAGAAATAAGTTAATTCGCTATCTTGGTGATGCCTTTGATATCAAATTGCCAATTGAGAATTTTGCTAAAGTTGATGTTTCGTTATTAGAAGATGGTAGTATCGAAATGAGAGGCGAAGTCTATCAAAGAGAGGATTCTCTTTCTTTTGACGAAGTTTTAGAAAGGTATCAAGTTTTTAAGGAAAAAGCAGATTCTTTGCTAAAAAAGAAAAGTAAAGATTCTTTTCCTTTAAATGATTCTAGTAATATTAAAAATCTTTTTGTTGTACTATTACTATCTATCGTATTTATTGCATTATGTATTTATACTCTTAGGTCTTTTTTGGTAGGAGATTATATTCATTGTATTTGGTTATTTCTTTTTATTTCTAGTTGGTTAGTACCAAGTGTTAGAGAACGATTTATTCAAGCGTTTCATTATATAAAAAGAAAACTTAAATAGTGATTATTACAACAACTTTTTAGTTGTTGTTTTCTATTTTAGAGTGCGTGTTCGATTGATACTTTTTTTGTTTTGTTATATAATTGCTCTAGGAGTTGAAGAATATGTATGATTATATTAAAGGAAAAATTGCTGAATTAAAGTATAATTCTATTGTTGTCGATAATGGAGGAATAGGGTATTTAATTAATGTTCCTAATCCCTATGCTTTTGAGGTTGGTAAAGAGTATAAAGTATATGTTTATCAACAAGTAAAAGAAGATGAAGAAGCTTTATTTGGTTTTAAAACTAGAGATGAAAAAGAATTGTTTTTAAAATTAATTAGTGTAAAAGGTCTTGGTTGTCGTATGGCATTACCCATTCTTGCGGTTGGTTCTATTCAAGGTATTATGGATGCCATTGAAAGAGAGAATATTTTATATTTGAAAAAGTTCCCTAAGATTGGAGAAAAACTTGCTAGACAAATAATTTTGGATTTAAAAGGAAAACTAGAATTTATTGGTACAGGTATTTCTGATGATGTAGTAGAGACTGAGCAAGAATTACAGGAAGCTCTTCTTGCTTTGGGATATAAAGATAAAGAAATTAAGAAAGTTGTCAGTCAAGTAGATGCTAGTCAGTCTATAGAAGAACAGATTAAAGAAGCATTGAAGTTATTGTTAAGATAATGGAAAAAGTTGTTAGTTTAGAAGACGTTTATTGTAACAGAGTGATGAACAATGTTATAGAAATGGCTATGGAACTTGCAGATGAAGGTGTTGTTTTGGATATTACCAAACAGGAACTTCATGGATTATTACGTCAGTTTTATCATTTATATCAAAGTAAAGGTATTGTACATTCTTATTCAGAAGATATGCAAAGTTATTTTGCTACTATATTTACTTATATTAGTGAAGAAGATATTTCTTCTGTTTCTTTTATGACGATTATTGATGGCTTTTTTTATTGTTATGAAATGATGAGTCCAGTTGAAATAGAAAGATGCGATTTTAATAAGACTGTTAGTAAAGTGAAAAGTATGGTTAATTGGAAGGGAGATGGACATCATGCAAGATGAGAGCGTTGTTACAAATTATCATTTAGATGATGATCAGTTGATGGATAATACTATTCGTCCTGAAAGTATTGATGAGTATATTGGTCAAGAGGATGTTAAAGAGAATATTCGAATTTTTGTAGAGGCAGCAAAGATGAGAAATGAACCATTAGATCATGTATTACTTTATGGTCCTCCAGGACTTGGTAAAACTACTCTTGCTTTTATTATTGCTCACGAACTTGGTACGAATATTAAGACTGCTAGTGGTCCTAGTATTGAAAAGAGTGGTGATTTAGCTGCTATTCTTTCTTCTTTGGAACCTGGAGATGTTTTGTTTATTGATGAGATTCATCGTATGCCTAGGTATATTGAGGAGATTCTTTATCCTGCTATGGAGGATTTTTCTTTAGATATTATTGTTGGTAGTGAAGGAAATAGTCGTAATATTAAAATAGATTTGCCACCTTTTACTTTAGTTGGAGCAACTACTCGTGCTGGTGATTTGTCTGCACCACTTCGTGATCGTTTTGGAATTACTTCTAAGTTACAATTTTATACTGTTTTAGAACTTACTGATATTATTAAAAGAACAGCTAGAGTTTTAGGGGTAGAAATAGATGATAGTGCAGCAGTAGAACTTGCTAAAAGAAGTCGTGGAACACCAAGAATTGCTAATCGTCTATTTAAGCGAGTTCGAGATTTTGCTTTAGTTAAAGGTAACGGAAAAGTAGATTTATCTATTACAGAAGAAGCGTTAGATCGATTAAAAGTTGATAAAATGGGTCTTGATAATACTGACCATGAACTGTTACTTGCGATTATTGAGAAGTTTAATGGAGGACCAGTTGGAGTAGAAGCTCTTAGTAGTTCTATTGGAGAAGAAGTTACTACGATTGAAGATGTTTATGAGCCATATTTGTTACAAACAGGGTTGTTAAAGAGAACGAGTCGTGGTAGAATAGCAACGGATAAGGCATATGAAATATTAGGTATAGAAAAGCAATAGGTTTGGTGAAGTAGTATGAATGATATCAAAAAATTGTCTTTTACTCAAGTGAAAACGATTTCTGATTTGTTTCCTATTTTGACAAAGGAATCACAATCATTAAATTTGTTATCTTTGGATGTTTTTCAACATCATTTACAATCTTTATTAAGTTTACGAGATGAAAATCAAGAGTCATTTTTAAAGTTTATACACTATGTTGATGAAACGTTTTCTACGGATTATCATCCATTTATCAGATATAAGTTAGAAACTATTTTATCTGCTGCTACTTATTATCATGACTTTTATAATCAAATTTCTTGTCTTTCTCCTGGTGAACTTTCTATTTTGGCTAATTTTTCTTCTTCTTATCCAGTAGAACTTTATCCTGGATATTTAGAAATGTTTCCAAAACCAGTACTGAGTGTAATTGAAAATAAGACAAGTGATTTTATGATACGTAATGATTTGATGAGTTTTGTTTCGTTATCTTTGGAAAAAGGTGTTTCTGATTCTGAAGTATTTAAACAGTTGCAATTACAGTCATTATCTTCTTTGAGAAGACAATCTAATTTATGGCAACTAGATAGTGTAGGAGGTCCTGTTTATGACAGTAGAGGAGTTCAATTATGATTTACCAGAGGAGTTGATTGCACAGACTCCTTTAAAAAAACGTGATGAGTCTAGACTTATGGTTTTGGATAAAAAGACGGGAGAGATTGAACATAAACGTTTTAAAGATATTCTTTCTTATCTAGAACCTGGAGATACTTTAGTGCTAAATGATACAAAAGTTCTTCCTGCTAGACTTTATGGAGAAAAAGAGGATACGAAAGCTTTGATTGAAGTATTACTTTTAAAGAATATGGAAGGTGATACTTGGGAGTGTTTAGTTAAACCAGCTCGTCGTATTAAAGAAGGTACAGTTGTTGTTTTTGGTAATGGAAAATTAAAAGCAGAGTGTGTGTTTGTTGGAGATGAGGGAATTCGTCATTTTACTTTTTCTTATCAAGGTATCTTTTTAGAAGTATTGGAAGAGTTAGGAACGATGCCTCTTCCTCCTTATATTCATGAACAGTTAGAAGATCAATCAAGATATCAGACTGTTTATGCTAAAGAGGTTGGTAGTGCTGCTGCGCCAACGGCTGGACTTCATTTTACGAAGGAATTACTTCATGAAATTGAGAAAAAAGGAGTTCATATTGCTTATATTACTTTGCATGTTGGTCTTGGTACTTTTCGACCAGTTAGTGTTGATACGGTAGAAGAACATACTATGCATAGTGAGTATTATCAGATGAGCCGTGAAGTTGCAGACCTTTTAATGGAGACTAAAAAGCAAGGTAAGAGGATTATCAGTGTTGGTACTACCAGTACTAGAACTTTGGAGACTATCATGAGTTTGTATCATGGGTTTTGTGAATGTAGTGGTTGGACGAATATCTTTATTTATCCAGGGTATCAATTTAAAGCAATTGATTGTTTAATTACTAACTTTCATTTACCAAAATCTACGTTAGTTATGCTTGTTTCTGCTCTTGCAGGTAGAGAGAATGTCTTACATGCATATAAGGTAGCAGTAGAGGAGAAGTATCGGTTTTTCTCATTTGGAGATGCTATGTTTATTAAATAAAATAATTAAAAAATGTTTGCATTTTTATTTCTTGCGTGCTATAATTATAAACGTCTAAGCGATGATCCGCTTTTCACTTTTTATTTTATTTTTATGATTATGATCATTCGTGAAATATATATTTAGAGAGGAGAACTTATATGAACGTTATTGACAAAATTAACAAAAAACAACTTAATCCAAACGTTCCTGAATTTCGTGTTGGTGATACGGTAAGAGTAGATGTTAAAATCATCGAAGGTAAAAGAGAACGTATCCAAGCTTTTGAAGGTGTTGTAGTTGCTCGTCGTGGGGGTAGTGTTTCTGAAACATTTACTGTTCGTAAGATGAGTAGTGGAATTGGTGTAGAAAGAACTTTCCCAATTCATTCACCAAAAGTTGCTGGTATTACAGTTGTTCGTAAAGGTAAGGTAAGACGTAGTAAGCTTAACTTCCTTAAAGACAGACGTGGTGGATATCGTATCAAAGAAAGAGGAGAACAATAAAAATAAGGCTCGGCCTTATTTTTTGTTATGGTACGGTGCTTATGGAAGAGAATAAAAAGAGTAAAAACAAAAATTATTTTAGAGAATTATTACCTTACATTATTATTATTGTTGCTGTTATATTGATTAAGACTTATATTGTTTCTCCTATTCGTGTGAATGGAGAATCGATGGATTCTACATTAAAAGATGGTGATATTATGCTATTAAATGAAATAGAATATCGCCTTGGAGAGATAGAAAGATTTGATATTGTGGTTATTCGTCGAGGAGATGCGTACTTAATTAAAAGAGTGGTTGGTCTTCCTGGTGAAAAAGTAAAATATTTAGATAATAAACTTTATATTAATGGAAAATATGTAAAAGAAGAGTTTAAACATAAAAAGACGAATGATTTTCCGACTTATCAATTAGGTAAAGATGAATATTTTGTCATGGGTGATAATCGTACAAACTCTAAAGATAGTCGAATGATTGGTTCTATTTCTAGAGATGAAATTTTAGGTAAAGCAAGTTTAACTATTTTTCCTTTTTCAAGATTTGGAGTTAAAGAGTAAAAACATACTTTGGTATGTTTTTTTTCTTTATCTATTTTGATAATTTTGATATAGTTAGATAAAGAGGTGATAGATATGAAACCTGTCAGAAAGGCTGTTAGAACTTTTTTATTTCAAGGTGATAAGGTGATGGCTATCAGATATAAAAATGGAAATCAAATGGGATATCTAGATATTCCTGGGGGAAAGATTGAAGATGGAGAGACTAGTGAAGAAGCAGCTGTTCGAGAATTTAGAGAAGAAACGGGTATTACTATTTCTGATATTAAATCTGTAGGAAGATTAGTTGTTGAATACCCTGATAGAGTTTTTGATTTTGAATTGTTTGTTGCTAATTTTTATCAAGGAGAAGCAGGGAGTTTTTTAGAAAATGATAGTATGTGGTATTTGATTTCAGATGCCATTCATTGTGAAAAAATCTTTCCTAATGTGAAGTTACTTGATTTTTTACCGTTATCAAATATTTCACTAAAGTTTTTATGTAATGAGAAACACGAAGTATTAAGTGTTTCTAATCTTTAATATTTGAAGGAGTTTTTATGAGATGCTTTGATTATTTACGTGATAGTACTATGACTGGTGATTTATTTAGAATTGTTAAGGAGTTTCGTAGTATTATGCAAGAATATGATTATGACCGATTTTTAGACGATGAAAAAAGAGATATTGAAAAGTTTTATTCTGAGGTTACTTCTTTTCTTGATGAGTTTGACATTCCTTTTCCGAATGACTTATCTAGTAAAATTAATGCAGAGTTATTATCACCTGAAGTTGTTAATAAACTAGAACCTCCTTATTATCATTATCCTCATGATGCTTCTCCTTTAGGATGTAGAGTAGAAGTGTTAGCCAATGAACTTTTTCAATTTGAGGATGTTGTTTCAAATTATGTGGCTAGAGTTTGGGATGAGGATGTAGGTAGTTTTTCTTCTTTTGAAAATGGTAAGAAGTTTTCTTTTGTTGCGACTGCAACCGATAATCCCGAGCAGTTTCCCGGAGGGCCTTATTATAGAAAGAATGGTCATGCCTATACTTCTGCTACCTTATTTACTAATCAAATGATGGATAGTTTTATGGATAGGAAATTGTTGCTAACAACAGAGGTTTCTTCTTCTAATCTTTTAGGTATGAGTGAGGTTGATATTGCAACTAGAGAAGGAATGAATCCTGGACTAAAGACTATTGGAAAGACAGATAATGGTTATTATATTGATGCAGGTTATTCTTTTTCGGGAAATGTTTGTACTAAGTTATTAACACCAGACTTATTAGAAAAAAGAAGGCTTGCGTTGAATGCAGAACAAGTTCCTTCTATTAATGAAGTTATCTTAGATAAAGAGAAGACAAAATATACTGGTATTATTTTATTGAGTGACGGATGTGACTGTTTGATTGATGAGTATTTAAATGCAGTTCAAGCAAGAAGTTCTATGGGACTTGAGTTTAAGTGTCTTAATAAAGAGTTGTACCGAGAACCAGAGATTATTATGCCTGAGAGACTAGAAGAACTTGGTAATTCGATAGATTTATCTATAGAGTTTTGTCAGAATTATTATGGAGTGGAACAAACTAAAGAAATATTAGAAGGTTATGTTCAAGAGGTTGTTTTACCAATGCATTATTCTGGTGAAGTAGTGGAGTTATACCAGTCTAAGGTAGAAAGTTATGGTATTAAAATGGAAAATTCACAATTACATAGTTAGATAGTAATATGTATGTAGTTTTAGGAGTGATGTAGTATGTTAAAAAAGATAAGAGATGTTCCTGTTATTAAAAAGATAGAGCCATTTCAAGTACAACTTGATTCTGATTTAAAAAGTAAGGTGGAAAGAAACTGGGAAAAATATCTTCAAAAAAATGGTGGATATTGGGATGGAGATTTATTATCTGTTACTCATTTTGACATCGATGCCAATATACTTGAAATAGGTAAGGCTAAATATTCATGGTTAGTTTATTCAAGAAATCATAAAGACTTAGATATTAGAAGTTTATTTGTTGCTATCTTATTTAAAACGTTAGATAATAAATATGTAATTATTAAAAATAATCATAATAAAATTAATATTATTGGTGGTATGGTTGAGGAGAAGGATTTAAGTAGTGAGGGCTTTCATCCTGATTTTTGTTTACAAAGAGAATTATTAGAAGAATTAAATTTAGATTTATATAATAGGCAACATGTATTTAACTATCAAATGAAATATTTAAAAATTCCTAAACCTGGTAGAAATTATGGTATTGTGTATACTGGAGTGTTAAATTTTAATTCTAGTGAACTTTTAAAGTATTTTGTAGATAATCAGAGTAAGTTAGACCATGAAATATCAGAGTTGTTGTTACTTGATAAAGAAGAAATAGGTAATTTAGATATGACTGATAATGATATCTCTTATTTAAAAGAATTGATAGATTTTGAAACTGATGAATAGAGTGATTTTTTATTCAATCTAATTTTTATTTTGTATAAAACTTATGATATAATTAATTTGTTTTAATGCAAGAAAGTGATTATTATAATAAGCGAAGGAAATGTTTTTTAAAAGGCAGTAAAAATGATTAAAATGTTCCAAATAGTATTTTTATATAAAAAGAAAAAAATTATATTGGATGTATAAAGAAAGATGTGGAACTATGAAATATTTGGGAAGTAAAACCTTAGAAACGAATAGATTAATTTTAAAAGCTCAGTCAATGAGAGAGCAAAAAAGATTATGGGAAATTTTAATGATTCCTGAAGTTAATAGATATTTTTTAACTGTTCCTGTTAAATTTAGGGATAAATTAAAGGATTGGAATATACAGAAAAAGTATTATGAAGAAGATATGAAATATGCTAATGATAAAGATGTATTTAGATGGAGTATATTTTTAAAAGAAACTGGTGAATGTATTGGGAGAATTTCTTGTCATGAAGGTCATGATGAAGATGAAAATATTAATAATCCCAATATACGTGGTGTAGGTTGGATTATTGATTCTAAATATCACGGCAATGGATATGGCACAGAAGCTGCTGAAGCCATGGTAGACTTTATGTTTTTAGAATGTGAAATTGAAGAAATTATAACTGGTGCAGCAATTTGTAATCCAGCATCATGGAAGATTATGGAGAGATTAGGCTTTGAAAGACAGGAACAAACTAAAATGGTTCAATATACATTTTTAGATGAATTAACAGAAGATTATTCATATGTGATGACAAGAGAAAAGTTTTTATTAAATAAAATAATAAAATGATCTGATAATTATGATGGATGAAGAAAAAGTTTGGTATCATAGCGTATCGGGTAGTTGATACTGCTTTATTTAACCTCTTTGTGTAATTTTTATAAATAAAGTGATTGTAGGTTTTGGAATTTAGTATGTATTTTTGAAAAAAGCAAAAAAAATATGGTAAAATAATTTTGTTGATATTGCATGGTATTTGAAAGGTAAATACATGATAAAGAGGTTCAAATTAGGCTTGAAGATAGAGATTTGTGGTTAATACAAAAATCTATAGGAGAACTTTTTGATACAACTAAAAATAATATCATAATGCATATTAATGAATAATACTTATGAATTATATGAAAATTTAACTATTAAAAGCTTCTTACTAGTTCGAAGAGAAGTAAAAAGAAATGTTCAATATTATAATCTTGACATAGAGGTAGTAAAAGTAATGATGTCTAACTAATTGTTTGAAAAAGGAGTGTGTAATTATGGATAGTGAATTAATAAGTTCTGTTATTAAAGTGTATTTACAAAATATAGAAATCAAAGGAAGAACAGAATTAGAATCATATTTAGGAAATTCACTTGATGAATTATTATTAGAAATGTTATCTTCGGTATATGAAGAAAATAAAAATGCAATTACATCAATAAGTTGTAAATCTGACACAACGAATGATTATATATTTAAAGATAGAGACGGAGAATATTCATTAGATATATTTTTAATTAATAGATTATTAAAAAATATTGGATTAATTACATTCAAAGAACAACTTGCTTTTCCAGAATCACATTATGATGCAGATACAAGAGAAATTTTACTAGATGCAGGAAGATTTAGAAACTTAAATCAATGTCAAATCAGAAAACTAGTTTATCATGAATTTTTACATGGACTAAAAACAGATTTCAATGACGAACAGTTTTTTCAAAGTAGAGAATATTTTGAATTAAAAGAAAAAATAAAGCAAATATATCCAAACTTTGTTAACGATTTTAACATTAAAGCAGAATTACCAGAAGGTATATATGATGTAAAAAGGCATACTGGTCTCAGTTATTATAAAAAAAGTAATAAAACAAATTACAATACTACCTGTATAGAAGATGTAGACGAAATGCTAAATGAAGCTGAGTCAATAATTTTAAGTAAAGATACTAATGGTGCTACAGTTAACCTTAAAGATTCAAACAAAATGTTATTAGTATACAATCCAGAAAGTTCCAATGTATTAATAACTAATTATGGATTTTTATTAAAGACAATGTTGAATAAAAAAATAATATTTATGGGTCAGTATTTAGAACCAAGTTACTTAATTGATTATTTTAATAGATTATACACTGATATATTTAGAAATAATTTTAATATGGATGATACTGCATGGAATATATTTTCTACTATTATTGGTAGAATAAGAAATGAAAATACTGAACAATTGCATATTACATTACTAGATACTATCTATGATTGTGTTAAATATAAAAATGAATTACTAGAATCAAATGGTTATGAATCAAATCTAAAACAAGATATAAAAGATTTAAGAATGAGAGGATTAATTGAACGAAATGAAGCCGGTTCTTTAGTAGTATCTAGTGTTGTAAAATATAATGATGAAGGAACTAACCACAAAGCGAGAAAGTAAATATTTATGTTGATTTATTAATATATAAAACTATAAATAATTATTATGTGATTGAGAAATATACCGTAAAAAATGGATTTTTATTTAATAACAAATACTTTAAGAGAATTGATTCAAATGAATAAAAATAAAACATAAATTGATTGTGGGAACTGTATTTATGCCAAAGCAGTTCTAAACTCTTATAAAATAGGAAAACTAGAAGAATCAGATTTTACACGTTTTAATTGTTTTTATAGAAAGGATTTGGTGTGGAGAAATGGAAAGGTTTTATTTTGAAATACCATCAATCGAAAGAAAAAATGAAATAATCGATTATATTAATGAATTTGTTCTTTACAATTCTGATATTAATGGTACTGGTTCTTTAGATAAAATATCGGAAGGATATACTTTTGAACAAGCATTGGAAAGCTGCTTAAATATGCAAGATAAGGAGTATGCTCAAAAATTAGGAAGATGTCAGTCAAAAACATTTTTATTAATTAGAGAGAACGATGATAAAATAGTTGGTACAATAAATGTTCGTTGGAACTTAACAGAAAGTATGAAACAATTTGGTGGAAATATTGGATATGGAATACGTCCGACCGAAAGAAGGAAAGGGTATAATAAGATTAATTTATATTTGGGCCTAATCGAGGCACAAAAATTAGGATTAGATAGAGTTATGCTAGATTGTGATGTTAATAATTTAGGATCAGCAAAAACAATGCAATCTTTAGGCGGAGTATTAGAAAGAACTGAAGTTGATCCATTTGATGGAGTATTAACAAGTGTATATTGGTTCAATGTTAATGAAACGATACATAAGTATAAAGATATATTTAAAGATACTATATGTATAAATAGTTATATTCATAAATAAATTATGATTAGTAAAGTAGATTTTATCTACTTTTTCTTTTCCGAGAAAATTATGTTATAATGAAGTAGATTTATGAGGAAGTGATAATTATGTCAAACGGTAATAAAAAAGAGAGGGTTAATAAAATCGGGATTAATTGAGCTATCTACATTTATGTCAAATCATCTTCTAAGCTTATAAAATAAGGAAATTGTAAAATTGAGTTATTACGTATTTATATATGTTTAATGTGGTAAAGATGAGATATGGAAGATAAACATTATGATTTATGAAAATAAAGAAGGAGAATTAAAAAAGATTCAATTAATAAGAACTTCTTATTAGTTCAAAACGAAGGTAATGGAAATGTTAAAAAATATGGATTACTATAATTTGGATAGGATAATCGCTTTAGGTTATCGTGTTCAATCTGAGGTTCTAGTTAGGATTAGGATATGGTAACAAAGAGATTACATGAGTATATTCAAAAGGATTTTGCACTTGGTGATGATAGATTGAAAAACAGTGGTAATAGATATTTTAGATAATATGAATAAAAGTGAGTTGGCAGCTTCAAACTAAGCAAAAGTTTTTAAAACAATAGACGAAAAGGTGATAAATAATGATAAAATTAAAACTAGATGATATAGAATTTAAATTAAGAGAATATCAAGATTTTAGTTGGTTAAATAATTATGGTAAAGTATTTTTTGTTATTGATGAAACCGGTAGTGGTTGTATATCTTTTGGAATAGAAAAAGAAAATAAAAAGTATTTCTTTAAAATTGCAGGTGCCAAAACAGTAGAAGCTGAAATTAATGAAGAAGAATCAATTAAATTATTAAAAGAAGCTGTTATTAAATATAAAGATATAAAACATGATAATTTGATTAAATATGTTGATTCATTTGATTATAAAGAATTCTTCGTTGTAATTTATGAATTTGCAGAAGGAGAGTGTTTATTTGATTATTGGAATTTTGATAGATATCAAAGGACTAAAGAAATAACTCCTTTAATAAAGTTTAAAAGTTTATCCATAGAAAAAAGACTTAACGTTGTAGAAAAATTATTTTCTTTCTTTGAAACATTTATTGAATGTGGTTATGTAGCAGTAGATTTTTATGATAGTAGTATTATGTATGATTTTGAAAATGATGAAGTTACATTTTGCGATATAGATTTATTTAGAAAATTACCAACAACAAATGATTTAGGTAAAGATTATTTTGGAACAAAAAGATTGAAAGCACCGGAAGAAAATATATTAGGTGCAACAATAGATGAATTAACCAGTGAATTCACTTTGGGTGCAATCATATTTGATATGTTTAGTAATGTGGAAAATATTGATGAAAGATATAAAAATGGAATGTTTATTCCAAATAATATTGAGACTTTCGAACTATCAAAGAAAGCTTATGATGTTTTATTAAAAGCAACAAGTTATGATAGAAAAAATAGATATAATTCTATAAAAGAATTTTGTAAAGAATTTATGAATGCAGTAAAAGTAAGTGATAAAAATGGCAAATGAAGAAAAGGTTTCCAAAAAGGAAGTATCAACTGGGCGATACGGATTTAAGAAAAATCATCTCTAAACCCTTATAAAATAAGGGAATTAGAAAAATTAATTTTTACATATTTTTACAAAAACGAGGATTTTTTTAATAATTTTATTATTGGTAAAAAATTAAAATTGGTTTATAAGAAGAGTATTATCAAAAATAATAGTAAAATATTAGTATATAAAAGAAGGGAGGAATTATAAATATGTTAGAAGGACAGAATGACTTATTAATTTATAAAGATAAAGATGGAAATGTAGTGGTTGATGCAATATATAGAGATGAAACTTTATGGCTTACTCAAAAAGGGATGGCTAAGGTTTTTGATGTTGGGATTTCTGCTATTTCTAAACATTTGAAAAATATATTTGAAGATCAAGAACTAGATGAAAAAGTGGTTGTTTCCAAAATGGAAAATACCACTAGACATGGTGCGATTGAAAGTAGAACACAAACCAATGAAGTTAAAATATATAATCTAGATGCAATTATAGCTGTTGGTTATCGGGTAAACTCTAAGAAAGCGACTGAATTTAGAATATGGGCCACTAAAGTATTAAAAGAATATATAATAAAGGGATTTGCTTTAAATGATGAAAGATTTATTAGAGGAAATAAGTATGATGCTAAATATTTTGATGAATTATTAGAACGAATTAAAACAATTAGAGTAAGTGAAAGAATGTCTTATCAAAAGATTACAGACTTATTTATAGCAACTTCTACAGATTATAATCCTAAATCAGAAGAAGCTTATACATTTTTTAAAATTGTTCAAAACAAACTTCATTATGCTATCTCTGGTCATACTGCAGCAGAACTTATTTATAATAGAGCGAATGCTAATAAAAAACATATGGGTCTCACTAATTGGAAAAATGCTCCTGATGGACTAATATATAAGTATGATGTAGTGGTTGCTAAAAATTATTTGAACGAAGAAGAGTTGACTAAATTAAATGATTTAACAAATATGTTTTTAGTATTTGCAGAAGATGAAGCTAAAGAAAGACA
>CALVJR010000027.1 GCA_944332295.1 uncultured Bacilli bacterium | reverse complement strand
TTATTACATTCACTTCTTACTAATACATAGCGTCCTGTTAATACATCTTCAATGCTGATTTTGGCAATATTTTCTGATTTAGGTAATGGTATGTTATTTTCTAGCATATAATATTTCATACCTTTGTGTGATAATGGCTTTGTTAGAGTGTAATCCTCTCCTAAATATTTTGTTAGATAGTCTCTTGTTGTTATTGTTAATTTTGCACTTACTTTTTTCATTTTATTTATTCCTCACCTTTCTTTTTATTAACACTTGATTATCTTCTTCATATTTTTCATAATCTACAGGATCAAGTCCTTGTTCTTCTTCCATCTTTAGTTGTTTTTCATAACAAACTGCTCTTGCATACTCTTTTAATGCCTCATACTTACAGTTTTGAGTTACTCTTACTAAGTAGTCTATTGGCATATTATCAATTATATTATAGCTTTCTTTTACCTCTACTATTGGAGATGTTGCAAATTTTAAGCTAATTGTATCCCATAACAAATCTGTTTGAAATGGTGTTTTATTGGCTTTTTTTAATCTCTTTGCTAATGATGAAATAGTAACTTTATCATCTAAATACCGTTCTGTTAAAATTGTTCTTACGTATCTAGTAAATTTTTCATCTTGTTTTTGTTTTTCTAAAGCAAATAACACTTCCTCAGAAAATCTTTTTATCAATGGTTTTTTCATTTTTTACTCCTTAAATAAAATTTAAAAAAGCACTCCCTGCTAGGAGTGCTTTATACACACGGTACCATCCTTCTTTTTACTCTTTTGGTTAACGGTATTACCGGGATTATTTTTATAATCCTACTCGAAAGGGAGTAATAAATTAGTCTTTTCTTCGTTTCCACCAACCACGAAGTCTCTTTTAAAAAGTTTCTAATTTACCATATCCTTTGTCAATGTATTTCACGTTCTGTCGTTATCATATCACTTTTTTTATTTTCGTGCAATCTTTTCTTTTCAGTCTTTTATAAATTTTATATAATACTATTAAGGTGATACTTATGAGTGAGATTATTCATTTAGATCAATTAAAACTAGAAAAGATAAGTCCTAATTTTCGTGGAAGTCATCCTATCTATAATTTTATGTTAGATGATAAATTGTATTATTTTAAACAAGTTCCTATACGAGAATTGGTCATGGAAATGGTATCTATGAAGGTTGCTTATCATTTAGGACTTTCTTATTTAAACGAACAGATTGCGGTTATGGGTGATGAAATTGGTCTTCTTAGTGAGAGTTATTTAGATAGTAATGAATCAAGTTATAGTTTGCATACTTTGATGGAGGATTATTTTTATGAAATGCAGGAGGATGAAGAGGATTTTTTTGATTATCAAGATATGCGTCGTTTGAATAATTTAGAAGATATTTGGTTTGCTTTAGAAGAGAAATATAGTCCTGATACTGTAGAGAAACTTATGAATGGAATCTGTGATATTTTTATGTTTGATATGTTACTCGGTGAAGGAGATAGAACATTGAGAAATATTGAAATTATTGAGGGAGAAACTGATGTTAGGCTAGCGCCTATTCATGATACTTCTAGTATTTATAATGACCATGTTTTATTAGGTGTTGATAATGATGATTTCATGCATAATGATATTGAAAAGTTAAATAAGTTTTTAAATTCTTCTGATAGTTATTATTCAAATAGATTTTGTTCTTTTTTGAATACATTAGAAACTGTTGATATTTCCTCTATTCTTAATGAAGTTATTGATATGGGAGTTCCTGTTGACTCAGAATTGCAAGAGGAAATTATTTCTAATTTTCATGATAGATGCCAGGTACTGAAAGAATGTAAAAGAGTTAGTAATACTAAATAAATTACTAACTCTTTTTATCTACTGGTCCAAGATGCTGGTACTTCCATTACTGATTGTAATCCTTGAAATCCTTGGTAATATCTTTGCCTTCCATAGGTAAAGAAACTATTTAGTGTTGGACAGCTTCCATTAGGATCTGTATAACTACAATCTACTAGGGCGATATGTAAATGCACTCCGGTTGATCTTCCGGTTGTTCCCATGAATCCTAAGTAGTCATTGATTGTTACTGGTTTTCCTACATATAGATTTGGGGCATAACTAGATAGATGTACATATTGAGATGTATAACTTTGTCCATTTATATTATGATTTACAGTTACTATGTTTGCACCAGCTGAGTCTCTATAAATACTTGATATTACTCCATTTGCAACTGGATATATTGGTTCTGCTTGCCCTCTATAACTTGTAATATCTAGTGCAAAGTGAGATGCACTTACATAGCTTGTTAATTGTCCTACTTCTGTTGGAAGATACCATATCCTTTTTGGGGCTTCTAATGTTGCTGCAGAATTGTTTTTTACCGGTAATTCTACTGCTACTAATTCACCATCTTGATTTTTATTTGGTGTTGTCATCTGTTTATAAATTTGGAAAATACTCATTGTTTTACTTGGTGCTATTTCTTTTTCTGGATTTGTTGCCATAGCCATATCTTTTGTATTTATAAGTTCATAATTTAATTGATAATCTTGCGCTTTAATATTGTTATTGTAATAAGTAAGTGAAAATGCAATTAGCAATATAAAAACAGAAAGTTTTTTTATATTTTCCTGTGTATTAAGCTTTCTCAGTATCTTCATTATGCTGCCCCCTAGAAATGAGACTATCATACCACTTTTTATTTTTTTTGTAAATAAAATCTATCTTAATTTCTTCTGTTTTTACCAATTAGTTCCATTGTTATTGTTAATTGTTTAATTCGTTCTATAATTCTTCTTGCTTTTACTTTATCTACACCTGATGAAGTAGTTGCTAAAGATGCCTCTAATTCATCTAGTGTTAGGTTTGAAGTAAAAAAAGTTGGTAAATGATTTTGCATTCTATATTGTAATATGGGACCTAACACTTCGTCTCTTGACCAATTACTTTCATTTTCTGCACCTATATCATCTAGCAATAAAACTGGAGACTTTTTTATAAAATCGAATTTTTCACTATAGTCTGTTTGAAATGATGATTTTAGGCTTCGTAAAAACTCCGGATAATATACTAAAGCACAGTGTGTTTTCTTTTTTGCCATTTCATTTAACAAGGCTGCAATTAAGTATGTTTTTCCACTACCAAAAGAACCTGTTAAATACAATCCTTTTGGATTTTCTTTCTTTTGATATTTATCCATAAACTCTTTAAAATATCTTATAATTGGAACTCTTGATTTGTCATCTGTATATACTTCTTTTAGAGTTGCTTCTTTTATTTCTATTGGCATGTCAAATAATTCTAGGTTTTCTTTATAAGCATTTTCTTTTAATGCTAATAAATTCCATTTACATGCTATATAAGAAAATTTTATAATGTTTTTTTCTTTTTCTGGTGTATATCTATATCCCTCTACTTTGTTTTTGCAGCAAGCTAAGCTTTTGCAATTTCTACAATTCATGTAGTCTATATAAGAATCTTCTAGACTAGATGTATACTTCATTAATATTTCTTCTTCTATTCCTAGAGAGTCTAAATATATTTTAAATTCTTTATTACTACATGCATCTTGATAGGAATGAATTAGATCTAGTTCATTTGATTTATTCTCTACTACATTATTTATATTTTTCATGTAATCACCCTTACTTCTTTTTTATTTTAACTTGTTTTTTTTTAATTGTCTATCTTTCTTTTTTATCTTCTACTACTTCTTCGGTATTTGGATAAATTGTAATTGTTCCAGATGTTTTCGTTTGTAAATAGGGAATATTTTGTTTTATTAATCTTTCTATTACTTTTCTACTGGGATGATGATATCTATTGTTTTCGCCTACAGATATTATCGCTAGTCTTGGTGTTGCTTCTTTCAAAAAGGATAGGCTGGTACTAGTTGCAGAACCATGGTGCCCTACTTTTAATACGTCTACTTTTAGATTGTAATTTTTTTGGAGATACTCTTCTGTTTTTATTGTTGCATCACCTAGGAGGAGAGCTGTTAGCTTGGGATGTTTTACATAAAATACAGAACTTCCCGTATTTTCGTTTTCCCATTTTTTATTTATTTGGTGTAAAGTAAAATTTCCTACTTGGAATACTTCTTCTTGTTTTACTTTTTTTATTTTCTTTATTTCTTTTCTTATTTTTTGTTCTAGTTCTTGTTCTTCTCCCTGGTTTAGATAAATATTTATTACTTGAAAATTTTTTTCTAAATAAATCGTCTCTCCTGCGTGGTCATTATCTCCGTGCGTTAAAAATATATAATTTAACTTTTTTATTCCTAAACTTTTTAATAAAGGTATTGTTGTATATTTGCTAATAGATGAAGATTCTTTTTCATCATAGTCTACTTTTCCTCCTGTATCAATTAGGGCACTTTTCCCTTTGGAATAAATTAATACAGAATCACCTTGTCCTACATCAATGAATTTTATAAAATCTTTTTGATAGATACTTGGTCCATAATAATGGATTCCCAAAATAATTATGAGTAAGAGTATTAATTTTTTCTTTCTTGTATTTAATAATAATAGAATAATTCCTAGTTCTATGATATAAAACACTATGGGAATTTTTGCAAAAATCAGTTTACCAAAACTAATATTATTTAGATATAGTGAACTTGTTTCTAATAGTTTTATTAAAATATTATATAAAGGTTCTATTACTGGAAATACAAAAGTAATTATGCTTGATGGAAAAATGATGATATTAATTAAAGGAATATAGAATAAATTATATATTATACTTGTAATATTTATCTCATAAAAATAATAAAGACTAATTGGAATACTAAGAAGAAATGCTAGCATAGAACTTTTTATTAGTGTTTTTAAGTAAGAGATCTCTTCTTTCATAAAATACATTAATCCTATACTAATAATATAGGAATACCAAAATCCTATTTCATATATGTAGTATGGATTTATTAATAAAGTTATGGTAATTGCGATAGAAATTACTATCTTTTTATCTAAGTTTAAGTTCCAGTGTCTATTTAATGAAAACAAAATATAGAATAGTATTCCTCTTAGAATGGAGGCTGTGATATTTAATATAGATAGATACAATAGTAAAAAAAATATTACTATCTTAAAATTTGTTTTGTTTTTTAACGGTAATTTTTTTAATAATTTTAATAAAAACTCTTCTATTATGATAAATTGCATTCCACTAATGGCCAATAGATGACTGATTCCATTTCTTTGATAACTTTCTTTTACTTCTACTTTTATCTCCGATTGATCTCCTAATAGAAATGATTTTATATATGGATTGCTGGCTCTTTTTTCTATTTTGTTCTTTATTTTATAGAAGATTGGTATTTTTCTTTGCTGTTTTTTTATTTTATCTATTTTCATGATAAGATATATTTTTTCTTTTCTTAGGTATTCTTTATAATTGAATAAGTTTTTTGTTGTTGGGGTATTTGGTAATATCATTTGACCTGTTATTGTTACTGTTTTTCCTACCATTAATTCTTTTTTATAGTTTTTCTTTTCTTCTGCTGTTTTAAAGTAATATATTCCTTGAATTTTATCTTTACCTTTTACTATTAGAGTCAGTTTATTTTCTTTTATTTTACTACTTAATATAACTCCCGTTACTTGATTAGTATTTAAATTATAAGTTGTTTTTGGTTCTATGTTTATCCTGATAATTGTAATTAGTCCTGTTAGTATTAATATAGCGTAAAGAAAGTAATTAGACTGTAATATAGTTTTTAATTTCTTCATAGGTCTCATTCCCTATTCCAGATACATTTTTTAAATCTTCAATCACTTTAAATGTATTTTCTTTTCTATATGCAATAATTGCTTCCGCTTTTGTCTCTCCAATTCCTGATAAAGTCATTAACTCCTCTTTCGGTGCTGTATTAATATTTACTTTTTCTGATGTTACTTTCTCTTTTTTATTATCCTCTATACACGCATCATTTTCTACTTTACCCTCTTCTGATACTTTACATTTTTCTTGTAAATAGTCCTCTTGATTTTTTGTCTTTATCCAGTTTTTTACTTCTTGTTTACTATAGATGATAATTACCATTTCATCTGTTATTTTTTTACTTAAATTAATTACAGACGTGTCTGCCTCTTGAGTTAATCCTCCTGCTTTTTCTATTACATCAATTACTCTAGATGAGTTTTTTAGCTTATAAATTCCTGGTGTTATTACTTCTCCTTTAATATCTACCATATATTCTTTTTCTTCCACTTTTGTATTTTCTTGTTGTGTGTCTTTTTCTTTTAGTTCTTTGGCAATTTTAATTGTATCTATTGTTTTTTTCTTAGGACGCGTTTGATATTTATAAACTCCAATCCCTGTGAGAATTATTATTATTGTTACTATACTTATTGCGATTAATATTTGTTTTCTATACCTATAATGAAATGTCATGTGCCCTCCTTTCTTTTATTATTATAAAAAAAAAGAAGAGTTCCTTTCGAAACTCTATTTTTGTTTTAATATTTTTACTTCTGCTTCCTTTTTTACTAATACAATTGGTTCTTCATTTTCTTGTTGTGATACTATATTATCTTCTACCGACGTTATCTCTGACATTAAATTCATTAAAAACTCTTCTACAGAAAATATATCTGAAGTAGTTATACTTCCACCTGCATTTTGTTTGTTACCACCACCACTACAAATTGGAGATAATGTTGTTTTACTTTGCGGGAAAGTAGTAGGATCTATTTCTTCTAGTTTGCCAAGTAGTTTTCCTACATCTACCTCACATTTACTTCTAGCACTGATTCCTACTGTTTCTTCATCTGTATATCCTAATACAAAAGCTATTTCTGCATATTTTGAAAAAATCTTATCAGCCGCTTTCGCTAGCATGTCCTTACGATAAATTTCATGAGGTTTCATTCTATTTATTGAAAAAGAAACATTTGGAGCACCTAAGATATTCGGATATACCTGAATTACATTATTGTTTAAGATAATTTCTTTGGTTGAGTTTTCGTCAACTTCTCTTATTATATGAAAACCACTTATTAAATCATATAGTTTTTGATCTTCTTCAAAATTAGCAACACGCCATTTACTTACTACTTCATAACGTGCTCCTCTGGCATATAATTTCTCTGCTGTATCATGTGTTGCTGCTGTTGTGTTTTTTTGAAAGCTCTTGGTATCTAGGACCAATCCTGCATATAAATAGTTAGCCATATCCTTAGAATATTTTATTTGAAAGCTGTGTAAAAGTTGAGCAACAATTTCACAAGTAGAAGAAGCATTAGGATCTATATATTTATATGTTGCTGGTAGAGTTTGTTCTGTTTCTTGGTGATGATCAACAATTATAATTGATCCTACTTTATCTAGATCATCTCGTACTGCTGTTAAATACCTTTTATTTACATCCACTGTAACCAATAAGGAATCTTGGTCTGCTAATGCATTATATTGTGCTAAGTTAATAAATTGATAGTCGTCTATACTATCTTCTATTACTTTCGCTACACCGGGATCTAAATCTTGAGCTAAATCATTTACAATAATATAGGCTTTTTTATTTAACTCTTTTGATATTGTTGCCATTCCTAGAGCAGCACCAATTGCATCATAGTCCGGGCTGTTATGTCCAACAATAAAAACCTGAGAGGCATTTTCTATATTTTTAATTAGTACTTCTTTTAGTAATCTTAATTTATTACTCATTTTTCTTTTTCTCCTTAGTGAGCACTATTTTATCTCACTTTATAAAAAAAGTCAAAGGTATTACTCCTTTGATCCTTTTTCCTTGCAAAGTCCATTTTCTACACTTACTCTTTGTACAATCGTTAGGGCGGCAATTAAACAGATGGTAAAACTTCCTCCGTAACTCATAAATGGTAATGGTACTCCAGTCATCGGCATTAGTCCAAATATTCCTAGAAGATTAATTGCGATGTGTAAGAAGATATAGACTGCTACACCATAACAAAGAAGTGCTCCTCTATTGGTAGGACTATCTCTTCCTATTTTTAAAATTCTATATAATAAGAACATATACATTACTATGATTCCTACTCCAAAAATTATACCTAACTCTTCTACTATAATGGCGAAGATAAAATCTGTATATGGTTCTGGTAAATATAGGTATTTCTGAGTAGAATTTCCTAATCCAACACCTGTTAGCCCGCCATTATTAATTGCAATATAGCAATTACATACTTGGTTTCCTGTTGTTAATAATTTGTCACAGGGATTGGTAAAATCAAAACGTTCTAATTGTCGCTCTAGGAGTACTGTTTTTCCAGAACCTATTAATACGATTCCGGCAAATACTACCAAACCTAATAGTGCGAATACTGTTTTGGTCTTTATTTCTTTTTCGATAGGTGCCGCTAAAAACATTACTCCTACGATTACTGTATAAATAATTGCTGTTCCTAAGTCTGGTTGGATAAATATTAAAAATGTTATTAATAAACACACACCTATTGGAAATAGACTTTTGGTGTAACTCGTCATTTTTTTGTTTTTTTCATAATACCTAGCTAACCAAACTATCGTAATTACTTTAGCAAATTCACTTGGTTGGATACTGATAGGTCCTAGGTCGTACCATGAAATTGCTCTGTTTTTAGCCTGTCCTATTACTAGGAGCATAAATAAACTAACAATAATTATCAATAGCAATCCCCAGGAAAATACACCATATGCTTTTGTAGTAAATTTTATCATAATGAGGGACATAATTAGTCCTGCTAATAAAAACAGTCCCTGTTTAATAAAATAATTATATGGACTTACCTCATGTGACATATAGGCTGTTACATTTGATGCAGAAAAGACCATAATTAATCCAATAATGAAAAGTAATACAGAAACAATTAATAATGGTTTATCAACGTATTTGATAATTTTTTTCATTGCATCGCTCTCCATTCTATATTTTAATATATCATATTTTAACAAAAATTTCTTAAATTATATTTATCCTAGGTCCTTTTTATTAACACTTTTTGTCAATTTACATAATTTATAATAGATTATGTAAAGGAGGCTATCGTATGTATTATGGTACAGGTACCGGTTGTTGTGGTGGGCAATATAATCAAATGCCATATTATCCTTACTATGGTAACAACAACTCTTCTACTTATGCAATTATTTTAGTTTTATTTATATTACTTGTTATTGTTATTGGTTGCCGTTGGACAGTTTAATTTTTATAAAGACGTATAAAATTTATACGTTTTTATTTTTGTCTTTTCATTTCTTTTATTTTTTGATAAAATATACTTGCATAAAGAGGTGGTAGCAATGCTTAAAATGAAAGACATTTTAGATGAAAAAGATAAAAGATTACGTATGATTAGTAAAGAAGTTGAGTTTCCATTAACCAAAAAAGATAAAGAATTAATTCAAGAAATGATTGATTATTTACATGATTCTCAAATTGAGGAGTTGTCTGAAAAATATGATTTACGTCCTGGTATGGGAATGTCTGCTATCCAATTAGGTGTTCCTAAAAGATACTTTGTTGTTGTTAATGAAGTGGATGAGGGTGAGTTTGAAACTTATGTATTAATTAATCCTAAGATTATCAGTAATTCTGTTGAGAAAATATATGTAGAAATGGGTGAAGGCTGCCTTTCTGTTAATCGACCAGTTGAAGGAATTGTACCAAGATATGCTAGAGTTACGATGGAAGCTTATGATATGGAAGGTAGAAAGATTCATGTTAGAGGTCGTGAAGAGTTAGCTATTTGTTTCCAACATGAACTAGATCATTTAAATGGAATTTTATTTACTGATCATATCGACAAAAAAAATCCTTTCAAAGGAAAGGATGAGTATAGAGCTATTTAGTTGGCTCTTTTTATTTTGTTTTTTATAATATAGAAAGCTTAATTCTCTAATAACTACCCTATTAAATACCTCTTTTTCAGTCAATGTATCTTCTTTGATATTATTCTATAACGTTATAACCGTGTCAAATTTAGCACTTTTTAATTTTATATTGATTACTACTTTTTTTTTGATGATGTTAAACCTAATCTATTTATCACCTCGTTAGTTGTTAATATTTTTATTTCTGGTATCATATTTATCATATTAGTAATGATACTCTTATCTTGTTTTGCTCTTTCTAATAAAATTTCACTATATTGATAACCTATAATATAAGGATAGGTTTCTTCTACAAATAAAGGGTCTTCTATTAATTCTTCAATACTATTTTTAGTTGTCTTTAATACATTTTCTTTTAAGAAATTTAGACTTATTTTTTTATCTGGTTCCAATTCTTCATAGATTTTTTTTATTTCTTTTTGCCTCATTAATTCTTGTTCTAAGGTTATTTTTTCTCCATGACTTATTTGTTCAATATAAAATAGAATATCTAACAATGCTGAACTCATTTTACTAATTCCTAATTCTCTATTAAATTTATCCTTTTCTATTTCTTCTTTTGGGTATCCTTTTTCTATTAAAAATATTCTCATTAATTCTTCAAAGAAAAGACTTGGTAATTCTTTTAATATATAGATATTTTCTTCTAGTATTGGTGGTGTTGTATTAATTAAGTAATGAATAAATTCATGTATTTTATAAATACTATCTAGAATGGTACCAGTGCTAGGACTATAAATATACCAGTTGCCATCTGTATGTTGAAAGCAAGTCCACTCATCTATACCTATTTCATTTTCAATAATTTTCTTATCATTGCTATCCTCTATAAATACTCCTGCTTGTTTAGCCATGCAAAATATTTTGTACCAATTTAATGAAGGCTCTATTTTAATTAAAAATTCTTCACATAGTTGGTCGATTTCTTTTGAAGACAGAGAAAGATTACATTCTTTTTCTTGACCTTCTCTTAAAAATTCTTTTGTTGCAGTGATTCTAATCATTGTATTTAATGTTTCTTCTATATTTTCTTCTTTTCCTAATAAAAGTCTTTGCACTATTTTTTGATATTGTACTTTTATTAAATAATTTAATAGTTCAAAACTATATTTATTATATAGCCATTCTTCTATTTCTTGTTGTTGATTCTTTGTCATGTTCTCTAAATAACTATCTATTTTTTCATAGGCTTTTGTTTCATGGATGTATCCATATACTAAAAATTGATTGATAGTATCCTCTTCAAATTCTGAGAAATCATATTGACCTTTTATTTTTCTATTGATTGTATATAATAATAAAGCACGACCCGCTTCTTTATCCAGCCAATCCTTTTTATTACAGTTATTTATATTTCCATTATACATTTTTTCTAAGATGTTTATTGTACTGTTAGTTTGTAGATAAAATGAATGTTGCTTTTTTAGATAGCTGATTTGTTGATACTTTTTTAACACCGTTTTAAAAAATAGAGGATTTTGCTCTAATATATCTTTTAATTCAAAAGCAGAGGCTTTTGTTTTTTCATCATACTCTATAGGAATTATTGATGTTTTTAGAATTTGTGTCATACTTTTCCTCATCTCTTGTTTTATTGTAACCACATTTTTTTACTTCGTCAATAAAAGAGAGCTTTTGCTCTCTTAAAGGGTTTCTACAGCTTCATTTAGTTTTACACTAACTAATTTTGATACCCCGGACTCTTGCATGGTAATACCATATAAAGTATTGGCATATTCCATAGTTTTTTTCTTATGGGTAATAATTAAAAATTGTGTTTTATTTTTATAATGATCTAAGTATTTACCAAACTGAGCAACATTTGCTTCATCTAGAGCAGCTTCTACTTCATCGAATAAGCAGAATGGCACTGTTCTTACATTTAATATGGCAAATAGTAGTGATATTGCTGTTAAGGTTTTTTCTCCACCAGAAAGTAGTGATATTGTTGTTAACTTCTTTCCTGGAGGAGATGCGACTATTTCTACTCCGGTTGTTAGTAAATTATCTGGATTCGTTAGTTTTAAATCTGCATGACCTCCTCCAAATAATTCCTTAAATACTTGTCTAAATTCTTCGGTAATTTTAGTGAATGTTTCTTGAAATTCTTCTTTCATGACATCATCCATCTCATTCATAATTTCAAGTAGCGTATCTTCTGCTTTTAGTAAGTCTTCTCTTTGATTTGTTAAGAATTCATATCTTGTATTTACTCTTTCATATTCTTCTATCGCTGCTAGATTTACCATTCCAATACGTTTTATATTTGCTCTATAAGTGTTTACTTTTCTTCTTGCTTCCTCTGGTTCTACATCCAAGTGATAAGCAGCTTTTGCTTTTTCAAAAGTTAGTTCATACTCTGTATTTAAAGTATCTAACATCGTATCCATTTTTATTTCTAATCTATTTAGAATTACTTCTTTTTCATGTAGGTTTTTCTCTAAGTTTCTAAGATTTGCATTTTTTACTTTGTCTGTTGCGATACGTTCTTCTTGTTCTCTTTTTATCTCTTCTATATCGTTTCTTAATTTTTCTAGTGTTACTTGTATGGTACTTTTTTCAGCACTTAATGTGTGATATTTTTCAATTAATTCCTGCTCTTTTTCACTTAGAGAATTATTGGCTATGGCATTTAGTGCTTGCCACTTTTGTTCTATTTCTTCTAATAATCTTACCTCTTCTTTTATTTCGTTTGCTTTCGCAGTATACTTTTCTTTAATTGTGACTTTGTTTTTTGATATTAAGAATTCATTTTCTTCTATTTTTCTAATGTTTTCTTCTACATCTTCTAGTTCTTTTTTTATCTCCTCTTGTTCTTGTTTCATTAGATTAAGTTGTTCTAGCAAACGTTTTAAGTCTTGTTTTAAGAGAATCGTTGATTTTGTATGATAGGTAGAACCTCCCGTTAGGCTTCCTCCTACGTTTACAACATCTCCTTCTAGTGTCACTATTTTATAACGTTTATTTATTTTATGACTTAAGTATGTCGCATTGTCTAAATCTTTCGCAATAATTACTGTACCCAGTTGGTTTTCTATAATATTTTGATAAGTTTTGTCATATTCTACTAAGTCACTTAATACTCCTATATAACCCTCTTCTTGTTCTAGTATTCTTAGAGAATCCCTATCTATATATCTTGATGTTATTACCGTTAATGGGAAAAATGTTGCTCGTCCTAAATGATTATCTTTTAAATAATTAATTGCTCTTTTGGCAGCAGCCTCATCCTCTGTAATAATAAAGTTTTTGTTTGCTGAAATTGCAATATTTAAAGCTTTTACATATTCTTCTTTGGTACTTAGAATATTTCCTATTGTATCATGAATACCAGATAACGGTGATGATAGTATTTTTCTTACACTGTTTGGTAAGTCTCCTCCTTCTTCTATTTCTCTTTTTAGACTATCTATTTTATGTTCTAAAGTAATTAGTCCTCGTTCATGAGAAGAGTAATCCGTTGTTAACATATTTTTCTTTTGTTTTTCTTTTTGCAAGTCCGAAGAAATTTCACTTGCTTTTGCTTCTTCTTTTTTGCCATCTTCAATAATCATATCTAGTTCTGTTTTTAATTTTTGTATTGAAGAAGTAATACTTGATTTTTCTTCTAATACTTTTCTTAATTCTTCTTCTACCTCTGCTTTGTCTTTATTTTGTTTATTTTTTTCTTGAAGAAGATTTTTCTCACCATTAATCTTTTCTACCATTTCTGTTACTTCTAATAGTCTTCTTTGAAGAGTAATTTGTTCACGTTCTAATTTTTCTAATTTAGTTGCTTGTTCTAAATCTTTGGCATCACTTGAGGAGGTTTCATTAGATAATTCCATTACTTCATGTTCTAGTTTTTCTTTTTCTTTTGTTATTCTATCTAGTTCAATATTTGTATTTTCTATATCATAAGCAAGTAGTGCTACTTCATAATTATCTAGACCTTTTTTATTTTCTAGGTAATCTTTTGCTTTTTCGCTTTGTTCTTTTAAAGGTCCCACTTGTCCTTCTAACTCTGTAATAATATCATTTACTCTATCAATATTATTATGAGTGCGATCTAACTTTCTTAAGGCTTCTTCTTTTCTTTTTTTATATTTTAGTATTCCCGCTGCTTCTTCAAAAATAATACGTCTATCTTCTGGAGAGTTACTAAGTATTTTTTCTACTTCTCCTTGGGAAATGATATTAAATGATTCTTTTCCCATACCAGTATCTAGTAATAAATTATTAATATCTTTTAGTCTACATCTTTCACCATTTAGATAATATTCGTTTTCTCCACTGCGATAAACTCTTCTTTTGATAGATAATTCTGTATACGGAACGTTTAGAAAATGATCAGAATTATCAAATACTAGTTCTACAGATGCGACATTTAGAGGATTTCTACTTTTACTTCCGGAAAATATGACATCACTCATAGATCCTTCTCCACGAAGGGATTTTACAGATTGTTCTCCTAAGACCCAGCGTACTGCATCTACAACATTACTTTTTCCAGAACCATTAGGACCTACAATACAAGTTATTTTATCGTCTAATTTAATATCTAATTTGTCGGCAAACGATTTAAAACCACTCGTTACTATTTCTTTTAAGTACATACTCTTCACCCTACAGTTAAGTATACTATAAAAATCGTTCTAAAACAATTGATATTTCGACAAAATCAGCATTTAGCATATGAAAAAAGTAGAGTTTTCTCTACTTATACATTTTTATCTATTATTATTTTATTCTTTTCTTTTAACATTCATTTTAAACAAAGTATTATTCATGTCCTTTATATCCTTTCTGGTATCATTATTCAAATAATATTTTGATTTGTATCTTTTTATATTACTTTTTTCCTTACTAATATTTCTAAAAAAGATACTATCTAACTAGTATCTTATTTTTCTACTGCTTCACTTAATAATTCATCTAATTTTACTATTTTATATCCTTTTGATTTGATATAATCTATTACTGTCTTTAGTTCGGTTTCTGTTGTTTGATTTATTGGTAAAGATATAATTGCTGCATTTTGAAGTTTTTCTTTTACTTCTTGAAAAGGAGATGAAGTTACCTTTATTGTCGGAATAATGGTATGTAGTTCTAATTTAGAACATAATTCAATTACTTCTTTATTATCATACTCTGCATAACAATACTTTGGAATAGTAGCTGATACATTTTTTAAATATTGTAGAGCAGAAGAAAAGTAAATTTCTTCATATTTATCATTATAGTTTAATATTTCTAATTCATGGTTTAACATTTCTTTTACTACTACCAAATTATTTTCTAACCATAGACCATCCATAAAGAATGTTCCTATTGTACTTTCTTGATTTAATATTCTAATTATTTCTGTAGGATCTGAATTACTTGTAATTTTAAAAACTAAGGTTACAGCTTTTTTTTCTTCATGACCTCCTGTTACAAACTTATCATAAGTATCTTCTATAGATATTGTTGGTGTTGTCTCTTTAAAAACAGTTAGAACTTCGTTATAAGTTCCATATCTTTTCATTTTTTTGTATGTTTCGTCATAATCTACTTCTTTCCCATTTTTTCCTGGTGTTATTTTGTCTTCTTCTATTTTTGCATCTTCTGCAGGAACTTCATACTTTTTACTTTCTTCCTTTATCTGTTTCATTAAAGGATCCGTTTCTTGAATAATGTCGATTGTTTTATTGGTATAGTAAAAACTGAATAGTACTAATGCTATTACTATAGTTACTTGAATTAGTTTTTTCTTTAACATAATATCACCTAGATAAATATATGAAAAAAAAGTTCTAAAATGAACTTTTCTTGTATTATAACTTTGATACTATTTTATATCACTATTTTGTGGATTGGTTGGATTGTTCGTTGATAATCCAGATTCTGTATTTATATTTTGTTGATATTGTTGACTTGGTGTTGGTTGGTTTGGTATTCCATTTATATTCTGTTGATATTGTGGATTCATAGCTTATTGATTTGGAATAGTTTCTGCATTTTGTAAATTATTTACATTGGTAGGTGTTTGTTCTTGCTTTGTTTTTTTTGTTTTTTAATTTTATTACTATTATCAATATTGAAATAATACATAGTAATAAAACAATTGAGAAGACAGGTCTATATCGTAACCATGCAATAGCTATTACAAATAAACTTTCTGCTGTGCCAAGTACAAATATAAAAATTCCAGATGCCCATCCAAATAATGTTCCTATGATTGGAATATTATTTGCTAAACGTTGTAATGGTGATATTATTGCTGCAAAACTTATTATTACTAATAAGGTTCCTATTAATCTAAATATCCATTTTAATGTATTATTTTCATTAGTTAAATCTTGTAACATAGATTTTCCACTGTGTGTTCCTTCTTGTAATTTATTGATTTTATATCCTGAACTAGATACAAACTCTTGAAATCCATCTTTACTTTGAATTGCTAATACACTTACATTTTTACTATTATTGTAATTAAAACTAATTCTAATATCTCCTATTTGAGGTTCATTATTTTTGACATTCGTATAATATTTATTTTCACTTATTTCTAAACCAAGTTCTTGTACTTTTACAATATCTAATGTATCTACAGATTCCGTTGTACTTAATTGGTTTAGCAACTTGTTATTTAATTTATATGCTCCCATTTTAGCATCTTGATTAAAGAATGTTTCACTGGTATATGGCATTGTTGTTGGATTAATATGATTTGAATCTTCAAAGAACTCTGAATCAATCAGTTCATCAGACCAAACTTGTTTGTATGTGCACTGTCTATGGTCATTACTATCCGTCTCACAATCTTCATCCCATTGATACATTTCTACTGTTCTTATTAATTTTGCACTAGGTACTTGAATATTAAAAACTTCATCTTTTGCTCCATTTTCTGACACTGTTAAATTTCCGTTTGTAGCAATTAGCTTTCCTTCATACTTGGTATCGATTTTGTCACTGCTGATTTCTACATATTGCTCTTCTGCTTCACCTATGCTTTGAGTTGTTTTTACTGTTCTCCCTTCGTTTATCCATAATAAGCAGACTCCAATAATTAAAAATAGTATTCCTGCTACTAAACTACTTCCTGTTTTCTTTGCTTTCTTATTCTATACTCCTATACTTCTCTACTCCTATATTATAGTATTAGTATACTTCAACTATATAGAAAAGAAAACTCTTGCTTTATATTTTTATGTAAAGCAAGAGTCAACTATTTATCTTTTTTCTCTTTTGTTTTTGGTTTTGGTAGAGCGTCTTTTCTTGAGAAGTTTTGTCTTCCTTTTTTGTCTGGCCCTAGGGCTTTTACAATGATTTCGTCCCCTACTTTTACGACATCTTCTACTTTTTCTACTCTCTCATGAGCAAGTTGTGAAATATGTACTAATCCTTCACATCCAGGCCATAATTGTACAAAGCAGCCAAAGTCTTCAATCTTTACTACTTTTGCTTCATAGATTTTTCCTATTTCTACTTCTCGAACTACTTCTTCAATCATTTTTCTTGTCTTGTTGATAATGTCCTGATCACTATGGTAAATAATTACTCTACCATCATCTTCTAGGTCTACTTTTACTGCATTAATATTATTAACATCTTTTACGTTAGAAGCATCACAAATGATTTTCGTAATCATTTCTCCACCTTTACCAATAACATCTTTTATCTTCATAGGGTCAATTGTAAATGTTTCCATCTTAGGTGCATATTTAGACACTTCTTTTCTTGGCTCTTTAATTTGTTTTTGCATTACCTTTAATACTTGAAGACGAGCAATACGTGCTTGCTCTAAGGCTTCTTTTAGAATTTGTTCTGTGATTCCTTTTATTTTGATATCCATTTGTAAAGCACAAATACCATGTTCTGTTCCTGCTACTTTAAAGTCCATATCACCTAGATGATCTTCCATTCCTTGGATGTCTGTAAGGATAGTATAATCATTTCCGTGTGTAATTAGTCCCATGGCAATACCAGCAACTGGTGCTTTAATTGGAACACCTGCTGCCATTAGAGACATACAACCAGCACAGATACTTGCTTGAGATGATGAACCGTTTGATTCTAATATTTCTGATACCACACGTATCGTATATGGGAATTCTTCCTCACTTGGTATTACTTGAAGTAATGCTTTTTCACCTAAAGCTCCGTGTCCTATTTCACGTCTTCCTGGTGCGCCATATCGTCCTGTTTCTCCTACTGAAAATTGAGGGAAATTATAATGTAACATAAATCTTTTTTGATCTTCTAGACCAAGTCCATCTAATATTTGATGCTCACCTAAAGCACCTAGCGTTGTTACAGAAAGAGCTTGTGTTTCTCCACGGGTGAAAAGTGCAGAGCCATGCGTTCTTGGTAGTAAGTCGATATCTGTTGATAGTTTTCTAATTTCGTCCATCTTTCTACCATCTGGTCTAATTCCTTCTTTTACTACAATACTTCTAAATAGTTCGTATTCAATATTGGATACTACCATATTTACTTTTACCAGTAGTTCTTCTAATTCTTCTTCTTTTAATTTATCTTCATATTCATTTCTATATAATTCTATTGTTTCTTCTTTTATTTTATCAATAGCATCATATTTTTTTAGTTTATCTTTGATACGAAGTGCTTTATCCATCTTTTTAGAAATAAGAGATTCGATACGTTCTTTCATTTCATCCTCAATAGTTAAAGTTTCATATTCCATTTTTTCTTCACCAATTTCAGCAAGAATTTCTTCTTGGAATTTAATTAGTTTTTTTACTGCTTTATGACCAAATATTAAAGCTTCTAACATGATATCTTCTGTTACTTCTTTGGCACTAGATTCTACCATATTAATTGCATCTTTTGTTCCTGCAACGGTTAAATCTAAGTCTGATATTTCTAATTCTTCTGGTGTTGGATTAATTACAAATTTTCCATTGACTCTTCCTACTTTTACTCCAGCAATTGGTCCATTAAATGGAATTTTTGATATTGATACTGCTAGAGATGATGCAAGCATTGCAGTTAATTCTGGTGAACAATCTTGATCTACTGATAATACTGTTGAGATAATTTGTACCTCATTTTTAAACCCTTCTGGAAATAATGGTCTCATAGGGCGATCAATCATTCTGGCAGCAAGTGTTGCATTTTCACTAGGACGACCTTCTCTTTTGATAAATCCTCCTGGAATTTTACCTACTGAATATAGCTTTTCTTGATAATTTACTGTTAATGGAAAAAAGTCAGATAATAAATTTACTGTCTTTGATACGACTGCTGCTGTTAAAATAACCGTATCATTATAGCGAACTAGTACTGCACCATCTGCTTGTTTTGCTAGTTCTCCATTTTCTACTATAATCTTTCTTCCATAAAAATCTAATTCAAATTTTTTCTTTTTCATACTTCCTCCATATAAGTTCCATTATTAGAATAGCAGAAAAGTTGAAAAAATTCTACTTTTTCTTTGATTTCTTTCAACATCTTATATGAAAACAAATCAAAAAAGATTTGTTCTGCCTACTATTTTAATTTTGTTTCTCTATTTTTATCAAGAACAAAAGAATTAAATAAACTTAATTCGCCTTGGTCGTCACCTTCCAAGTTTCCTGCTTCTCAGACTAGGTATCCCTACTTCTCCACAGGCT
>CALVJR010000026.1 GCA_944332295.1 uncultured Bacilli bacterium | reverse complement strand
ATAAAAAATGTCATAATTCCCCATAATTACTGAGAAAAATGGCATTTTTTTATTAAAGCAACTATAAAACTCGGGAAGAAGAATTGGATCAGGTAGGCATGAGTATTGCAGAAAGAGACTATTATCAAAACACAAGAAAATAATGACAAATGATAGAAAGTATGATATAATAATTAACACTAGGGACAAGAAAAAGTCCTTTTTTTGCCTAATAAGGAGGTATCGATGAATAACATAGATCCTAAAGACTGGGAGGAAATGCTACTAAAATATAAATTTGCAAAAATAAAGTTAGAAGCAGATTTAGAAATATTACTAAAAGAATATGAATATAACAATGAATATAATCCAGTAGAACATATAAAATCTAGATTAAAATCAGAAAGTAGTATTTTAAAGAAACTAGAAGAAAAAGGTTATGAGAAGAATATAGAAAATGTTGAAAAGCATATTCATGATATTGTAGGATTTAGAATTGTTTGTTCATTTTTATCCGATGTTTATGATATTGTTAGCATTATCAAAAATTCAAAAACATTCAAAATAAAAAATGAAAGTGACTATATCGCAAATCCTAAAGATACAGGATATACAAGTTACCATTTAAATGTTTTAGTACCAATCCAGTTAGAAGATGAAGTAGAATATGTAGAAGCAGAAATTCAAATAAGAACAGTAGCCATGGACTTCTGGGCATCACTAGATCACAAATTACAATATAAATTGCCAAAAGAAATTCCACTACATCTACAAAGAGAATTATTAGAATGTTCTGATGAAATAAAAGTAATAGATATGAAGATGCAACATCTATACGAGGTAGTAAAAAAGTATATAGAAAATAAATAAGGAGGTTTAAGGATGAATTATATGCTAGATAAAATAGAACTACTAGAAAATAAAGAAGCAATATTAAATGGTGCAGAAGAAATTATTAACAGTTTATTAGAAAATGAAAAATTAGATAAAAGTGAAAAGTTAATGACCATAGAACTAGCTATGGCAAAATTAAATTATAAATTATATAACATTAGTGGAGATAGTAAAGAAGAAATGCCTAAGTAGCATTTTTTCTTTTGGAAAAGAAAAAAATCATGTTAAAATAAGAAAAGAAAGAAGGCGTAAAATGATTTATCTAGATTATAGTGCAACGACACCAGTAGAAGAAAGTGTATTAAATAGTTATATTGAAACGACAAAAAAAATAATAGGAAATCCTAATTCACTACATAAATTAGGAGTAGATGCAAAAAAATTAATTGATGCAGCTACTTCTCAAATAGCAAGTATTTTAGGAGTAAAACCACAAGAGGTAATTTATACAAGTGGAGCAAGTGAAGCAAATAACACGGTCATCAAAGGAATATGTTTGAAATATCAAAATAGAGGGAAACATATTATTACAACACCATTAGAACATTCATCAATTATAGAACCTCTAAATTATTTAAAAGAATTAGGATTTGAAGTGGAATATGTAAACCTAACAGCAACTGGTAAAGTAGATTTAGAAGATTTAGAAAAGAAAATGAGACAAGATACGATATTAGTAACGATTGCTAGTATCAACAGTGAATTAGGAATTGTACAACCAATCAATGAGATAGCAAAAATAGTAAAAAAATATCCAAAAGCTTATTTTCATACTGACATGACACAAAGTATAGGAAAAGAAAAAATAGACTTAACAAATGTAGATTTAGCCAGCTTTTCAGCCCAAAAATTCTATGGTATGAAAGGAATAGGAGCATTAATTAAGAAAGAAAATATTGTAATTGAACCATTAATACACGGAGGAAAATCAACAACAAAAGATAGAAGTGGAACACCAGCAACCCCTCTGATTGTATCAACTGCTAAAGCATTAAGACTTGCCTATGAAAATCTAGAAGAAAAACAAAAAAAGGTAAAAGAATTAAATACTTATTTAAGAAAACAATTAGAACAAGAAAATATTACAGTGAATAGTCCAAAAGACGCCATACCTTATATTTTAAATATTAGTATAGAAAACATAAAACCAGAAACTATGCTACATGCCTTAGAAGAAAAAGAAATTTATATTTCAACCAAAACAGCCTGTTCAACAGCAGAAGAATCTAAAGCGGTATTGGCACTGACAAGAGATAGTGCAAAAGCAAGTCATAGTTTAAGAATTAGTATCTCTCATAAGACAACACAAGAAGAATTAGATATATTTATAAAGGAACTAATAAAAGCAAGAAATGAGTTGAATAAATTATATGTTAAGAAAAATTAAAATAATATTAGTACTGTTTATAATGACATTAATATTAACTCCAAATATGAATGTGAATGCCGAAGAAAAATTAAATTTGTATCTCTTTTTTGGAGAAGGATGCCCTCATTGTGCAATGGAAAAAGAATATTTAGAAGAATTAAAGAAAGAATATAAAGAATTAAATGTTATAAAATATGAAGTATGGTATAACGAGGAAAACAGTAGTTTTCTAAAACAAATTGCTAATGAGACAAATAAATCACTAACAGGTGTTCCAGTAACTATTATTGGACAAACAATTATTACTGGTTTTAAAGAATCAACGGAACAACAAATAAAAAGAGCAATAGATTATTATCTAGAAAATGACCATCAAGATATCGTTCAAGAAATAAAAAAAGGGACTTATAAACAAACAGAAGAAGTCCCTGATCCAGATTTTTTAGACCAAGAAGAAAACCTAGATCAAAAAACAACACTAGACCTACCAATTGTAAAAGAGATAAATTTTAAGAATTTTGATCTATTAACTGCAATACCAATATTAGGAATTCTAGCTAGTATTTCTTTACCAGTATTATGGTTGGTAATTACATATTTTCTATCAGTAGATTTAGTCAGTAATAAAAAAACAAAAATAATAATATTACCAATAGGATTACTATTGATAGGAATAAGTTCTATAGTTCAATCTATATTACAAGTAGAACTAATAAACTCAATTTCTAGAATAATGATACTATTAATTTGTATAACATTTATTGTCTATAAACTAGAAAAAATAAAATTATCAGATAATCAATTAAAAACATTAATCGTACTATTATCCCTGGCAATAGGATTCTCATCACAAACAACCCATTGGAATATAGTAAATACATTAACAGAGATAGAAAATATGAAAATAATTTCCAAAATACTAGTTAATGGTTATTATCTTATTGCTTATCTAGCACCATTTATCTTACTTTCTTTATTATTGATACCATGGAAAAAAATAAATAACAAGAACAAAGAATTGATAGAATTAAGTATCTGGGTAGCAACCATATTAGTAGTAATATTTATCTAAAAAAAGTTTACTAAACAAGAAAAATTGTGTATAATAAATTCTAGAATAGAGAGGTTGCGCTATGGATAATAAAGAAATGGCAGAAATAATTGACATTGATGGTTTATCAACAGAAGTAGAAGTTGTAACATATTTAAATTCTGAAGATGATAAAAGACAATATGTCGTATATACCAAAGGAGAAACTCAGGAGCAAACGGGAAATCAAGTCATCTATATTGCAAGAATTGTAAAAGATGGTGAGATATTAAAACTGGAAGAAATCACAGAAGATGCAGAATGGGTAGATGTTCAACATTTATTAAAGCAAATTGCCAATGCAAATGCGCAACAAGCAGGATAGGTGGTGAGCTAGTGGACGAAAGATACGAATTTGAAAATGCTGAATATCGTATAGCATCTATAGAATTAAAAGCGATTGCTTATGATGTTGTAACAGCAATATCGAAAAGAAAAACAGAATTGATACAAAAAACAACAGCCAAAGAAGAAATAGAAAACTTATTAACAGAACTTAATAACAAAAGTGATAATCTTCTAGTTTTAACAAACCAGATAGAAGAATCTTTGGAAGCATTAGATAACCTAGATAAACAAATAAAAAGATTAAATTTTGAAAAAAAAGAAGAAGTCCCTAAACCATTATTACAACCAAAAGAAGAACCAAAAGAGAAAGAAACCGTAGTAATAAAACCAATAGCAGAAAAGAAACCACTGATAATTCCAGAAGAAGAACCAGAGGAAGAGTATGATACAGAAGTAGAACCAGCACCAGCAGTGACAATAGAACTTCCAAAAGAAGAACCACCGATTCAAATATCAACGCCAGTAGACCAAAACACAGTAACAACAAAAAAACAATTTCAAAAAACAACAAAAAATATGTCAAAAGCCATTATGGTAAAACCAAATCAATTAGTTAATTTAAGAAAATCAAGAACTAATCAAGAACAAAAATTAATTACAAAAGGTATTTTTCTTCCATCAAGTATAAATAATCCAGAAGGACATATAGGATCAAATCAACCAATAAAACAAGCACTACCAGATGATGTAGAAAGACAAATCGAAGATTTAACAGTTAAGGCAAACATATATTATAATGAAGGAGAAACAGCTAAAGCTCAAGAATTATATAATCAAATAAAAGCATTATCTAATCAAAATTAAAAAGGAGTGAGGATAAGTGGAAGATGTAGAAATGCTAAGTATAGATGCTACAGATCCTCATCAAGAATATCAACAAGAATTACTTAGATTTTTAAAAGACGCTACTAAAGACAACTCAATTATTTACGAATTTAACTTTGATGCACAATATTGTTACTGTAAAATAACAAAATATGAAATAGATGGTTCTCATCAAATTTTAGATAAGAAAACATTTTCTAAACCTGAGGAAGTATTAATAGAAATTCTAGAGCCATTTTTAAAAGCTTTTGCTAATCATAATTATATTATCATAAACAGTATTACCCCGAATAAAGAAGATAAAAGTAATTTAAAAGTAATCAGTGATTGTAATGATATGTGTAATATCATGAACTTAGACGAAACAGATATTGTAAAATTATCAGAAATAGTAGGACAAGAAAAAAAGAATAAAAAACCGGTATCAAGTAATTTAAATAATAGTGAAATTGGAGTAGGAAATGTCGTTGCTTTTATTATAAGTTTAATTATTGTAGGAGTAATAATCATAGGAATGCTAGTTCCTGATTTTGTAGGTTAAGACCGAGAATAGGTCTTTTTTTTTATTTGCAAATTTGATACAATAGAAAGAGAATGGGAGGCGCCTATGACAGGAGAAAAACAAATAACATTGGCAAAAGTCTTACTATCCTTTTCTTTAGTCTTAATATTATTAGGAATAGCTTTCCATTTAGAAAGTCAAACCGTTGTAAATCCTATAACAAATACTCATGTAATAGGAAAGACAGAAAATAGTGACATTAATATCACAACAACAGAAAAGCCTATAACAGAGACAGGACAGGAACAAGAAACAACAACTCCAGAAAATCCCAATACAGGAAATAACACAAATAATCAAACACAAAATCCAAGTATCGAAACACCTCAACCGCCTTCACAACCAACACAACCATCAACACCAAGTATAGAGGAAGTAAATGATAATCTAAGAAAAAATATTGAAAATGCTTATGGAATTACAGTTAGATATGGAGTAGAAACAAATGGATACACAGTCGCTGGATTATCGACAATTAGACTAACAGATTCTAATAGAATTAATCAACTTTTAAATGAATTAAATAATAATCTAGCGCGATATCCTTCAGGCTTTTTTAATGAACCAAAACAAGCAGGCTATACATTGACAATATATTTAATTAAACAATATTCACAAGCAAATGTAACAGGAATTACAGATTCCACAACAAAAGATATTCTAATATCTTTAGCAACGGATTATAGTTTTACAGAAAGTCTACATCATGAAATTTATCACTACATAGAAAAGTATATGTATGCAAAAGGAGCAAATTATACGACTTGGAACACTCTAAATCCAATTGGCTTTAATTATGGAGAGGCCAACAATTCTTACTCCTATGTATCAACAGGAAACATCAATGCATCTTTTGTAAATAATTATGCACAAACAGATCAATATGAAGATAGAGCATCTACGTTTGAATATATGATGGATGATACAGAAGCAGGATGCCTACAAACAGGAACACCTATCTGGAAAAAAGCAAAATATATCAGTGAACAAGTAGATGCTGTATTTCAAACAGTAAGTCCCAATATTTTAGAATATTGGGAAAGATATGTATATAATTAGAAAAGGGGATAAAATGAAAAGAGTAATTATAAATAAAGAAAATTTAGATATAAATAATATTGATGAAACAGTAATTAGAGTAAAAGCGCTAATGATAAACGAAAAAGAAGAGTTGTTAGTAGTTCATAACAATTATACTTATCAATTTCCAGGAGGACATTGGAGAGAAGCAGAATCATTAGAAGAAAGTCTAAGTAGAGAAATAAAAGAAGAAACAGGAATTTCTATTACGATAGAGTTAGGACCTTTTATGGTAATTGAGGAATATTATAGTAACTACTTGGAAACAGGAAACAGTAGATGCAATAAGATGTATTATTATATTGTTCATAGTAATGAAGGTCCAAAAGTAGAAGAGATGAGCTTATCAGAGTTAGAAAAGAAAACAGATTTTAACTTATTCTATATTCCAATAAAAGATATGGAAGTATTTTTAAAAGAAAGTATAAATAATAATTCAATAGAAAAGGTAATAGGAGAAGAGATGTTATCTGTTATGAAAGAATACCAAGAAAAATATTCAGGGAGGTAAAAATATGAAAATTTTAGTAACCGGAGGGCTTGGCTATATTGGTAGTCATACTAGTGTAGAATTATTAGAAGAAGGTCATGACGTTGTTGTACTAGACAATTTATCTAATTCAAAAAAAGAGGTAAAAGATAAAATAAAACAAATTACAGGAAAAGAAGTAAAATTGTATCTAGGAGATATGATAGATGAAACCCTATTAGATGAAATATTTACCAAAGAAAAAATAGATGCAGTAATAGATTTCGCAGCCTATAAAGCAGTAGGAGAATCTGTAAAAAAACCAGTGGAATATTATACAAACAATATTTCAACAGTATTAGTTTTATTAAAAGTAATGAAAAAACATGATGTAAAAAAATTAGTATTTTCATCAAGTGCAACTGTCTATGGAAACCCAGAACATGTTCCTATTAAGGAAACTGATAAGACTGGAGGAACAACAAATCCATATGGAACATCAAAATTATTTGTAGAGCAAATATTAAAGGATTTATATAAATCGGATAGTACCTGGGATATTGCGATTCTTAGATACTTTAATCCAATAGGAGCACATAAAAGTGGATTAATAGGAGAAGAACCAAATGGTATTCCTGCCAACTTAATGCCATATATTACAAAGGTAGCAAATGGTGAGTTAGAATGCTTATCAGTATTTGGAAATGATTATCCAACGAAAGATGGTACTGGAGTCAGAGATTACATTCACGTAGTAGATTTAGCAAAAGGGCATATTAAAGCCTTAGAAAAATTAGAAAAAGAAAAACAAGGTCTATATATCTATAATCTAGGAACAGGAATAGGATATAGTGTATTAGACATAATAAATGCTTTTGAAAAAGTAAATCATATTAAAGTAAATTATAAGATTGCAGAACGCAGACCAGGAGATATTGCAGAATGCTACTCAGACCCTAGTAAAGCAAAAGAAGAATTAGACTGGGAGGCAACTCTTACAATTGAAGATATGTGTAGAGATGCTTATAATTTTGTAAAAAAATAAAATATTATTTCAGGTGAGATTATGAAAAAAAGATATACTTTAGTAGCCATCGCAAGTATTATGTTACTATCATCGATTGCATTGATGATAAATAAAAATAGTTTTGCAGAACCAAATTACTCGAATCAATGCTTTGATCAAATAGAGCTTGTCATAGAAAATAAAGAAGAAGTCTATGCAAAAAATGAAAATAATAGAATTGACCTACCATATGGTAGATTCTATAGGCAACCAAAAGCAGCGTTCGAATCAAATGATTATCGTTTGTTTGTAGGAGATAGCTCTATTTTCAATAAAGTGATTTATAGAAACACTACATCTGAAGAACTGTACTATATGATAGATAGTACCCGGCTATATAAAACAAATAATGATTCCGTGTTAATGAATTATTTAATAAATGAAACAACTTTTAGTGATGATAAAAATAAAGATGATTATTATAAACAATTATTAATACTCTGGGCGATGGATCGTCTAGCAGGATATGAAGATGATAAAAACTATATCTGGGATGAGAATAGTACTGAAACAGTTGGGACACAAGAAGATAATATATATGATGATAAATATGTTATATATGACCATTCTGAGGGAGAGGATTCTTATAAGGAGTATTATTGGAAATATGAAAACAATTTGTCTGCAGGAGACAAAAAACTACTAAAAGCATCAGAAGTAGGAGATAAGATGTTATCTTATCTAGATACCTGGGAAGAATATGTGAATTGGTATATAGAAGAAAATCAGCAAGTAGAATTAGATCCTATCACGCAGGAGGATATCTCATATCAAGTAACAAATGATTATATAGAAACAAATTTAATTACTCCAAGGACAACAGGAAAAGTATATGCAGACAAATTTAAAAGTTATCAAGTAGAAGTGTCAGCACCAATGATTGTAGTAGATGAACAGGGAGAAGAAAAAACAACCTTTAATGCAGGAGAAAGTTTTAAAATAAGAATACCAATATCAGAAATAAAAGATAAAACATTAACTTATTCTATAAATATTAAAGGTAGCTTTTCTTTCGACAGCTTAGTTTTATATAGTCTTCCAACACCTATACGCTACGAGACTCCATCAGATGAAAGAATATACTTATATGATACCTTATCAAGTAGTACTGTAAATAGAAATTGTATTTCAACAAAAATAGTAGATACTACTTTATCCATAAACTACACAGAACAAGTAGGAACTTTAAACATCAAAGTAATTGATGCAGAAACAAAAGAAAACCTATCAAATGCCGAAATAGTAATTTATGATAGTCTAGGAAATGTAGTATATAGAAAAGAAACCACGGATAAAGAAATAAGTGTAACCTTACCAGTAGGAGACTACACAGTAAAACAAATAGTAACACCACCAAATTATCAAGCAAGAGTAGTAGAACAAAGAGTAACAGTGACGGAAAATGAAAGAGCAGAAGCAGTGCTAGAAAATATCCAACTAGTAGATGTACCAGACTTAGGAAGAAGTACTACAGGAATCATTATGATAATAGGTGGATTAGCAATAATAATAGGAACAATATTAATAGCTTACATCTTAAAAAGAACAAAAGCATAACTAAAAAGAGTTATGCTTTTCTATATTGCTAAAGAAAAAGTATGATATAATACAAAAAGGAGGTCCCAAATGAAATTAATAATAAAAAACTTAACGAAAAGTTATGGAGAAAAAAAAGTATTAAAAGACATTGATTTTACATTTGAAGAAGGAAAAATATATGGTTTGATCGGTAGAAATGGAGCAGGTAAAACCACCTTTTTCAATTGCTTAAATGAAGATATAGAAATAGATTCTGGAAGCATCATATTATCAGACGAATATGGAGAAAACAGACTAAAAACAGAAGATATAGGATATGTAATATCAACCCCAACAGTACCAGAATTTCTAACAGGGAAAGAATTTTTAACCTTCTTTCTAGAAATTAATAAAGATAGACTACAAGAAGAAAAAACAATAGACGAATATTTTGATATCGTTAAAATATCAAAATCAGACCAAGACAAATTATTAAAAGAATATTCTCACGGTATGAAAAACAAAATGCAAATGCTAATCAACTTTATAGCAAATCCAAAAGTCTTATTATTAGATGAACCATTAACTTCACTAGATATTGTAGTACAAGAAGAAATGAAACAAGTATTAAAGAAAATGAAAAAGGATCATATTTTAATATTTTCAACACACATATTAGAGTTAGCATTAGATCTATGTGATGAAATAGTAATATTAAATAACCAGAAATTAGAATTAATAGAGAAAAGTAACTTAAATACTAAAAAATATAAAGATAAAATCATAGAAAGTCTAAAGGAAGAAAAAAATGTTTAATATATTAAAAATGACCTATAAAATAGATATGACCTATGCTATTAATTCATTTATATATAGTATAAAACATCTTCCAATATTTAAAGATCTTTTCCCTGATAATAGTCTGTATAAAAGTAAAAAATTAAAAGCAGTAATCAGAATATTAGGAATACTTCTTTCATCGGCAAGAGTCATTCTATATAAAATATTATATTTCTGGACCATATATATGATAGCATCATATCTTACGCCTAAAAATATTACTACAGGCATATTACATATTTATTTTATCTTTACTACACTAGGTATAATAATTAACAATAAAATATTAACAACTAATACAAAAAAATATTTCTCAATTGTGTTATTTAATATGGATGCCAAAAATTTTATGAAAGCAAATTTTTGGTCTGATAGAATCATAAATTTTATTTTACATAGTATTTGTCTATGGTTTCTAATAAAAAGTCCAAGTATTTTTATATTTACAATATTTATGTTTTTAGGAAGATTTTTAGGAGAAAGAATAAATCTTTTATATTATAAGAAATATAAAATGCCTATTATTTATAATTATACAATATATTGGACAGTACTATTTTTATCTTTAGGAGCCTGTTTATTACCATTAATAGATACACAAGTATCTAAGGAAGTAGTATTGGTAATAGATATGATTATGATACCAATTGCTATAGTTTGTTATTATGGATTAGTAAAAATAGATAATTATAAATTAATATATAAAAGAATGAATACGAAAGTAGCAGCCTTAAATAGTAATCAGTCAAAAGATTATTCAAGACAAGCAATCGTAGATATTAAGGAAAAAGATAAAAAGATAGATGAGAAGAAGTTAAAAGGTAAAAAAGGATATGATTTATTCAATACTATCTTTTTTGAAAGACACAAAGAAATATTATTACGTAGTGCTAAATGGCTTGCAGCAATTTCTTTATTGATAATAGTTGTAGTAGGAATACTGATGATAGCATCTCCTACATTACAAAAAAGTTTAAATAACTTTTTATTAAATAATATTGCTTGGTTTGTAATAATAATGTATTTTATTAATAGAGGAGCAATTATTACACAAGCAATGTTTTATAATTGTGATCATTCTATGTTAACATTTAATTTTTATCGTAATCCGAAAGTAATTTTAAATGTATTTAAAACGAGACTATTAACAGTATCAAAGGTAAATCTAATACCAGCAGTAGTAATAGCAATCGGACTACCTATATTATTGTATATATCTGGAGGAACAACAAATATTCTAGACTATATATCAATACCAATATTTATTATTGTATTAAGTATATTTTTCTCTATTCATTATTTAGTAATATATTATTTATTTCAACCTTATGATAAAAATATGAAAATGAAAAGTATTACATATTCCATCATATCTGCAATGACTTATATCATTTCATACTCTCTAACAGACTTTAGAATGTCTACAACCATGTTTTCTATACTAGCTATTATCGCAACAGTAACATATAGTATAATAGCTTTAGTTTTAGTTTATAAAAAATCTCCTCAGACATTTAAAATAAAGTAAAAATTGAAAAAATGAAACATTGATGATATAATATGCCTATTTGAGGAGGAAGCATGAGAAAAGTCATATCAGAAAGTGGACTAGTGTTTATTATAACCAAACAGGGTGCATTTTGTAATGATTCTCCCTTAGAATATATAGATAAAGGAGAAGAGGGAGCAGTCTATAGATATCAGGATAAAGCAATAAAAATTTATCATGAACCACCTAGAAAAAGAATAGTAAGTCCAAGTTTATTAGAAGAATTAAAAGCAATAAATACCAATAGAATTAATTTACCAATAGAAGCCTTAGTAGCAGAAAAAACAAACAAAAATGAAGGATATATTACACAATTTTTAGAAGGAAATAGAGAAGATGTTTATTTTTATGAAAAACAAAAATTACTAGAAGAACTCTACTATTTAGATGGTGACTTTAAAATGCTAGGTAAAGAATCTATTGTTATAGGTGATTTAAGATTATCAAATTATTTAAGTAATCAAACAGGACTATACTTGTTCGATTGTGGAGATTACTATAAATCATCAATTAAAACAGATACCACAAATATGAACAAAAAAGAATTTCAAACTTTTTTTGTATATAATTTAGTAGGCACTAGATTAATGGAAGAAGGTCGAAAACAAAACTTACCAGATCAAATGATAACCAGTATGTATAGAAAAGCAAGATATGAACTAACACATCATAAAGAGGGATTAATTGGTTATTTAGAAAAAAATATGCAAGAAGAAGAGTCTTTAAATCATTATGTAAAAAGACTAATAAGAAGGTAAAACTACAAAAATTGACAAGTTTTATAAAATAAGCTACAATAGTATTATTACAAAAACAATGAGGTGAACTAATTTTGAAAAGAGGAAAACTAATCAGCTCAGTTTTAGCAACTCTTGGAATAGTAATGATATCGATTGGATTAGTAATACAATCAGAAGACATTGCCACGTTGCAAAAAAAACAAGCAATTGTGACAAAGAATAGTAAAATAGAATTAAAAAACATGGCAACATCTGCCAATACTATTATAAATGAAGAAGAAGAGAAAGCATCTCAAGAATTAATTGCTATTGATATGGAAATAGCCCCAGCCTCTGTAATTGTACCACCTAGAATAGAAGTATATGAAGGAATGACAATAGATGAATTAGCAGCAAAAATAAATCGTAATCTAGGAGATGGCTATATTGCCGGGAAAGGATATCTAATTGCTAGTCAATGTGTTGAAAAGGGCGTAGACCCTTACGTTGCAGTAGCAATCATGTTACATGAAACAGGATGTAAACATAACTGTTCTAATTTAGTAAAAACATGTAACAATGTAGGAGGACAAAAAGGTTCTCCAGGATGTAATGGTGGTGCTTATAAAGCTTATGCAACCTTAGATGAAGGAATTATTGGTTTTATAAATAATCTTTATAAAAACTATTATTCAAAAGGATTAAATACCATAGAGACAATAGCTCCTAAATATGCTGCAAGCACAGCCTGGCCAAGTAAAATAAGAAGTTATGTAGAACAAATTAGAGCAAACTAAGAACAATTAGTTTGTTTTTCTTTTGATTGAAAAAATATATATTTTTAGATATACTAATACTAAGATAGGAGGACAAAATATGAACGAAATATTATTAATAATTGCTATTATTCCTGTTATCTTATTAGGAGCTTATATATATAAAAAGGATAAGCATAAAGAACCAAGATCACTATTAGTAAAATTATTTATATCAGGTATCCTATCTTGTTTTTTAGTAATTGTCATATCTGCTTTAGCAACAATACTTTTTCCATTTATAAGTGAAAGTCATACAGTAATGTCATTTATAGAGTTTTGTCTTTATATCTTCATATTTATAGCATTATTAGAAGAATTCTGCAAATGGTTAATGTCTTACTACATAGGATATAAAAATAAAGAATTTGATGAAGTATATGATATTATTGTATATACTGTATTTGTAGCATTAGGTTTTGCTGCTTTTGAAAATATACTATATGTATTTGATTTGCAAAGTATTCAAGTAGGAATCATGAGAGGCCTACTAGCAATACCTGGTCATGTATGTGATGGTATTGCCATGGGATATTATCTAAGTCTGGCAAAATACCATGAACAAAAAGGCAATAAAAAGGAAGAAAAGAAAAATAAACTTAAAAGTATTTTAATACCAACACTATATCATGGAATCTATGATTATTGTTGTCTAACAGAATCAAATATTATTTTAATAGCGTTTATAGCATTTATTATTTTCTTATATATAACATCTTTTAAAAAGATTAATTTATTATCAAAAGAAGATATAAATATGAATAATAAGAATAATTATTGTCCAAACTGTGGAACAAAAATAGTAGATAAATATTGCCCTAATTGTGGACGAAAAAATGAGTAAATAAAAAAAGCAATCAACGATTGCTTTTTTATTTATATTTATAATGTCTTGCTTTCTCCATAGAGATATTTAAAATAATTCCGATAATTACCATATAAGAAAGTAGACTAGATCCTCCGTAAGAAATAAATGGAAGAGTAATACCAGTAATAGGAAATAATCCAACTGTCATACCAATATTTTGTATCTGCTGAAATAAAAGCATACCAACAATTCCAGCTAAGATATATTTATCAGTATCTACTAGTTTTCTTTTTGCTAGCATAATGATTTGTATGTCAAAGTATATAATTACACCAAGCAATAAAATAACACCTAAAAGGCCAAAATTAGAAGCATAAACTGCAAAGATAAAATCAGTAGAAGATTCAGGAAAATAAATCGGAGTCTGATTAAACCCATGTCCAAAAAATCCTGCAGAACCAATCGCTGCTAATGCATTTTCTAACTGTAAACCAGTACCATCTCTCCAAGAAAAAATACGATCAAAGCGGTAAAATAAATCTGTACCAAATAAATCAATAAATAAATCTTGTTTAAAAAAATAAATTCCAAAAACCACTCCTGCAAATACAAAGGCAATACTAAAAGCAATTAAAAACCATCGAAGACGTATTCCTGAAATAAACATCATACAAAAATAAATAATAAGATAAATAATAACTGCACCAGTATCTGGTTGTAAAAAAGTAAGAATAGAAGGAATCAAAACAATTCCCAGAGTCTTTAAAATAAAAATAAACTCTTGTTTAATACTAGGGTTTTTATAATCACTTCGAAAATTATGAATCATAGTAGCAAGCATCAACATCAAGAATATCTTCATAAACTCACTAGGCTGAATACTACCAATACCAGGAATAGTAAACCAACACTTACTATTATTGACCGGTTCGGCAAACAATAACAACCCTAATAATAAAATGTTTCCAAAAATATATAAGAAGACTGTATGCCGATACAAATATTCATTCTTCATATGAATCAAAAAAACAACAAGACAAACTCCAATAAGATACCATAAGCCTTGTTTTAATGCAAGATTACCAAGTTCACTAGAAGTATAAGTTAAAGCACTGTAAATAGTAACAATACTAATTACTGCCATAATACAGATTGGAATTAATATTTTTTTGTTTAATTTTTTTATAGTCATATGTATCTCCTCGCTATATATTATACCAAAAATGTGCAAATTTTATATCAGAAAATCATAAAATATCAAAAAGGAGAGATATAAGAATGAAAAAATTACCAGAATTATATAAGAATAATAATATAAAACCTATAGATAACAACAAAAAAGTCTATTATATGAAAAATGATGACGTTAGATCAGTAAGTCATACTTCGGTAGAAGAAGAATTAGACAATATTTTTCATGGCTTAGGATATTCATATAATATTCCTGTAGAATTAGTAACTACCAAAGAAACATATCATACGAGTCTTGTAACCAAAACAAAAGAAAATGTAGTAACAATAGATAATCTAATTATTCCTATTTCAGATATTATTAGTATTACAAAAAAATAAACCGCAAGAAGCGGTTTTTTATTAGCACAAATCTATAAATGTATCTGGAAGACAACGTAGAGCACCAACACAATCTAAGTTAATGGTAAAGAACTCTGATGTACCAAGATATCTATTAGTAGTAGTATCTAAATATAGGATACGACATGTGCAGCAGCAATCATCAATTGCTTCAATTCTAAATACATCAGAAGTAGAAGTTTGATTATTTATAGTGTAAGTAAAACTCCAAGGTGCACCAGTACAACAATTAAATAGCATAATAGGACGAGTATTATAACAAATTGTACTACAAATAGGACCTAAGTAAGGTTTATCACAACCCTTATAATTTTCATTATCATAATCTTGTCTTTGCAATAATAGAATTTTCTTTAAAATGTCAGCAAGGCATCCACAGTTTTGGTTTTGATTTTGATTTACATCTCCACAACTCATATCATCTCCTCCTTTCTATAAACAGGTGATAGAAGTATCAGGAAAGCAACGTATAACACAAAAACAATTAGCTGAAATAGTAACAAAATCATTAGTTGCAGTATAAAGATCATTGGTTTTTATAAGACGACGAAGTACGACAGAACAATCATCTACTTTCTCGACTCTAAAAAAAGTTGTATTAGCATAAGTAAATAAATTACCATCTTTAGTATATAAGGAAATAGGACGAGTATTGTAGCAAGAAAGATTCATATTAGGACCTAAAAAAGGTCTAGAACATCCTTCTTCTAAAGTCTTAGAAGAAATAGAGTTTCTCTGAAGTAAATCTATGACTTTAAGTAAATTTAGAATACAATTATTAGAACTCATGCGACCACCTCTTAATCTTTATCTAATATAAGGTATTCAAAAAAATATAAATGGTGTTTATATATACCCATAAAATAATATGTAAACAGAAGTAGAAAAATGTTAAACTTTGTAAACTTCCTTGACGAACTCTAAAGAAAAACACTATAATAGATTTATAAGAATATAAAGGGTAGAGATATTCTTAATAAAAATAGGAGGTGAATGCATGGCAATTCATGTAGAAGAATCAGCACTAAACGAATTAAAAAGTGCTATTGCAAATCAAGGTGAGTCTTATAAAAATAACTTAGCTAGATTAACAAATTTAATCAATGAAATTACTAGAGGAGATATTCAAGGAGATTTGGCAGTTGATTTATTAAACAAATTTCAAGCGAAACAAGCAACATTTAATGGTTTAGCTACTACAATTGATGAAGCAGCTGAATATATGGGAATGCAAACTACAAAATTTGGTTCTTTAATGGAAGAAACAAAAGCAGGAATGCGTTAAATTTAGTATATAATAAAGGAAAGGTGGTTAGTATATGAACATTACAATTAATCCGGGAGCAGCAACAGAAGATGCTGCGCAAATTGATCAAATCGTTACACAAATGGAAGAAGATATGCAAGTGTTAGATAAAGCAATTAAAAATAATATTCCAGACGGTATTCAAACATCTTGGTCTGATACATTAAGAGGAAACTGGGAAAGCTTCTACACTGCTGATATTCCACAAACTATGGAAGAAATGAAATTATCTGCTACGAATTTAAGAATGGCAGTAGATGCAGCTTTGAAATACGATCAAGAAAGATAACAAAATACATTGCATTATGTGCAATGTATAGTAAAGGAAAAATAAATTATTTTTCTTTTACTATACATTGTGTGAATAAAAAGGAGTGATAATAATGTACGGCATTACTTCAGAAAATCAAATGATTGATATAGCAACAATACGTTCAGCGGTCGCAAAGATAAAATCCATAGCAGTAGATTTTAACGATTGTGGTAAGGTTGTTAAAGAAGCTGCTAATATTTGTGATGAAACAGCATTAGAAGTAGATGAATTAACAATGCAACCTATAATAGAAGAAATAGCAACAATAATTATAGGAATACAAAAAGATGTAGAAGAAATGGCTGATAGTATTTTAGCAATGGCTAATCAAATATATAATGATCAAAATGCAGAATTACAAGCATATAGGGAAAAATTAAGACAAGAAGCGGAGGAAAAATAAAATGGCTAGATATGTATATGATGAAAATAAAGTAAATGAAGCTCTAGATACATTGAAAAACGCAACAAAAAAATTGTCAACTACTGCTTCTGGTTTTTCATCAGCGTTATCTGAGATTGCATCTGCATCCAAAGGATATTTATGGATTGATACTCAGACATTACCAGCCATACCAGATCAAGTAACATCAACAATTGAAGAAATAATGAGTGATATAACCGCAAAACAAACAGCAATAGAGGAATATGATGCTTCACCCTGGTACGAAAAAATATTTGGAAGTACAGGCATGATTTTTACAAAAATAGGAGAAGGTCTTGGTACTGCTGGAGAACAATTATTAGATGGAGCATTTACAATAGTTGGATTTGGTGTAGGATTATTTTCAAGTGAGATGCAAAGTTCTATTTCAGAATTTATAGAAAAAGACCATGTAGGAGATTTCTTTTATGAACAGTATGAAAGTGGTGCATTACAGTGGATTAATGATAAGTCTTTCTTTTCTCATACAAGTACAGCCGCCAATGTATTTAAAGGTGTAGGTGTAGCAGCCGGATATGTTCTTGCAGCAGCTGCCACTGGTGGAATCGGTGGTATAGGAGGAAGTGGAATAGCAGCCGGTGCTGCATCAGGAGCTTCTTCATTAGGATTAAATGCCGCAATTGCCGGAGTAGGTGGTATTGGTACAGGTACTCAGTCTGGATTGCAAAACAATTTAAGTTTTAACGAAGCCGCATTACAAGGAGTTAAACAAGGTGCTCTACAAGCAGGGACAGTATTTGTTACTGGTAAAGCAATAGATAAAATAAGTTCGAGTGGTATAGTCCAAAAGGCTGCAGACAAAGTGGGAAGTAAAATTTTGGGAAGAGAAGTAGTAGAGAGTCTCGCAACAGAAGGTGCAACTCCTACAAGATACGTGGCAGAAGTATTGAAGACAAAAGCAGGAAATGCAGCATCAAAAGTTGCAACAGCAGCCAAAACAGCTGGAAGCAAAATTGATGATGCAGTAGGAAGTAAAATTTTAGGAAAAGAAGTAGTAGAAAGTCTTGCAACAGAAGGTGTAAGTCCAGCAAAGTATGCAGCAGAAGTATTGACAACAAAAGCAGGAAATGCAGCGTCAAAAGTTGCAACGGCAGCAAAAACAGCTGGAAGCAAAATCGATGATGCAATAGGAACAGGAGTATTAGGTAAAGATGCTATGAACGCATTAAAACTTGATGGAGGTAACTTCACTAGATACGTGGGAAGTCAAATTGGTTCAGCAGCGAAAAATTTAGGAACTACGACAGCAGGAGCAACTATTACAGGCAATATTACTGCATCAGGTATTAACCAATCTATTGCCCAAAATGCTAACGCTCAATTTAAAGTAAAAATAGATCCAGACAATAATATAGGGTTAAATACTGACTATTCACAAGAGATTGCTGCAAAAAATGAGATACCAGAAGAATCAACGCAAGGAAATTCTGAATCACCTCTAGATACAATACCGATAGAATCTACCGAAGAAAATCCACCAGCACAACCAGAAACTACAGGAGAAAAACAAAACCGCGGTGGTGACCAAATTACTACAGACGTAGGAAGTTCTTCTGGTACTATAGCTACACAACAACCATCGCAAACATCTCAAGCATCAACCGCTTCAAGTACTAATCAATTTAGAATAGAAGAACCAACAAAAGCCCCAACAAGCAATAATAATCAGAATGCCAACATGTCAGAGATAAATACTACACAACCAGTGCAGGATACAACTACAAATACTAGTAATAATACAAGTGTTCCTGGAACAAATACAGGCAATAATACAAGTGTTCCTGGAACAAATACAGGCAATAATACAAGTGTTCCTGAAACAAATACAAGCACCAATACAAGTACTCCAGAATCAAACCTAGATAATACGGATTCTAATACTAGCGTAACTTTACCAAGTGAGAACACACCAACAGTACCAGAAACTCCAAATTCTAATCCGCCTACTGAAAACATCGAAGGCAATATTACAGATATAGCCGACAACATCGCAGGAGAAACAAATGGAAATACTAATGGAAATTATAATAATGGAGGTTCTAGTTATAGTAATTCTATAATAGGTGGTCTTAATAATAACGGAAGTCAATTAGGCCCAGAAGGAGAATTATCATATGAAAATAAACCTGAATCTGGAATATTAGATGCAAATGATAGCATGAATACTATAGATAAAGGTAATTCTCTAGATGTGATTAGCATAGACAAAGATACTTCTAAAAGTCCATCTACATCTAATGGAGGAAGTTCAGTAATTCCAACTATCTTAGGTGTAGGAGCTGCAGGTGCAGCAGGAGTTGCAGGAATACATTATGTACAAAAGAAATTTGGAAAAGATAACGAATATTATGAAGATGAATCATCAGAAGAGAATAATGATAATAATGGTGAATATAATGTAAGTACTAATGATTCAATAAACATAAGTGACGAACCAACAGGAATGATAGAAGAGATACCAAAATATAAAGCTGGTGGTATAAATCAGTTAAAATTAGATGATGGAGCAGACGTAAAAATAAACGATAATAACAACATTATTGCTCCTCAAGCACAAGAAGAGTTAGAATAGGAGGAGAGCAAATGAAAGAAAAATATTTACCAATTGGAACAGTAGTTTTACTAAAAGGTGGACACGATCCCATTATGATTACATCATATTGTGTATATCCTAAAACAGATAAAGCCAAACTTTTTGATTATGGTGCCTGTATATATCCTACTGGAATTTTAGACCCTGATACTGTTCATGCATTTAATCACAATCAGATTGACGAAATCCTTTACATGGGATATGAAACCAAAGAGTCAAAGGAATTATCCAATTTATTAAATAATAGTATAAATTCCTATAAGAAAAAAATACAAGAGCAAAAAGAAAGTGCCGAATAAGCACTTTCTTTTTACAAAAATATATAGTATAATAATACTGGTGAAGAAAATATGAATTATTTACAATATTTAATTATTATAGTAATATTACTAATTATTTTACTAGCAATACTAAAAGCAACAAAAAAAGATGCCAACCTAGATTTTAATAAATTAGTAGAATTACTTGGAGGAAAAGATAATATTATTTCAACAGAAACAAATCTATCACGCTTCAAAGTAACTTTAAAAGATGTTAGTAAAGCAAACAAAGAAGGAATTCAAAGGCTAGGTGCTAAAGGAATAGTAGAAATTGATAATCAACTAAAAATAATTTTAGGACCAGATTCCAAACAATTAAAAAAATATATTGATGGGTTAAAATAATCCATCTTTTTTTTGCAAAAAAAAGAGTTTAAGACTTAACTACAAATTGATCTGTATCAATTTTAGTCAAATCATCTAAACTCACATTTAATACTTTAGAAATATTCCAAAGTGTTTGAAAGGAAAAAGTCTTTTTTCCTTTTTTAGATTCAATTCTTCTAATAAACTCATGAGAAACTCCAATAGCTTCTGCAAGTTGTGCTTGTGTCATACCAGCTAGCTGACGATATTTCTTAATATTCATCGCTACTTGTTCATAAATATTTACTTCATACTTCATAATTTACATCACCATAAACCCATTATGAAGCAAACAAGAAAAATAGTATGTAAACCGTTAGTAAACAGTAAAAAATTATCAATCGACAAAAAACGACAGTAATCGACAAAAACAAATTCTATAATAATTATGGTGAGAAATATGTCAGTTTTTGAGTCTTTAATTGTTAATTTAATATTTTTAGTATTTCCATTCCTAATTTATGAAATATATATAATTTATTCAAGTAACGAAAAAGAACAAAAACTATTTTTTGATCTAGCAATATTTTCCTCTATGTTTCTAATTATTAGATATTCTAGTCAAAAAAATATCATAGCCAATCTAGTATTTATAAACTTTCCCTTATTAATTGCCTTTTTAAAGAAAAGAACAACATTAGTAGTTATTTTATCTATAGTTACAATTTATTATTATCATTTAATATTAAAAACTCCAATTATTTATGGAATAATAGAATATAGTATTTATTTAATTATTTACATATATCTTCAAAAGAAAAAATCAACAGAACATAGCTTATTAAATATATTTATCAGTATAAAATCTTTTCTAATTGCCTGTATTTTATTCTTAAAAGATATGGATAATAACAAATCTATAACAACGATTACATATTTAGTATTAATAATTCTAATATTTATGATGACAATGATTAGTATATTAGGACTAATAAAAGAAGGAGAAAAAATTCTAGAGAAAAACAAAGCATTAAAAGAGTTAGAAAAAGAAAAAGAATTAAAACTAGCACTATTTAAGTTAACACATGAAATAAAAAATCCTATAGCGGTATGTAAAGGATATTTAGAAATGTTAAATCCTAAGAAAAAAGATAAAGTAGAAAAATATCTTCCTATTATAGAAGATGAAATAAATAGAACATTAACAATTATTAATGACTTTTCAGATTATGGAAAGTTAAAAATAGAAAAAGAAGAAATAGACTTAGTAATGTTAATGGAAGATATTGAAGATACATTAATGCCTCTGTTAAAAGAAAAGAATGTTTGCTGGAACTTTATAACGAAAGAAGAAGAGATTTATATAGAATTAGATTATAATAGAATTAAACAAGTATTAATAAATCTAATAAAAAACTCAATCGAAGCAGCACAGGAGAATAAAGCTTTAAAAATAAAAGTGACTTTGAAAAAATTAAGAGAAGAAGTTCAAATAAAAGTAGAAGACACTGGAATTGGTATTTCTAAAGAAAATTTAGAAAAAATCTCTAAAATATTTTATACAACAAAAGAAAATGGTACAGGACTGGGAGTCGCTTTATCAAAAGAAATAATCGAGCAACATCATGGTACAATGAATTATCAATCAGAAGTCGGAAAAGGTACAAAAGTTACTATTTTTCTTCCATTAAAAGAAAAAGGCTAGAAGCCTTAGTAATAATAATTAGTAGTATAAACAGGGTATGGCGTAGGATAATACATTGGTGGATACATTGGATATGGTGGTCGATTATTATTAGCAATACCATATCCTAAAGCAGTACCAGCTAGTCCTCCTACAAGAAAGGGTGCAAGAAAAAATCTTTCTCCATCAGCACTAACACCTTCTGTAGGAATACCAGTAGTAGACATACCATTAGGCATAGTAGTGTAAGGAACACCTTCATATACACGAGTCTCATACGTAGGCATACCATAATTATTAGAATACATCATATAAACACTCCTTTATGATAATGTATGTAAAAAGACCAAATTGGTGTTAAAATATGACATTCTAAGATTTGTCAACTATAAATTTTTATGATATTATAGACACTACAAAAAGACACGAAATTT
>CALVJR010000025.1 GCA_944332295.1 uncultured Bacilli bacterium | reverse complement strand
TACATCCTAATGCTTTTGCTGCTTCTTCTACCGTTGCAGAAGAAGTATCAAACTCTAGTATTTTATCTTCTAAATTATATTTTTTCAAATGTTCTTTTGCTCTTTCTAATGACATATAACTCTCCTACCTATTTACAAAAACTCTCTTCATAACGCATATCTTTATTGCCAACATAGATATCTTTATTTCCATCTGTTGTCTGACATAAAACAAATGTAATATTTTCTTTAGGGCTAACATACATAGTAGTTCCACCATCCCAGAGTGCTTCTTTTTGCTTCAATTTTTCTTTGATTTTTCTCCTAGTTAATTCATTATTCTTTAGTGCATCTTCTAGTGACATTTGATAATAATCTTCTGTCTCATAAACTACATCTACACAATCTAAATATAAATTAAATTCTTCCAACTCTATTTTCTCTAATCCAGTACAATTATTTTTTTCTTCTACATAAAACGTTTGAGTAATCACTTGCTCTATCGTTACCATATTCACGAATGTCATAATATCAACTAAAATAATAAATATCAAGGGAATTATCCATAAAATAATTTTACCTAATTTTGGAATATTAAAATCTTGATAAAATAAACTTTTGCATTTATCTATTCCATTTATTTTACTTAATAAAATAACAAATAGTAATCCTCCTCCAATATTTAAAATAAAATCATCGATATCAAATCTACCAGTAGAAGTTATTAATTGTAATATTTCAATTATAAATGTCGTTACTCCTAAATAAATAAGTTGATTTTTTAATTTGTAAAATTTCTTATCTTTTAACATTAACAAAAAGGAAAGCGGCATAAATGCTACTAAGTTTCCTAATATATTTGTTATTTTAATTTCTATATTAGCAGGACCAGTAAGATAACTAATAATAGTTTTAAAAGGAATAATATTAATTGTTCTTGTATAATTTTCTAAAAACTCTTTATTAAAGAAACTTACTCCTGGCCTATTAATAAACATGGTTAATGATAATAACAAAATAAAATATAAAATAATATATTTCGTAATATTTTTCTGATAAAACTCTTTCTTATTTATAATAAGTCCCGTACTGAATACAAGTAAAGCTAACAATAAAATAAAAACCAAAGCTGCAAGATAAGAAAAACTATAGGGATTTAAAAAGACTGAAACTATAAATAATATTATAGATAGAACCAATATAATATAATACGGTATATTTATTTTTTTCATAAAAACTCCTTTCATTTTAAAACACTAACTTCAACATATAAACTATTAATTTTTAATTATCTTTATTATTTAAAAGATGCTTTATACCAAACTCCTATCTCACTATCTTCTACATTTATCTTTTTATTTTTATCTAACAAAATAGTAGTAATATCTTTAATTCTAGCAACTGAGTCTCCATCATAGACTACAATAGTAATTTTTCTTCCATCCTGCAACAATACATATAATTCGTTTTTCTGATGAAGATAGTTAGTACAATGCTGATATGATTCTTTCATTTTAATAGATACAATATCCTCATACTGAAAACTTACAATTTCTTTTTTGTTTAAAACAATAATATAATTATCAGTTAAAACATAGTCATGATCATAACTAGAACAATCTTCATGGCAATACCAATATAGTATTTTTCCTATTTTAGTTATTAATTTGTTTGCAACTAAATAATCCTTAATTTTCTTCTTATGATAAATAATTTTCATATCACGAAAAACCAAAAGCATTATTAATACCATCATAAATATAGCAAAAACCCAAAGTTGAATATCTAATTGAAACGCTCCATATAAAACTACTAAAAATATAATGAAATAAACAATCCACCCGAATAATCGATACCATATCTCTATACTGATATAGTCATCGATAGATTTTTCTTTACCGCCATTCATATTTTACCTCTTGCCTTCATTATACCTGATTTTTTGACAAAAGAAAACTAGATATTACATCTAGTTAAGATTATGACTCTTTTTCATCAATAATTTGAGCTTCTTTAATATCATCTTTTTTACTGTAACTATGCTCTTTTTGTAATAAATTTACCTGCTAATTTAAATTTTTTGCTATTACATAAATATAAATATCCAAACACACTATAAACTAAAGCACCGACAAAGTTTACAATTAAATCTTTCATGGTATCATGAAGTCCAATATCTAAATATCCATTCAGTGTTACTAATTCATTTGCATTACTATCATATAATTTTGTGGTTTCAATATCATCAATTTTAACTACATTATTAGCTTGTTTTGGATCTAGTGTTACAGTATTAATCTTTTCTACATATTCATCTTTTTGCATATCAACACCGATAAAAGTATCCATTCCATATTCAAAAAATTCCCAAGCAACTCCTATAGTCATAGAAAAGCAAAATGCTACAACGGCTACAAATAATGGAGATAGTTTTACTTGCGTAATATTTTCATTTAATAAAAATACCAAAGAAAATCCAAAACTTGCACATAGGAATCCATTTAATGTATGTAATATAGTATCCCAGTTTTTGAATATTCCATAGAAGTTATTAATTTCCCCTAATATTTCAGCTGAAAATATAAAACAGAATATAATTATTTCCATGATTTCTGGTAAATCAATTTTAAAAGTTCTTTCTGCAATTGCTGGTAATAAAAATAATGCTAATGATAAAATACATAGTAAAGCATTTTCATAATTACCACGTAATAGTTCTCCAATTAAACATAATATAATTAAAATACGTAACGTAAAATAAATAATCAATTCTCTTCTGCTTGATTTTTTGACACGTTTTTTTATCCTGTCTAATTTTTTTTCCATATACTTCTTTACTCCTTATTTTAACTTCTTTATTTTTGTTTATTATAACCCGAAATGATGTTTTTCGTCTACACTATTTAAAATAAAAAAAGAAGATACATTTCCGCTATTTTATTTTTCATCAATAATTACAGCTTCCTGAATATCTTCTTTTTTCTTCTTTAGTTTTTTCTTTATTTTCTTAAAAAATGCTTGGTCCTTTATTATAAAATAAATTAACAAACCTAAACCCAATACTAATAAGATTGGTAATGCAATAGCAAAAAAGAACCAAAGAAATGCTAATGCAATGGCAATTCCTAAAATTATTAATAAAATGTCTTTTACTTTTTCCATAACATCCCTCGTATACATTATACATAATTTTGTTAAAAAAGAAAACTAGATATTTCTTTTTGCTGTACACTCAGTGTTCAAGCCATAATTATTGTATCACTAGTTTGTACTTTTAACATTAATTTTATCATTTTCTCTCTTGTTCTTCTTTTAGTTTTCTACACCAATTCTGTATTTAAATAATAGTAGTAATGTAGAAGTTCTTTTTTATACTCTACTATTTTTCCTTCTGGTAACACTAACATTCTAGTTACTCCGATTTGTTCTACAAATGATGGGTTGTGGCTAACCATGATTAAAGTACCTGTATAATTTTTAAAGTTTTCTCCAATAATTTTTTGCGTTTCTGGATCAAAATGGTTCGTTGGTTCGTCTAATATAATAATGTTTGTTCTTTGAATTAGTATTTTACATAAAGCAACTCTTGCTTTTTCTCCGGGTGATAGAACTTTTACTTTTTTAAAGACATCATCATTAGAGAATAGAAAATTTCCTAGAAATGTTCTTAATTCTTGATCATTATAGTTTGGATTATCAATATTTTCTAGTATTGTTTTTTCTTCATCTAATATTTCTAATTCTTGGGCATAATAAGCAATACTTGCATGATATCCGTATTCAATTTCCCCTTGAATGGGATTTAACTCTTTCATAATTAATTTTAATAGTGTTGACTTTCCTACTCCATTTTCTCCTACAATTAAGAACTTTTCTCCTCTTGCCATTTGGAAAGAAAGATTACGATATAGGTCTTTTTTATTTGGATAATGGAAAGTTAAATGATTTACTTCTAGAGGAATCTTTCCACTACGTTCTAACGGGTCTACATTCATAGTCACTGTTTTATAAGTTTGCTCTCTTGTTTCTAATTCATCTAATTTTTTCTCTAATAGTTTTTTTCTAGACTCGCCCATTCTCTTTAGTTTGTGATTGGTTGCGGATGCTTGTTCTGCTTTTTTTACTACTTCTTGTAGGTGTTTTATTTCACGTTCTTGTTCCCTAATTCTTAACTCTTTTTGCATCATTTCATCAGCATATAATCTTTTAAATTCTTTATAATTTCCTTTATAAACTTTTATTTTCTTTGTCACTTTATTAATAAACATAGTTTTCGTAATTATTTCATTTAAAAAATCAATATCATGACTTATTACTAAAACCATACCATGATAATTTTTTAAATAATCTGTAACAAAATCTTTGGTTTTCATATCTAAGTGATTGGTTGGCTCATCTAGTAGTAAGATATCAGAAGCAGAAAAAAGAAGTCTTGCGAAAGCTACTTTTGATTTTTGCCCTCCGGATAAATCTCCTACTTTCATCTCTAATAATTCACTTTCTATTTTTATATTTTCTATTAAAGATAAAAGTTCATCTTCTGCAGTATATTGGTGAAGACTATCTAACTCGTTTTGGATTTTTTCTGCTTGCCTTAATAGTTTTGTTTGTTCTTTATTTTCTACATTTGGTAATTTTTCATAGATGTTATTTAATTCTTTTTCTAGTTTTTCAATTGGTCTTGCACTGTAGAGATAGTCTAGTACATTCATTTCTTTGTCTTCAAAACTAATCTCTTGTGGAAGATATCCAATTTTTTTGTTGTTGATGGTTATCTTTCCACCATCTAACCGTTCTTCTTTTAGAATGATTTTAAATAAGGTAGTCTTACCAGCACCATTTACTCCGACAACCCCGACTTTATCTTTTTCTTCAATACTAAATTCGGCATCATCATAAATTATTTCACTACCAAAAGCTAGATACATATTTTTGCCTTTCATGGCATCACCACTTTCTTTATTCTTCTACCTTTTTTCCATCCTCATATTCTGATTTATTTCCATCTACAAAATATATTTCAAATGATGCATTGTCTCCATATTCTTCTAATAATCTTTGTTCTAACTTTTCTCTTGTTGCTAGTAAGTTTTGTTGCTCTTCTTCCGTTAATTTTTCTAATCTATAATCAAATATTCTAATATATAAATAAAAGTCATACAAGTCTGTTTCTAAATAATCTTTTGCATTTACTTTATCTGCAGTAAACCAATCTTGTTTATATAACTCATTATAAAAGTTTGGTTCAGGATTTCCTCCATGGTACATTAAAGTAACATCAAAACACTCTGCTTCTTTTTCTGAATATAAGTCACTTATTATTTCTTCTTTAAATTTTTCAGCAACAATATCTTCGGAAATGTTCATTAGTTCTAGAATCAAGGCTTCTTTTGCGGAGTATAATTTAGGACTTAAAAACCAGTTTTTATCATGATTAATCTTATAAGCATGGTTAGAAATTATCCAATATTCCTTTTTGTTATTTCTGTTTACTTCTATCTCCCAATTTTTATAATGGCCTGGTACATACGTAGTTGAACCTGTTGCAGAGTTTCTTCTTCTTTCGTCAAACATTCTACTTCCTTTTGTTTCATTAGAAGTATATTCCCAGTTACCTTCTCCAAAGAATCTGTCTAATTCCTTAGAAAAACGAAGTGGCCAGTTATTCATATAGATTACTATGGCTATAATTATACCTATTATTATAATTAGTGTAGCAATTATAGCTATCTTTTTTCTTTTACTCATTTGTTACTCCTTAATAATTCTATCATTCTTTTATCAAGTTCTTTATTAAAATACTTATTTAATACTTCTATAAATATTTTTTCTTCTTTATCAATCTGATGAAACAAAGTCATGGATGATTTTAATTTTAAACTATCAATACTACCAAATACTTCTTCGATATTTCTAGTATTTAAATCTAATACTGCTTGCGATATTTCTAATAGTCTACCCTTTAAAATAGGATTTTCTAAATAAGATATTCCTTCTTCTAAGTTTTTAATAGCATAGTAGTTAGATATTTCTGTTTTTCCTAAACCTTTTATTTGTGGAAAAATATACCACATCCAATGACTCTTTTTTTTACCTGATTTTATTTCTTTTAACGCTACCGAATACATATTATCCTGAGCCTCTATAAAACAATCTAAATCACTCATTTTCTTTTTTTCTTTCTTTTATATAATCTATCATAGGTTTTAATTGTTTTCTATTTACAAAATTTCCTCCTACTGCAAAAAGTTGAATCATAGCTTTATCATTTGGATTTTCCATAGCAATAGCTTTTCCTACAATTTTTAATAATCTCCCATCAAACTTACTTAACTTCGCATAATTAATGCCACCACGTAAATAAAATAATTCTTGATTCATATGATTATAATCTTTTAATTGCTTGGTATATTCCAAGGATTTTGGATAAGCACCTACTGCTCCTACGCATTGTATTTGATATTTTTTATTCATCTTTTTATATCCTACTAGAGTGGTTGCTCGTACCCAGGATAAATAAATTATTTCATCTTTTTTATTTATTTTTTCTTTTGCCTCACAAACACAATAGCACGGTATATTCAATTCTTTACTTAAATTTTCTGCATATTCTTTGGTATGTCCTGTCTTACTTTGATAAATAATTGCCTTTACCATAAATTATCCTTTCTAATTATTTTTATATTTTAAATAACTATCCCTATAAGTTAATAATTTTGTTTTTGCTCTTGGTAAATGATAAGATGCTGCCAACTCTAAATAATATTTAGACTTATCTAAATCTTTTTCTGTACCTGTTCCTGTATAATAAAAATTCGCTCCTAAATCATAGATGGCTGCAATATGACCTTTTTCTGCAGCATCACTAATTAACTCAAAAGCTCGTCTCTTATCTTCTGTAATATCACCAAAACCAAAATAATAATAAGCACCTAAACAAAAGATAGAAAAAGCTTGTCTTTCTGGTATATCTTTTTCTTGATCAATTAAACTACATAGTAAAGGATACGCTTCAACAAACAATTTATAAGCCTTCTCTTTATCCTGCTTTACACCATCTCCAAAGTAGTAGCAAGCACCAAGTCCATAGATTGCCCTTGAATCATTTTGTTTTGCACCTTTCCGATACCAGTAAACTGCTTTTTCTAAATCTTGGTCCACTCCATTTTCACTACTATCATAACTTCTTCCTAAAATATAACACGCAAGAGAATCTGTTTTTGATCTTTCTTCTAACTCTTCTATATTAAAAATCAATGGTATTATCTTATTCATTTTCTACCTCTCCTTATATAATAGACAATTCTTTTCATGAGAATTAATTACTCCTACTGCCTGTAGATAAGAATAAATAATTGTTGTACCAACAAACTTCATTCCTCTCTTTGCTAAATCCTTAGAAATCCTATCAGATAACTCTGATTTTGTTTTATCATATTCATAAATTATTTCATTATTTGTAAAACTCCATAAATAATCAGAAAAACTTTGATATTCTTTCTGGATATCCATAAAAATTTTAGCATTCTTAATAGCAGCCGTTATTTTTCTTCTATTTCTAATAATTCCTTTATTTTGAAGAAGTTCTTCTATTTTTTTATCATCATAACTACTAATTTTTACATAATTAAAATTATCAAAAGCACTACAGAAAGCTTCTCTTTTATTTAAAATACATTCCCAAGAAAGTCCAGCTTGAAAGGATTCTAATAATAACATTTCAAATAGTTTATTATCATCATATACTGGAACTGCCCATTCTTCATCATGGTATTTTATATATAATGGATTTTTATTATTGACCCAGCTACATCGATTCATATTATTCTCCCTTGAATTTATCCATTACACTTTCTATTTCCTGTAATTCGAAACGATATTTTTGTTTCACCTTAGGATATTTCTCATGATTAACTTCTTCTAAAAAGTCTTTTAATGGTCGTACCCAGCAACTTCCATCTTCATATAATTTTCTATATACTACCATATCTTCTAGAGTTTCACTATTTTTTACAATTTCTTCTACTAAGTAATAGTTTCCTTTAAAATGTTTATAAATTCCATGTATTTTTATATCTTGCATAACTTACCTCTTTTCTATAAGAAAATTATATCAAAAAAACAGGAAAGTGTCCCTACTTTTCCTGTTTTGCCTCATATTTATCTAAAAACTCTTTTCTATATTCTAAGATAGTATCATTTTTTATCGCTTCTCTTAACTCTTCTGTTAATCTGATTAAGAATCTAATATTATGAATAGATAATAATCTACCACCTAAAGTCTCACCCGTCGTAATCAAATGTCTAATATAGGCTCTAGAATAGTTTTTACATGTATAGCAATCACATCCATCTTCAATTGGTGCTAAGTCTTCTTTATATTTAGCATTATTTAAATTGATTTTTCCGCATCTAGTAAATGCTTGTCCATGTCTTGCAATTCTTGTTGGTAAAACACAATCAAAAATATCTACTCCACGAATAACCCCTTCAATAATATCAACAGGCTCTCCTACTCCCATTAAATATCTTACTTTATCTTCTGGTAAGTATGGTACAGAGTAATCGATGGCTTTATACATATCTTCTTTACTTTCTCCATCATTTGCAACCCCACCAATACTATAGCCATCAAAGTCAAGTTTAACGGTCTCTATTGCAGAATATTTTCTCAAATCTTCATGAGCTCCACCTTGAACAATCCCAAATAAAGCTTGATTAGGATTATTATGTACAGCCTTTCCTCTTTTAGCCCAGCGAATTGTCCTTTCAATACTATTTTTTAAATATTCATAACTTGCACTAGCAGGCGGACACTCATCAAAACTCATTGCAATATCACTATCTAACTTATTTTGAATCTCAATAGACTTTTCTGGCGTTAAGAATAGATTCTGTCCATCAATATGACTCTTAAAATGAACTCCTTCTTCTGTAATATCTTTCTTTTTATTTTTAGCAAGAGAAAACACCTGAAATCCTCCACTATCCGTTAGAATCGGTCCATCCCAACTCATGAATTGATGAAGACCACCACAATTTTTAATAACATCAGGTCCTGGTCTTAACCATAAATGATAAGTATTAGATAGTATAATTCCTGCATGTTCTGCTTTCAATTCTTCTTTTGATAAAGACTTTACTGTAGCACGAGTTCCAACTGGCATAAACATAGGAGTCTCATAAGTTCCATAATTTGTCTCAATCGTACCAAGTCTAGCTTTTGTATTTTTTTCTGTCTTTAATAAGTTATATTTTATTTTCATACGAACACATCCTTACAACTTCTTCATTATACCTAAAAAAAAGAAAAAAGACAAGCGAAGCATCCACTTATCTATTCTACTTATTTCGTTTTTTAACAAGTTCTGCCATTCTCTCTTCCGTAGGTAAATTAATTTCTAAAATTCTACCAGAAATAACATTAGTTTTATTTACAGTATAAGAAAAATCCTCACCTAAACTCAAGCGATGTATTGCTTCACCTAATGGTGATATAGTAGTAATAAATTTATCATGTGGCTCCGTAGTTATTCTCTGCTCTACTAACACACCCTCCATAATTTCTTTATCATCATCACCATAATCAATCTCTAACTTAAAAGGAACTCCTATATCAATACGATCTACTCTTTCTGGAGAAACAATTAAAAAATCTTCCTTTTTTAATATTTCATCAATTTCAGTTAATCTTACATCGTCATTAGCAGATACATAATAAGAGCCAGTCGATTGTTTCTTCAATATCTCCTTCTTTTCTTCTTTTAATAAATCGATTTGTACTTTTAGTAAATTCATTTTCAGCAACCTTTCTATTTATAATTTCTCATCACTAAGTAAAACTTTCAAACCATCTAATACTTTGTTCTGTTTTTATTTCCTAGGTGAATAATATTTTTGATAAATCAAAGGACTAGTAGTTCTAGCAGCATTTTTTCGATTATCAATATCATATACTATTCCAGTATAATATTTTCCACTCTGGGTAAAGCAAAGAAATTCATCATTTTCTGTTAATCCCATAATTTTAATACCTAACGGACTACTAGCTTCTACATAATCTGTTTCTAATTCATAAGATACTGCTTTTTGAATAACCTCTACTCTTCTATTATGTGATCCATCTGCATCAAAAGTCATAATACTAACATGACTTCCAATTCCAATTTTTTTCTCATCAGGAACAACTTCATTTTTTATCGAAGTATCAAGCAAATGATTAATAGTATCCAATCGACTCGTTAGTAAATGAATAACCATCTGCTTATTACGTTTAGAATATACATTTTCTTGATTGATATCTAATATTCTTGCCTTTTGTACTAGAGTTTTCCCATCTTTTCTCTCATAAATAGTAAATGTTCCATCTGCTTTCCTAGAATAAAATCTATTAATTAACTTTCCATTTAAACTGATTTCCCTGTCAGTATTAATATCTTCTTCTGGTTTATCTACTATAGTATATACTCTAGGCTCACCCTCAGTAAATTGAATCGTTACCTTAGTTCCTTCAACAAAACGCTCACATTCCATTTTTTCTTCGCCTAATTTTTTTGATAAACTTTTCTTTTCAAGAAGTAACAATTCTCTTTGACTTTCTGTTAATATCAATTCCTCTGAAGGGTAATAACATCTAGATATACGGTTTGAAAAATTTCTAGAAGTAATATATCGAATATATTCTTTTGAATTAGTAATAATATCCTTTACTTTTCCAGATGTCTTTCTTCCATTTCCTAAATCAACTGAAAACTCTTGTCCTTTAGTCAAATGAAAAAGTGATTGTCCAACAGGACTACCTAAAGTAACACACTGGCTATCCATACCTAATGTAGTATCCACCAAAGTAAATAATTCACATTCCTCTTCCCCATCAAATTGCAATATAAATTTAGTACCAAGATCTATTTGATGTACATCTATTTTAGTAATACGTTCTGCCTCTTGTAAAGCCTTCTCATAATCTTTTATTTTTTGTTCACACTGATGAAATTGTGAAAGAGTAAATCCATTTCCTCCATCTTCTACAGTATAATTATTATCACCACTGCCTCTAGATAATTCAGAAAAATAGTCTTCATATCCTTGTAACTCTAGTTTAGCCTGTTCTAAACGTCTAGTAATTTTACTTACTTGTTCTGGTATTAACTTCATATAATCTCCCTTTCATGTACTGCTTATTATAACATAACCACTTTCTCATTTCAATCAATTTATATAGAAATTGCGATTCGCAAAGTAGAAAAAACTCTTGACAAATAAAAATTCAGTTTATAAAAATCATGAAAAATCTCTTTTTATACGAATCAATTATACTATGTTATATTATCGAAAAAAATTTCGACTTAATTTTCTCTTTCTACTTGTGTATTCTTCTTTTTTATTATAAAATCATATTTAGAGATGTATCTAGGTAGGTACTTTCCTCTGTTCAATTTAATATATTAAAAAACAAAAAAATATTAAAAAGAACGGAGGTGATGTTCAATTCAAACCACAACTAGGAGGACATTCCAATTTGGAACAAGCCATAATAATGGGATTTATAATCTTGTTATCAATCCTTGTGATAAAAGAAAAAAACAACTAAATGAAAAGTACCTCTCATCGAATGAAAGGTACTTTTCAGAGCTAAACAAATAGATTGAGCAGAGAAGTATCTACGAGGTAAATAGATACATCTCTTTTTATTTTGTGAAGATTTATAAAATAAATACTTCAGTTCAATAAGTGCTATATATTATAACACCTTATTGAAAAATGTCAAATAAAATCTACACAACACAACAGAGAACTAATTTCTTTCCCTATTGTTATTTTATAACATTTTATGTAATAAAATCAACACAAAATGTATTATTTTACATTTTTTATGTTTTTCATTTTTTTAATCATCTTATTAATAAATTAGAGCTTCTCTATATCAAATCTATTGAGTTTTATCTACTTTGCGAATCGAAGTATAGAAAAAAAGCGTCACTCTATAGCAACACTTTGTAATCCATAATTTTCATTTTTATCTTTAATAAAAGTAAATTTCGTAATAGGAAGTTCTTTCTTTATCGACTGATACTCTTCCTCTGTTACTTCATGATAATCATCAAATGGTCCTAATACTGGATATTCTCCACGAATACTATCTTCTGCATTCTTATAATATTCTATAACTGGTCCACAAGTTCCACTACAATAATCACCATACAGAATATTAACTCTAACAGTATAAATATCATCTTCTACTCTACCATCTAAATAAAACACTTCTACTGGATACATACCATATCCTCCATGTCCATGAATATCCTGAAAAAAATACTCTCTTTTAGCACTGTCATATCGATATAATACTCCATCTTGTAAAAAACATTCAATATCTTCATGAATATAAGGATGACCATCTCCAAAATATTTTTCTAATTGTTTTTCTAAATCACTTTCCATAAAATCTTGACCCGTTACACCTAATCGAACTAATGCAAATGATAACGCTTTTTGATTATCTAAAGGATTGTTATCATCAAAGGGATAACTATCAGCAAAAATAGTCGTATAATCCTTAATTTGAACTAATAAAGTTTCTTCTTCTTTCTTAGTAAGCTCCTGTTCCATATGATTTTCTGGCTTTTCTTTATACTGCTCACCTACATCATTTTTTAAATACTGATTACATATGATATAAATGGATAATATAACAAAAACCATTAACAAAATAAGAATAACAAAAATAACAATTCTATTTTTCTTTCTTTTTTCTTTCATAGACTACTCCTTTTTCTTTTATTATACGGGATAAAAAAATTTTATTGGATAGAAAGAAAAAAGAACTGCATCACTTAACAGTTCTTTGACACTATTTTCCTTTTCCTTGTTGCAAGCTCATCTCATAAATAGTATTTTGTAACTCAATAAATCTAATTTGTGCTTCCCTCTGAAATAACTTTAATTGTTTTCCCATCTCTTCTAATTCTTTTTTCTTTAAAAAATAACGATATTTATTCTTAATCTCTTGTCGAAATTTTTCTATTCTATTTAACGCTTCTCTAAGACTTTCTCCTGTATCATCATCACTAGTTAATAATTCCATTAATATAGATATCAATTTTTGATATTCTTTAGAAACTTTTTTTTCAACTAAAGGATGCACTAACTTACTATTAATTACAATAATATTTTTAATATTACTATTTTTTATAACAAATATCTTCTTAGCACTTCCCATAGGGAAACCATAGAATTGTTCACTAAACTCTACATTATTCATTTTCATTTTTTTCTTTGTGACTTGATACATGATACCACCTACTTTTCTAACAAATCAGGTCTTCTATTTATCGTTCGCTCTAAACTTTGAGCCCTACGATACTCTTCTATTTTTTTATGATCTCCTGAAACTAAAACCTCTGGAACTTTCATTCCCCGAAACACTCTAGGTTTCGTATACGTTGGATAATCGAGTAGATGATTACTAAAGGAATCATTTTGATGAGATCCTTCTTCAATCACACCAGGTAAAAGTCTTACAATAGAATCAGTAATTACCATACTTGCTAACTCTCCACCAGTTAATACATAGTCACCAATACTAATTTCCAAATCACAAATAGACCTAATTCTCTCATCAAATCCTTCATAATGACCACAAATAAATATTAAATGTTTTTCTTTAGATAAATCATAAGCCAACTTTTGCTTATAAGGGATTCCATCCGGTGTTAATAAAATTACTTTAGTTTCTTCTGTTCTAATACTCTCAACACAATCAAAAATAGGCTGACAAGTTAAAACCATTCCACATCCTCCACCATAAGGAGTATCATCCACTTTATGGTGAGAATCCATAGAATACTCCCTAAAATTATGAAGATAAATCTCTACTTTTTTTTCTTCTATCGCACGCTTTATAATAGACTGTGAAAAAACACCTTCAAACATCTCTGGGAAAAGTGTTAGTATATCTATTTTCATCATACCACCTACATCTCTAACATTTGATCAATCAAAACCTCTTTATTTTTAGCATCAATTTTTACTAATGGCGAGTTTAAAGGAATTAATACTTCTTTATCTAACTGTACTCTCATAATTTTATTCGTAGGACTTGCTAGAAATATTTCTTTTATTATTCCTTTTTTTCCAGAAGTTGTCAAGACTTGGAATGTCATTAACTCTTCATCTAATACTTCATTATCCTCTAATAATAATTCTTCTTTAGCAATATATACATTCTTTTTTAAAAGAAAAAGCACTTCATTAATATCATGATAATCATCTAAAGTAACCATATCAAAATTTTTATGAACACGGTACGACTTAATTTCATATAAGTTTTCATCAATAAGTATGTGATTACCTACTCTAAAAGCTTTCTTTTTATAAGGAAAAGTACTTTTAATTTTTACTTCACCTTTAATTCCATGTGTAGATACTATTTTTCCTAAATATATTTTTTCCATATTATTTATCCATCTCATATAGTAGAATACTTGCAGCAACCGCAACATTTAAACTTTCTACTTTTTCATTCATTGCTATATATAATCTCTTATCACATTTATCTAGAGTAGTAGAACGAAGACCATTTCCTTCATTACCAACAATTAAAGCAAACTTTTTTCGATCCTTTTCGCTTAAATCACACACATTCATTCCATAATCAACACTGCTTCCATAAATGGGTATTTCTTTATCATGCAATAAATCCAACACTTTATCAATCTTTCTATTAATCACATTTAAATGAAACAACATTCCCTGTGTCGCTCTTACTACTTTAGAATTATAAATATCAACAGAATTTTCTGATAAAATAACTGTATCTATATCAAATGCTTTAGCACTTCTTATAATCGTTCCTACATTTCCAGGATCTTGTACTTCATCTAATATTAAAAACTTAGAACCAACCAAATCTCTATCAGGTAACTTCCTACATAACGCCATAACACTGGCTGGTGTATCCACTTCCGATATTTTATAAATAATTTCACGTGTGACATAAACATAAGGACAAGGTAGTGGTAAAACTTGATTCTCTTCCATAATTAACTCCTCAATAATACCACATTTAAATGCTTCTAAAACTAAATGCATCCCTTCTACAATAAATTCTCCATATTCATCACGATATTTTTTCTTTTTTAATTTTGTATACTTTTTAACTTTTTCATTATCTAAACTTGTAATTACCATTAAAACTCCTTCATTTCCTTTCTATATTTTTTATAATCTGGCATATTCTCTTCTACTAATGACCAAAAACTAGCAGAATGATTCGCATAAATTAAATGAGATAACTCATGTACTATAACATAATCTAAATATTTTAAATCTCTCTTCATTAATTCTAAATTTAAAGTAATAGTTTTCGTCTTTACATTACATACTCCCCAACGAGTACTCATCTTCCTAATCCTTAAATCAGGATAAGGAATTCTCTTAGAAAAACGATGATATATCTGATCTAAATGATCCTTAAAAATTATTTTTGCCTGCTTTTTATACCAGTCATCTATATTCATTTTTTTATTTAAGAATACTTTACTTTCTCCAAAAGAAATATCACAGTACTCTACATATACAATATCATATTTTTTACCAAGATAAAAGAAACCTGTATTATTTTCATTCTTTATTTTTTGACTATCAAGCATTTTTTTTATTTTACTAGTATTTTCTTCTATTAATTTAGTAATGGATTTATCACTAGTAAAATAATTGGTAGTAACCTGTATAGTCATATCTTTTTTTACTCTAATATAAGTATTTTTATTACTTTTTTTTCTGTCGATTTCTATAGGATAAATTTCATTATCAATTTGAAGTTTCATATTACCACCAAATATATTTTACTATAAAATGAAAAGAAAAGAAAGTTTCCCATCTTTACTTTTATTTCTATATATTAACAAATTCAAAAAGAAAAAGTACATTGCTTCAAACTATCATCATACTATATGCTTTTTCTTTTAATATTACTGAATCAAATTTTTATTTCGTAAAATATGTATATTTTAAAATGATTTATTCATACTACTGTTAGGAGGGAAAAACATGAACTTAAGTATAAGAGAACATATTATTAATAATTTTAAAGGAGATAATTATGATACTTTAAAGAGAGCAATTGATGAGTCGGTAGCATCTCAAGATGAAGTTACTCTACCAGGTTTAGGAGTTTTCCTAGAAATTATCTGGGAAAACGCTGACCAAGAACTAAAAAATCAATTAGTAGATATTATCAAAAAACGTGTAGAAAAAGGTATAGAGGATGAAAAAAAGGAAAACTAATTTCCTTTTTTTTAGTTTATTTCTTTAAAATAAATAGTCTTTTCAACTACCCTTTTAATATCAATATCATTAAAAGGTTTTTTTATCATATCAACAATTTGATAAGTAAATGCTTTATCGATAGTTTCTTTAGATGAATCTCCTGAAATAATAGATACTGGCATTTCTGTAAATAGCTTATTTTTCTTCATATAATCTAATACTGCAAAACCATCTACTTCAGGCATATTTAAATCCAAAAGAATAGCTTTAATATTATTGTTTCCCTTATTTGCCTTAATAATATCTAAAGCTTCTTTTCCATCTTTTGCAACCCCAACTTTATAAGTATCATTAAAGATTCTGCTAACAAAATTTCTGACAATATTAGAATCATCAGCAACTAATATCGTAGGCTCGTTATAAACTTCACCTAACGATACATCCTCTACTTTTTCTTCTAATAATTCTGTTGTTTCAAGACTTTCATTTGCATCTTCTTCGCTACCACTGCCTACTGCTTCTTTACCTAAATACTGTTTTACTACATGAGTTAATCTATCTACCTCACTCATTAACTCATCATAAGTATCATAAATATAATATACATCTCCTGCTTTACTTTTCATCTCTTGGTTATATGCAAGCTCTGCTAATTTAGTAAACCCGAAATATCTAGCATCACTTTTTAAAGAATGAACATATATGGCATAATTATTCATATCTTTTGCATTTTTATACTCTTCTAGTTTTGGTATTTTTTGTGATACACCTAGCAAAAATTCTCCAACGGTATCATTATATGTTTGCATATCTCCAAACAACTCTAAACTTTTATCAATATCTACACCATTTTCTTTTAAAAAATCAACATTCAACATATTTCCATCCTCTTATACTTTCTATTACTTTGATTATAGCTCAAAATGAAAACTTCTGCAATCCTTTGTTAGTCTACATTGTAACAGTAGAAGACATTTGTTGTCTATTTTCCATAGCAACTTCTCTCTTTTTGCTATTAGTAACTAACTCCAGATAGAAATTGTCCTTCGTAGAATCCTTATTATTAAAATAATCATCAGCTAATTCTTTTGTAGTTTTCCATCGAATATGATTATCTTCTTTTACAAATTCATAATGAAATTGTGACCATTTATCATATAAATCAAGTTCTTCATTTAAAACAGATAAAACTTCCTCTTCTAAACGAACTTTTTTATCTTCAATTACCCTCGTAGTATCATGATCAATAAGTAACGAATAGTCCGCCTCATATTCTCTTTTTATATTTTGGTCCAAAACTCCAAACATATTTTTCAAAAATTGTTGCTCAAAAAAAGTACCATATACTCTAGCATCGACTTCTATTAACATATTAAAATAATTATCATCATATATTTCTGATTTTCTACTACTAACAATATTTTCATAAAACATAATTAAGTCATTTCTATCCTCTACTATACGATGATACCGTTTATAATTTTGATATACATGACGTGCTTCATGACAAAGAATATTCATAATAAAAGTACCACCATGATGAATAAAATCATCAAAATTTTCTTCATCAATACGTGCGATATAGGACTGAGCTTCTCCCGCAGCACCTTCATTTAATTTTTTTTTCTCTAATGTAGCATCTTTTACATACGGTTTAATAATCTGACAAAAGCATTGTTGTAAAGCACCATACACTAACTCTGGTGAATAATGTACAGCTTGCCTAGCAGTATTAGCAATAACTAGATTTTGTATAACACAAGCCATCTCATTTTGATAAAAATCCCCATTATCAAACAAATTAATAAGTGCTTCTTGATCTGTAACAGATAACTCTTTAGCACTAACTAACTCATCAACAATCTTTTTTGACCAAGACAAATATTCCTTATTTATATCCACCCTAGATAAATCAGAAACCAGTGGACTATACTCACCCAATTTCATTAAGCTTATCATAACAAATGGATCCCTTAATTGTTCCTCGCTAAGATTACCTAAAATTTCTGATATACTTTCAATATCTTCTTTTAATGCTAAGTTTTCATTACCACAATAGTTACAGTCCAAGGTTTGATTAGAAGCATTACCACCACAAGTAGGACATATGCAGTCTTTTGCAACCTTTTGTTGCTCAGTTATTAATTCCTTTTTCCAATTCATCTCTAACATTGATTAAATCCTCTGTTTCTTTAATTTGATATAAAATAAATTTACGCATTTCATCGTCTTTTTCTTCTTCGTATAGTCTTTTTAAAGCAGCTAATTTCACTTCAAGTGTTATCTCAAAATTCATATACTCCTCCTACTCTGTTTTCTCTTACTATATACAACAACAATATATCACAAAACAAGATATAATAGCAATTAAAAATAGCTACCATTCGGTAACTATCGTTTATTATAGATAATAGGATATGGATTCTGATATTTCTTTTGCATTTTTACTTTTTTTAATTCACCAAGATAACCATCTCTTACTGCTTTTCTAGCCTCATATATCATCCCACTCTCCCAATCATCTTCTATAAAAGCAGGAAGTTCATTTTGACAAGAACCCTCACAAAAGGCTATCATAAAATCCAATTGATTTTTCTTTGCTAACTCGATTGCTATCTGTGTACCTTCACAAGGCATAAATCCCATAATCAAGTCGGCATCTTTTAATATTTCATTTGATTTCAGACGTCTTTTTTCTAATGATAAATTAGGAAAAGGAGACTCTGTTGTAATTAACTTATCATCATAAACAGTAATAGTTCCTTTTGTCTGACGAAGAGCTATCTTTTTCGCTAAAGAAGGAATTTTACCTCCACCTATTTCTACAATATTTCTGTCAATATCAAAGTTTTCTTCTAATAAGTTAACAAAACCCTCATATATATTTTTATCAGGATCTAACATATCCAACTCATCATATATTTGACGCAATATATCCGGTACTAATGGAGATTTCTTTCCCCAGGCACAGTTCTTTAAAATAAACTCTTTTTCTTCCTGCGTATAATGATTAGCATGCTCCCTTAAAAACTTATCTATTTGATAAAATATTCTAACTCCTGTAATATCTTCTCTTATCATAATTTTTCCTCTTTGTTAAACTAATAGATACATTATACTATCTATTTATGTAATTTCAAAGAAAAAAATGCCTTTTAGGCATTTTTTCTTTCTCTATATTTATAATTCTTCTCAATAACTTCAAAATATTTCCATAACATGTCTCTTTCTTAGTTTAATACTATACATTATAGCATTAAGCTATCAACTACTTTCTATAATCAAAATAAAAATCTAATATTCTTACTTGATCTCCTTCTTCAACACCTAACTCTTCTAATTTTTGATCAATTCCCATCCTACTTAATTTTTTTGCAAACTTATAAGCTGCTTCATCTGATGAAAATTTCGTCATTTTAAAGATTCTCTCTACTTCCTTACCCTGAATTGCCCAAGTACCATCATCATCTCTAGTAATTGTAAATGGTTCTTCTTTTTTAAACTTATATAATACATGACTTTCTATTTGACTATCTTCATATAGTGGATTATTTGGTACAGAGTCAACCAAATCTGCAAGATAATCTACTACTTTTTGAAGACCTGTATTAGTTGCCGCACTAACTTCAAAAATTTGAATATCCCCTACTTTTTCTTTAAATTTCTTCAATTCATCTTTTGCTTGTTCTAAATCCATCTTATTAGCAATAATAATTTGTGGTTTCTTAATTAATTTTTCATTAAAAGCTTCTAATTCTTTATTAATTAAAACATAGTCTTCATAAGGATTTCTACCTTCACTAGCACTCATATCAATAACATGAGCAATAACCTTAGTACGTTCAATATGTTTTAAGAACTTATCACCAAGTCCCTCTCCTTTGCTCGCACCTTCAATTAATCCTGGTAAATCTGCCATTACAAAACTCCTACCATCGCTTGCTTTTACTACTCCAAGATTAGGATTTAACGTTGTGAAATGATAAGCTGCAATCTTAGGTTTAGACTTAGATATCATAGAAATAATAGTACTTTTTCCAACACTAGGAAGTCCTACCAATCCAACATCTGCCAACATTTTCACTTCAACCTTTAAGTTTTTCTTTTCGCCTTCTTCTCCATTTTCAGAGTAATCTGGCGCCGTATTAGTTTGTGTTTTAAAAGCAGTATTACCTCGTCCTCCTCTACCACCTTTAGCAATCACTTCTTCTTGTCCCTTTTTAGAAAGATCCGCAAGTACAAATCCAGTATCCAAATCAGTTACAACTGTTCCCTGTGGTACCTTAATAACTACAGGTTCAGCACCTTTCCCATGTTGATTTTTTCCACGACCATTTTCTCCCTTTTTACCTTTAATTAATTTTTGATATCTTAAATCTAGGAGAGTATGAAGTCCTTCATCAACTTTAAAAATAATATCTGCTCCATGACCACCATTTCCACCATAAGGACCACCTAAAGGAACAAATTTCTCACGACGAAAAGCAGTACAACCATCTCCACCATTTCCAGCTTCCACTCTAATTTCCACTTCATCTACAAACATATACTCTCCTCCTTTTCGGCATTATTATATCATTAAGAAAAAGAAAAGAAAAGAATTTCTTTTCTTTATCGCATAGTAGGTTGCTTAGTTGTAGTATTTATATTCTCATCAAGTAAATTTAAAATAGCATCTTTTCCTCTATCAACAGCATTTCTTAAACCATTGACAGCTTTTTTACTAATAGTAATTGCATTAGCACCACGAATTGTAATATTTAAATTAGAATTTTTCATGGTATCTAAAACTTCCTGAGAATGATTTAATCTTTTTTGATAATATGCACCTTTAATATCATGAACTACTGATTTAATACGGCCACTAGTTTTATTAAGATCTAACATCGCCTGTAATTCTTGATTATCTTGCATATTAGCAGCAACTTGCTTTACCTTTGCCTCTTGTTTACTGATTAACTGACTTCTCTTCTGGTCACGATAAAACGCAGGTAACATAATTGCCTTCTGGCGTTTATCAATTCGTGCATTTTTCTTTTGTAACTTTCGAATAATCTCTTGTTGCTTTCTTATTTCTTTTGCAACTTTTCTTTTTCCTCTTGCTGTTTTCATTTTATTTTGCGCCTGGTTTAATGTATTTATTTGATCATGATGTTCCTGCTGTTCTTTGGTAATACGTTCAGATTTCTCATCAAGTTTATCTAATTTAGCTTCTTTTCTATCAGACACGTTAATTCGTTCCTGATAATTCTTTAAAGTGTTTACAATCTCATTATATTGTAATTTTAAGCCTTCAATTTCAACAGTAGTTTTATCTGACAAAGCTCGTAAACCTCTATTTTTTTGTTCCAAACTTTGAATTTGTCTAGCAATGGTTTCCATACTCTGCTTTAAGAGCACTTGATATACCTTATCAGAATTATTCATTATTAGCCTCTTGTCCTAATTTAATATCTTCAGCAATAGCATTTTGAACAGTATCCCATTCATTTGCATCTTTAATTTCTACTAAATTATAACCATCTTGACTTTGTTCTAAAACAGATATATAAGCCTGTTCATGATCAGCATCTACTTGTTCCCCTAAAGAATATAAAATATAATCCTTATCTTCATAACCAGTGACATTGAAAATATCTAAAACTTCTACTTCTAACTCTTGATTATCTGGAGTTAGTACTTTAATTTTATTATCCATAAATGCTACACCTCTATTCTCTTTAAGTGTAACATAAAGCATAAAAAAAAGAAAGAATTAACTTTCTTTTTTATCATTTTAAGCTCTACTCTCCTACTGGATAAACTGAAGCTTGTTTTTTATCTCTTCCTAAACGTTCAAATTTAACAATTCCGTCAACAGTTGCAAATAAACTATCATCATTACCACGACGAACATTATTACCTGGGAATATCTTAGTTCCACGTTGACGATATATAATAGAACCTGCTGTTACAAATTCACCATCAGCAGCTTTAGCTCCAAGTCTACGTCCTGCAGAATCACGACCATTAGCAGTTGATCCTTGCCCTTTATGATGAGCAAATAATTGGATATCTAACTTTAAAAAATTCATAATTCTCCTCCTTACTTTACTTCGATATTTGCTGGATAATTTTTCTCCAACTCTTTTAAAAGACTAACCATATTACCAATTAGTATTTGAGTAGTAGCATCCTCATTTTTTATATCAATACTAATACCCTTTTTACTAACCATATAACTTAGACTACCTTTATCTAATGCTAAAATACCATTTACTGTCGTTGTTACAATACTACTAGCTGCACTACATACAATGTCTTTTCCATAATCATCATACATAGCATGACCTAAAATAGTTATTTTTTTATATTTAGCATGTTCTTTTTCTACTTTTACATGTATCATAATTAACCATTAATTTTAGTAATTTGAATCTTTGTATAAGGTTGTCTATGTCCTTGTTTCTTACGGTTAGATCTGTCTTTAGATTTATACTTAAAGACAGTAATTTTCTTTTGTTTACCGTTCTTGATAACTTTACCTTCTACAGTAACATTAGTAAGATAAGGACTTCCTATTTTACTATCAAGCATTAATACTTGGTCGAATTTAACAACATCACCAGGATTTGCATTTAATTTTTCAACAAAAATTTCACATCCCTCTGTTACGTAATATTGTTTTCCTCCAACTTTAATTACAGCATTCATTCGTATACCTCCTTTTTTTTAACTTAAGACTCGCTCTTAAGGTACAAGATATCTTGTTTTTACCTTTTCAATGCGGTTTGAGCATGAGGCGTCAAACATTTAGAGTATAACATAACTACTTCCATCTGTCAAATTCACAATCACAACTTGTTAATCCTTTTTTAAAATCGTATTTTAAAAAATGAAGTGCACAGAAGTTGTGCACTAAGATTTATAACTGATATAATATCTTCCAAGCAATTTAT
>CALVJR010000024.1 GCA_944332295.1 uncultured Bacilli bacterium | reverse complement strand
TGGGTATCACCAGGAACTGTTAGAGACCATGCTGGAAACACGAAAGAATGCCCAACACAACAAGTAAATATAAATACGAGACCAAATAAACCAACCATACATAATCCGACGAATGAGCAATGGGTAAACTATAATTTTGCTTTAACGGTAAAGACCACATCACCAAGTAGTATTATAGACCACTGGGAATATAGTTATGATAATAAAAATTGGACGCGATATTCCAATTCCGCAACAAACAACTTTGTAACAACAGATTTCGAAAGAGAAAGAAACCAATTAGCGTACATCAGAGCATGTGGTAAATCAGGGTTATGTTCGAAATCATCATCTACCTATATTAGAATAGATAAGACAAAACCAACATTAGGTTATAAATTAACTGATGATACTACAGGAGCAAACTATACTCCAGGTAGATGGTCAAGACATGGAATATATCGTGATTTATATCCTAAGGACAATGCCAGTGGAGTGCTAGAAGTACAATATAATGATGGAGATGGCTGGCATAAAGAAAACTATCTTGACCATTGGTGGATAGGAGAGACGAATCAGACAAGTAAATATCGAGCAAAAGATAAGGCCGGAAATTTCAGTGATGAGTTATCTTTCCATTATATGATTGACTGGACTGCCCCTAATTGTCCATCTATATCTTCTTCTATTCCTGCTAATACATGGACAAATCAAAATATAGATTTTACTTTTGGATTCTCTGGTGACACAACAAAATATACTTGGTACACCAGAACAAGAGCATCTTCAGGTTGGCAAGATTGGATAAACTGGGGAGATAATAATCCTAGTACAAGAAACAAAACAATTTCTGGAGAAGGATTAAGAAAGGTAGGAGTACGAGTATATGATGCTGCAGGAAATAACCAATTGTGTGGAGCGGATCCAGACTATAAAATAGACAAAACCGCCCCATATACACCTTACTTAGATAGAAATGCAACCGCGATATTAGATGGCGTAGTAGTATTGGCAAATGTTTATGGTAAATGTGATGCAGCCTGCTTTGCTGCAGAACCAGGACGACAAAACAGTGTCATTTTACAACAAAATGGAACACCATGCTTTGAGCAACTAGACTGTAATGTAAGTCCTCACAGTAAATCTGTAGGAAAATGTTATTTCTCAAAGAAATGGCCGTGTGGAGACCATCAATGGACTGCAGAAGACGATTACAGTCATGCTGCCGATGTTTCGGGAATAAAATCCATAAGTAGACTTTCTTTTAGAGACCATGGTTGCTTGAATGAACGAAATCAAGGAGATTATTCTGAAACACATTACCATGCAGTAGATAATGCAGGAAATGTTAGTGCCGACTTGAAAGTAACGATTTTAAACACGGCATTATATCCAGCAGCGGTATTGCATAAATATTATGAAGTTAGAGATTATGAATGGAAATTAAGAAGCGGAATGACAAGACCGGAAAGACAAAATAGTTCATGCTTTAGTTAATGTAATAGAAAGGGAAATATAAAATGATAAAGATAATCCGGGGATTGTTGATAGTAGGAATTATAATGATGGTTAGTGGAGTAATACTATATCATAATGCAAGTCAACCGAAGCCAAAAACAAAACAAGTCACGCAAGGATTTCAATTGGTAGACTCCAAAAAACTAGAAATGTGTCAAGGAGAATGTGAACTTGAAGATACAGAATTCGCTACTTTGAAATTAGATACACCAATAAAAGAAGTATCAGAAAAAATTGATGAAATCAATAACGAGACAAAGACATACTACGAAATAGCGAATTCTGCTATAAATAATATTCCAGAGTGTATAGAAGCAAGTAATAGATATAAACATCAATTTTATATTCTAACAAATTATAAATTATATCAAGATGATGAAATAATCTCTATTGCTGTAAATAGAACAAAAAGAAATGTATGTAATAGTACCTATGAAACACTTCCATATACTATCATGATATATGATAAAAAGAACAAAGTAGAACTAACACAATCAGATATATTATATAAAGCGGGATATACTGAAGAGACAGTAAATCAAGTAATACTAAATTATATAGAAAACAATAACAATTCCAGTGATTACAAAATTAACATAGAAAATGTATTTGTAAATGGAGCAGCAACTTATAATTTGTATTACAATGAACAAGGTCAAATTATACTAGCATTTCAAATTAGGAATCAACAAACATTTGACTATCAAGAAATTGTATTAGGAAATTAAGAACAAAGAGAATAGTTATCTTCACAGATAACTATTTTTATATCTTGCAATTGATAATTCCTATACACAACAAGATCAAATTTCTATATGAATAGAGGAGAATGCACAGGTTAAGACGACAAGTTCGTATTTTTGTGATAAAATAAAATTTAAGAAAGAAGGAGTACCGTAATGTTAGATACATTAGATACGAAAGAAAAGCAAACATATTTAGATGATTTAGTAAGAAAGACAATAGATTGCAAGTCATCACAAATACATACAGAAAAAACAGATATTAATTTAGAAAATGATAAGAAAGCTTTTCAATATTTATTAGAAAACAATGAATCATTAACACAAGAAAAAATAATACAAATAGGAAATTTAGTAAATGACAGTTCTCCCTACATATCAAGAGGCTACAGAAAAATAGGAAAATATTTAGCAGATACCCAAATTACAATACCAGAAGCTTCAAAGATTCCAGCCGAACTAGAAAAAATATTAGGAGAATATCAAAAACAAGAAATGTTAGAATCGAATCCCTTCGAGCAAGAAGCAAAATTTCATATTGGTTTTATAAGAACTCATCCGTTTGAAGATGGTAACAAAAGAACTGCAAGACTAATATTAAATACAAATTTACTACATAAGAATATAGCACCTGTTGTTATTACAGAAGACTTATTAGAATATTATTATTCATACATTGAAAATAATGATATAGAAGGAATGGCTAATTTATTTAAAATTTAGTCCAAAAAACAAGAATAAGTAATAGCAAGTTTTAAAGATAATTATGATATAAATAAAGAAAAGAATCAAGTAATAAAAAATTAGGGTACCCTAGAAAGAATTATGAGATGAAAGTTATTCATTATAAAAAATTATTTACTGCTTACAGTGTCATGAATAACAAATGAAATAAGGAGGAACAATGAAAGTACTAAGCCTAACAGAACCATATGCAACCTTAATTAAAGAAAAAACAAAAAAAATCGAAACAAGAAGTTGGAAAACTACTTATCGAGGTGAACTGTATATTCACGCCAGTCGTACAGGAATTCCTAAAGAATATGAAGAAAATAAAGAATTAATGAATCTAGTAAAAAATAGTAATTATCCTTACGGCCAAATTATTTGCAAAGCGAAACTAGTAGACTGTATAAAGATGACAAAAGACTGGATTGAACAAATAAAAAAGGAAAATTATCAGGAATATTTATGTGGAATTTATGAAGAAGGAAGGTATGCTTGGATATTAGAAGATATAGAAGTATTAGAACAACCTATCTATGCCAAAGGAAGTTTAAATATTTGGAATTTTAATCAAGATAGTATGGAAAAGCAAGTAGAAGAAATCTTAAACAAAAATAAAACATTAATGGAAATGTTAAAAAGACTAGAACAATATCAAAAAGAAAATAACGACTTTAAAGATTATTATATTGGTGCGGGAGCAATCAATCAAACAGTTTTTAACTATTTTCATAAATATCCTATAGATCAAAATATTTCAGATTATGATATTGTCTATTATGATAAAGATACATCCTATGAAAAAGAAGATAAAATAATCAAAGAATTAGAAACGATTCTAAAGGATTTAAATGTAAAAACAGATATCAAAAACGAATGTCGTGTTCCTATCTGGATGAAAGAAAATTACAATCGAGAAATAAAACCATATGAGTCAGTAGAAGATGCAATATCAAAATGGGGAACCACAATAACTTGCATTGGCGTTAGGTTAGAAGAAAATAATTTTAAAATTTATTCTCCCTACGGGCTAGAAGACCTATTTTCTTTAACAATTAGACCTGTAAAAAAAGGATTTACAAGAAAAGATTATGAAAAGAAAGCAAAAAAATGGAAAGAAAAATGGCCGAGGTTAACTATAGTTTCATGGGACTAATAAAAGTAAATATGATAAAATAATAAGAAATAAGAATAAAATAGGTTATGAAAGATTATATAGATATAAAGAGGATGACAAATGAATAAAGAATTAGAAATGTTAAAATTAACAACAAAATTAGATTGTTTCTTTTGTGGATTTATTTTAACAGATACAGAGGAAGAAACAAAAAAAGTAATAAGTGAATTAGGGAATAAGGTAGTTCATATAACTGATTGTGATACAGTAGAAAAAACAAAAGAAGTAAAAGATAGAATAATGAACGGAGAAAAAATAATATTATCTAATCTAGCTCCATTATATGAAGTGTTTGCAGAAGGGGATAAAGAAAATCATGATGGTATTTATCAATTCTATCAAAATTTTACAATAGCATATAGGGATAAACTATGGACAACATCAGGGCAAATTTATTTTGTGTTATCGAAAGAAGAAGAGGAGCAATTTTATCGTCCGGGAGCAATGAGAGATAATCATTTTAGAACTATGTTAATGAAAACATTTGATTTAACAAAACAAAAAACTTATAGAAAGGAAATGTAAAAATGTTAACAGTTAACTGCCAAAGTAGTATTAAAATAACAGAAGAAAAAGTATTTTATTTTGACCCGCTAAAAGTAAATGAAATGTATGATGCAGACTATATCTTTATAACACATACTCATTGGGATCATTTTTCAAAAGAAGATATAGTAAAAATAAAAAAAGAAGATACTAAAATTATTGGTCCAAAAGATATCAAAGAAGAAGCAATAACTTTAGGATTTTTAGAAAAAAATATCTACATAGTAGAACCATATCAGGAACTATCTTTTGAAAGTGTAAAAATAAAAACAGTACCCGCTTATAATAAAGAAAAACCATTTCATCCAAAAGAAAATAATTGGGTAGGATACGTAATTACAATAAATAATACAATATACTACATCACGGGAGATACAGATGCTTTAAAAGAAAATGAGTCTATTGACTGTGATGTATTATTTGTTCCGATTGGTGGAACTTATACTATGAATAAAAAAGAAGCAGCAGAATTTACTAATAAACTTAATCCCAAAACAGTAATACCAATTCACTATGGATTAGTGGTAGGAACAAAAGAAGATATTAATTGGTTTAAACTCAATGTAAATAATCAGATAAAAGTGAAGGAACTAATTGTATTATAAATTGTAAACAGACATAAAGTCTGTTCTTTTTGTTATGGTAAAGGTTAGTGTAACAATTGCTTTTTTTGAAGAAATATGGTATAATCAGTGCACATATTGAAGAGGGATACTTATGGAAATAATCAACACTAGAAAAAAACAAAACATAGAAACAGTTATAGATGAAATGATGTTTTCATCAACGCAAAATGGAAAAGAATTAGTAAAAGAATATATAAAAGCACAAGAAAAATTAGAAAGAAATGAATCATTATCAGCAGCAGAGTCTATTAAATTATTAGAATTAATAAAATCTACGATAGAGGATTATAAGGAAGAAATTTCAGGTCTCAAAAAAAATAAAACAGGAATAATGGTCGCCAATTTTTTATTAAAAGCAACTAGTCTCTTTTTAGGAAAAGAGGGATTAGTATATAGAGAATATGCAACTGCAGGGAAGATTAGTCTACAAAACATTTTCCCTAATCTAGAAAGAGTAGAGCAAACAGTAGAAGATACAAAAGATAATTTAGAAACTGAAAATATAGTGAATGCAATATCAGCATATAAAGAAGTAATAAAATATAGTCGATTAATGGACTCAGCATATTCAATGCCAGATCAGTTATCAAGTGACAGTGCAAAGAATGTAGAACAATTATCTAGAAAATTAAAAGAAACACAAGAAAAAATAAATCAACTAACTTATAAACCAAAAATAGGAGGGCTATATGGATTTAGAAAAAAATAAAAAATCAATCATGGAATTGATACTATTCACAATAATAGTAGTATTTGCTTTTGTAAATATATCATACCTTTGGACATTTATAAAATATATAATCGCAATATTTATGCCATTTATTATTGGTGCGATGATTGCCTTTGTATTAAATGTATTGTTAAATGTAGTAGAGAATAAATTATTTAAAAAATTAAACAAGAAAAATACCAAAACATGGAGAAAAGTAAAAAGACCAATCTCTCTTTTAACAACATTTATTATCATTATAGCGTTAATTGCCTTGATATTAGGTTTGATTATTCCACAACTAAAAAATACTGTAGAACTATTTACAGAAAATTTTGATTCTTATAGGAAGCAAAGTGTAGAACTATTAGAAAAAGTAGGAATAGAGAAAAAAACGATTAATAAACTAAATAATAATATAGAAAATATTCAAGAAGAAATAACAAAGTACATAAGTGAAAATAGAGATGAAATTATGCAGACGACAGTAGGTGTCGCAACGACAGTTGCTGGAACAGTAACATCTATGGTATTAGGAATTGTTTTTGCCATCTATATCTTATTAAAGAAGGAAGATTTAACCAGACAATTTAAAAAACTAGCGAGAGCTTATCTTCCAGAAAAAAGACAAAAAACATTAGAAAAAATCAGTGTATTATCCAATAAAACATTTGGAAATTTTGTATCTGGACAATGTATAGAAGCAATAATTATTGGAGTACTTTGTTTTATAGGAATGTTAATACTACAAATTCCATATGCATCAACCATATCTGTATTAGTAGGATTTACTGCTTTGATTCCAGTCTTTGGAGCTTTTATTGGAACAGCAATTGGAGCCTTCTTAATATTGATGGTAGATCCTACTAAAGCATTAGTATTTATCATCTTTATCATCATCCTTCAACAGATAGAAGGAAACTTAATCTATCCAAAAGTAGTAGGAAACTCAGTTGGACTCCCAGGTATCTGGGTCATGGTAGCTGTAACAGTAGGAGCAAGCGTTGGTGGAATATTAGGAATGCTACTTAGTGTACCAATATGTTCTATTTTATATAGTATATTAAGAACAAATGTAAACGATAGAATTGATCAAAAAAATAAAAAGCAAATTATAGTAAATCAAAAAGAAAAGAAGACAAGTTAAAAGCAAAGAAAAAGAGAAGGAAAATTAACTTCTCTTTTTATAATGCATTTTTTTTAATTATGTAGTCTAAAAATGCTTGACAACCTAACGTTATTTCTTGGTATGTAAGTGAAAAATCTCCTGTATACCAAGGATCATCAATATCTTTTTTATTATCACAAAAGTCAAGCATACGATAAACTTTATGACCGGCATCTCTTCCAAAAATACGTATCATAGAAGAAATATTATAGGCATCCATTCCAATAAAATAATCAAACTCATGATAATGCTTTCTTTCTAGTTTACTAGCATATCGATTAGTATAGGGAATATGATGACGTTCTAATTCTAGAATAGTACCAGGATGCATAGGGTTTCCTAACTCTTCACTACTAGTACCTTTAGAACAAATAAAAAAACAATCCTGTAATCCACGCTCATAAACCATATTTTTAAAGATAAACTCAGCCATAGGACTTCTACAAATATTTCCTAAGCAAACAAAACAAATACGAATCATATACTTCATCCTTTCCATATTAGAATATCATAAAATAAAAGATTCCCCAAGAAGTTATGCTATAATATAAGTATAATAATAATGAGAGGGATAATATGACAAAAGAAGAGCAAAGTAAGTATTTAGAATTCGCCAAAAAGTTAAGCAAAGAAGCTGGAAAAATCATGCAAGAATATTTTGATAAAGACAATGCATATAGCTACAAAGCTGATAAAACTATTGTCACGGAAGTTGACAAAAAAATAAATACATTTATTATTAACGAAATAAAGAAAAAATATCCGACCCATGCTATTGACGGAGAAGAAGAAAAATATGGAAAAAATAAGTATACTTGGATTTGTGATCCTATCGATGGCACAGCCATGTATGCTAGAAAAATACCGGTCTCTGTTTTTTCTTTAGCTCTAGCAGAAGAAGGAATTCCAATACTAGGAGTAGTATATGATCCATCAACAGATAACTTGTATAGTGCTGCTAAAGGAGAAGGGGCATATGAAAATGATCAATTAATAACAGTGAATAATTATGAATTAGAAAATGAAAATTCTATCATTAATTTTGATATGTGGCCGACTGCTGAATATAATTTATATCCTATAATAGAGATATTAGGTAAAAAAACTTATACCGTAAGTATTGGAAGTATTATAAGAGCCGGAATAGAAATTGCCAAAGGGAATTTTACATTAGCAGTATTTCCCGGAACCAAGGATAAAAATTGTGATATAGCAGCTCTAAAAGTAATCGTAGAAGAAGCCGGTGGAAAAGTAACTAATCTTGCTGGAGAGGAAGAACGGTATGACCAATCTATTCATGGAGCAATTATTAGTAATAAACTAATACATGAGGAAATAGTAAAATTAATAAAAGAAAAATTAAGGTAATCCAAGAAAAGATAGAAACAAATTATAAAAAGCTTTATACCAAACACCATTGCGTGTTATAATAAAAATAATAAAAGTAGAAGGTAGTGAAAATATGCAAGAGCAAGGAAATGATTTATTAAGAATAGAGCATGCAAAAGGAGTGCTAATAGAACCTAATGGAACTCTACATTTTTTTGGAGAACAAAGGTATGAATCTGGTTTTGAAATAACAGATGAAAATGACCATGAAGCTAGTTTTAATGCAACGATTGCTGATGAAGAATGGTTTCAAAATTTAACAGAAAGAATAGAAACTCCATATCAAAAAAGACAAGATGGAAATTCTACAAATATTCATCAACAAACACCTATCTGGGCAGGAAATGGAATTATAGTAATATTAAATGATTCTCAGCTAAATGCCAGAGGAGATGAATATAATTTCTTCACTTTTCAATTTCCAAAAAACTTAACATTGGAGCAACAAGAAATATTAGAAACTAGTTACACAAGTTTAAAAGAATTAATAGAAAGAAAACATTCTTATATAGATGGAATGGCCTATGACCAAAATGGTAATGATGCCTGGAATGACGTTGATTTTAGTGTAGATAATATAGACGAAATTTATGATAGAATGAATTTAAATAAAACGCAAGGTAAGAAAAGGTAGAAAGCTATGAATGTGGTAGTAGGGTGTATCGTAAAAAAAGAAGATAAATTTTTAATGGTAAAAGAAGGTCAGGGCAGATGCCAAGGAATGTGGAATTTTCCAATTGGTCATTTAGAAGAAAATGAAACAATCGTAGAAGGAGCAAAAAGAGAAACATTAGAAGAGACAGGTTATGAAGTAAATATTCATAAAATGTTACCAATTACAGAACTATATCAAAATAACAAAAAATATATTTTAATTCGTTTTCTAGCAACACCAAAAGAAAAAGTAAAAGACTATGAAAGTACAATTGCAGAAATAAAATGGATGAGGCAAGAAGAAATTCTAAACATACCAAAACAAGATTTTAGAGGATATGAATCCAATATTCAAGTATTAGAATATCTAAATAAAGATAATTTGTTTTCCATAGATATCTTACAAGCCCAAGAGTAGGAGGGTACAATGATCTTAATAATTCCCTTAATAATTTTATTAATAGTTTTTGCAGTAAGAATAAATACTTTATCAAATGAATTAATCAAGTTAAAAGAAGAAAACGATATGTTGCATCATAATATTTATAATATGGCAACCAAACTAAATGAAAAGTCAAAGAGAAAAGAAAAGCTAGAAGAGAAAAAAATAGTAAAAAATGAAATAAAAGAAGAAAAAATAGAAGAAAAAGTAGTAGTCCAAAAACAAGAAATCAATAAAAATAATTTGATATTAGTAACCGGTTCTATATTTATTATTCTAGCATCTTTACTGTTTTTAACATCAACCTGGAATGTTCTACCAAACATAATAAAAACAATCATATTATTTTTATTAATATTTATCTTTCTTGGAACAAGTTACTTTGCTAGTGAAAAATTAAAAGTAGAAAAAACAGCCCGAACTTTTTTCTATATTGCTATGATCTACATTCCTATATGTCTATATTCCGTTGGATATTTAGGACTACTTGGTAACTATTTTGCAAAAGGTAGTATAGGATTTTCCTTATATTTAGCAGTAGCATTTTCTCTAACGAGCGGAATCTATATCATATCATCTAAAAAAGAAAAAACTTACTATATGCAAATTACATATTTCAAGTATTAGCCATCTCTTGCTTTGGAGTCTTTCTAAAACAAGGATATGAAACAATATATTTATTACTAACATTCTATAACTTAGCTATTTTAATAAAAAATATTTATTGTAAAAAATCAAAATATTCTTATATGACAGAGTTGGTATTAGAAATAGTATTATCAATAATATTAATCTTAAACACAACAGGACACATATTTCTAGTACAAATGCCAAATGAATTTCCAGTACCAATAGTTAATATTTTATCCTTACTCATATTATTAGGAATAACTATCTATAAAGGAAAAGAAAATAATTATCTACGTGCACTTAGTAATATAGTATTAATTGTTTTAACGGCAGGAATAATAACAAAATTAAACTTGCCACAAACGCTAAAGGAAATAATAATATTACTTACTTTAATTGTAATAGATATAAAAATAGAGTTTTCACAACATAAAAATAAACAACTAGACTGGATCGTATTAATCATATCACTGATATCATTATTTTTAGTATCTGTATCAAATACCAAAATGATTCCAATACTAATTACAGGAACTACAATAATAATGAATATTTATCATTATATTAAAACAAAAAATACAATAAGTGCTGCCCTAAATATCTGGCTAATACCACTGCTATATATATTAATAATTGACATATTAAATCTAGCTTATCAAGATTTTATCTTCTTATTAACGGCAACACAGTTGTTAAAAGTAGTACTAGATAAAAATATAAAAGACAAAAATACTAAAAAGGTAATAGAAATAAACAACAACATCATTCTATTACCAAACTTATTTTACTTTATATTAATAGAAATATTTAACAATGGAAATACTTTGTTCCTAATCCCATTACTAGTGATTATAACAAGTTACCTAAATTATAAAAATGAACAAAAGTCTTACTATCTTGCTATAACCTATATTGCAGTAGCAAGCTTATTAACATCTATCAATAATATTATACTATTAACAAAAGAGGCATACTTATCACTAGTAATAGTAGTATTAATAATGATAATACATAAATTAGTAACCAAACAAAAAATAACAGAAGAAAAAGTATTTATAACGATATATCTATTAACATTACTATGCTTATCGACAATAACAAGTGATATTTCTAAATTAGTAGCACTAATAACTATAATCTTAACATTACAATATAATGATAAATATCTTCATAATAAAACAGTAGAATACTTCTCTTATATATTCTTAGCATTAGGACTATTTGTCACAGATACAAATATTTTAGGAATACAAATAAATCCAATTCTAAACTTAATACTAATTATTACATGGCTAGTAAAAAGCTATTTAAACACCAAAGTAAGTATAACCGATTATATAACAATACTATATATCATACTAGGATTCTTCGAATACACCTGGATAAGAGATTTATTAATAATAATATGGTACATTGCTAATGGTTCTAGAAGAAAAGAAAATCCTAATATTTCAAGAAGTATTCTCTACATAACCAGCTTGGATATCTATAATAATATTCTTTATGAATTAAAACTATTAGATATAGTAGTACTACAAATGCTAGGATATATTTCATTATTATTCTTAGCAACAAGAACGATTGTAAAACCACAAAATTCTAATTTAGAAAGTAAATTAGAATGGGTTATCAGTAGTATCCTGTATGTAATTGCAATAGGAATGTATAAAGATGAACTAGATGGAATTCTCTTTGTAACTTTGCTAATCTTAATCATGATAATAGGATATAAGAAAAAAATAGGATCTGCATTTTTTACAAGTTTAATATTCATAATAATCAATGCATTTTTATTAACAAGGACATTTTGGTTTAGCTTACCTTGGTGGTTATATTTATTAGTAATAGGCTTTATATTAATCATATTTGCAACCAATAATGAATTACAAAAAGATATGAAAGAAAAAAAATTAATAAAATTATGGAAAAAATATTTTAAAAATAATGTATAATGGAAGAAGATAGAAAGGGATGAACAATGCAAGATAACTATCAAAAAAAATTAGAAGAAGTAATAAAAGAGTTAAATGTCAATGTGAAAACCGGACTAACCTCCGAAGAAGTGAAAAAAAGACAAGAAAAGTATGGACCGAATGAATTACAACAAAAAAAGAAAAAAACAATTGCAAAGATGATTTTAGAGCAGCTAACAGATAAAATGATTATTATTTTATTAATAGCGTCAATTTTATCATTTTTCTTAGGAGAAAAAATAGAAGGTTTTGTAATTCTATTTATTATCAGTATTAATATTATAATTAGTGTAATCCAAGAGAAAAAAGCAAGTAATGCACTAGAAGCATTAAAAAATATGAATGCACCACATTCTTTGGTATTAAGAAATGGTAAATTAGAAAAAATATTAGCAAGCGAGCTAGTGCCAGGGGATATTGTGTATTTAGAAGCAGGAAACATTATACCTGCCGATATTCGTTTTATCGAAGAACATGACATCCTAGTAGATGAGTCTGCTCTAACAGGAGAAAGCGTTCCAGTCGAAAAAAACAAAGATTATATAGGAAATCCAAAAGAGCCATTAGGAGAAAGAAAAAACATGGGATATTCCTCAACTATTATTAGTAATGGTACTGGAACGGGAATTGTTACTAATATTGGAATGTCAACAGAAATAGGTACAATAGCCAAACTATTAGATACTGATAATGGCCTAGAAACACCATTAAAACAAAAACTAAATAAAATAGGAAAGGTTCTAAGTATTTTAGGAATCATTATAAGTATTTTAATATTTATTATTGGTCTAATTCATGGACAAAACTTAATTGATATCTTAATGATTGCAATATCATTAGCAATATCAGTAATACCAGAAGGATTACCAGCAACAGTAACCGTAGTAATGGCAATTGGAGTCCAAAGAATGGCAAAAAAACGTGCCCTAGTAAAACAACTACCTGCAGTAGAAACACTAGGAAGTGCAACGGTTATTTGTACAGATAAAACAGGTACACTAACAGAAAATAAAATGACAGTAACAGAATACTTTACAGCCGATAACCTACTAGAAAATAAAGAAAATACGTTAAGTGAAAAACTAGTAACTTGCGGTGTATTATGTAATAATGCGAGTATTATTAAAGGAGAAATTCAAGGAGACCCTACAGAAGGAGCCTTACTTCTATTTGCAGAAAAAAATAATTATAATGTAGAAAAAATCAAAAAAGAAAACATAAAAGCCCATGAAAAACCATTTGACTCAGATCGTAAATTGATGACAGTAGTTTGTAAAACCAGTGATAAGAAAAGCATAGCTTATACCAAAGGTGCACCAGAAGAATTAATTGCAAAATGTACGTATGCTTTAGTAAATGGTAAAAAGAAAAAGTTAACGAAAGAAGATAAGGAAAAGGTTTTAAATAAATGTGAAACGTTAGCAGAAGAAGCATTAAGAAGCTTAGCTTTTGCCTATAAAACAGAAAAATTAAAAGAAAATGAAGTAGAAGAAGATTTAATATTCTTAGGAATCGTTGGAATGATCGATCCTCCAAGACGTGAAGTTATGTCGTCAATTAATAGCTGTCATATGGCAGGTATCAGAGTAATTATGATTACTGGAGATCATAAAGCGACTGCAGTAGCAATCGCTAAAAATCTAGGAATTTATAAAGATGGAGATTTAGCAGTAAATGTGGAAGAATTTCATGAAATGACAAGAGAAGAGTTACACAAAAAATTACCAAGAATTAGTGTATTCTCACGTGTTAGTCCTAAGGATAAATTAGATATTGTCAATGCTTTACAAGAACAACATGAAATCGTAGGAATGACGGGTGATGGAGTAAATGATGCTCCAGCTTTAAATACAGCTGATATTGGTATTGCCATGGGAAAAAATGGAACGGATGTCGCAAAAGATGCAGCGGATATGTTGCTATTAGATGACAACTTCTCAACTATCGAAGTAGCAATTAAAGAAGGAAGAAGAATTTATAGAAATATTCAAAAAGTAATTCAATTCTTATTAACAGGAAATATTGCGGAAGTGTTAACTATCTTTTTAGCAATGGTATTTAATTTACAAGCACCAATTTTAGCCGTACACATTTTATTTGTAAACTTAATTACTGATACTCTTCCTGCACTAGCATTAGGAGTGGATTCTGCCAATAAAAACACCATGAAACATCCTCCAACCAAAAAAGGAACTTTATTTGAAAAAAGCATGATTTATAATATCGCTTACTATGGAGCATTGTTAACATTATTATCATTTAGTGCATATTTCACAGGATTACAAACAAGTTATGAAACAGCAATAACAATGACATTTACAACATTATGTCTATCACAAATAGTACATGCTATGAATCAACATTCCAATACATTATCATTCTTTTCAAAAGATCAACCAAAAAACAAAATGTTATTCTTGGCAATGCTTGCATCAGTATTAATGTTAATGATTATTGTATTTGTACCAGTATTAAGAGACTTCTTCTCAATTGTTCCATTAACATTAAAGCAATGGCTAGTAGTAATTGGTCTATCATTAATGCCATTAGTGGTATCAGAAATATTAAAATTATTTGCACCAAAAGAAGAAAAATAAAAGGAGTAGAAGTAGATGAAAAAACTAACAAACACAGCACTTGTCTATGCAATAGTAGCAATGCTTTGTGGTATTATTTATAGGGAAGGAAACAGATTCTTAGAACTAACTGAACCAAACACATGGAGTTTTACACATACTCATTTCTTTGTACTAGGGATGTTCTTTTTCCTAATAGTTCTATTATTAGAAAAAGAATTCCACTTAACAAAAGATAAAAAGTTTAAAGCATTTTATATTATCTATAATATAGGATTAATTATAACAGGAATTATGTTATGGATAAGAGGAATTGCAGATATTGTAGATGAATTCTATATAAACTATGACAAAATGATTAGCGGAATCAGTGGCATAGGACATATCTTATTAGGAATAGGAATCATTTTATTCTTCATTATATTAACAAAAAAAGTAAAAGAAGAGAAAAAATAGAATTATAAGGCAAGAAAAAATCTTGCTTTTTTTAGTGTTTTGAGTATATTTGAAGAATCAATTAATAAAGTCGCGCCATTATCTAATAATTTTTACATATCACAAGAATTAAATAGCTAGTTAGCATTAAAGACAAAAGATAGATTAGAATTAATAACAGAAGAAGAAAGATAACAAAAACAAGAGAAACTAATAGAATTATATATGCAAAAAAGAATACATTTGCAGGGTATGTAGGTCATATTTATATAAATGGAAAAGTAGTGCTAGATAAATTTTTTGAAAATCAAGAAACTGGTAGAGTAGCCGAAGGACAAGCAGTCTATAGTATGGATATTAATGATTTCTACCAATTATTGAATCATCCAAAGCAAGAATTAATTCATAATCATTTATGTAAAAGAATCTATCATACTGGTAATTGGCAAGGTAAAATCGAAACAGTAATCGAAGATAACAGAAAAAAGAAAACATCAGAAGAATTAAAGAAATTAATAAAAACGGGAAAAGTCCAAGAATAATAAAGAAAATCACCTTATAAAAATAGTAAGGTGTTTTCTTTAAATAAAAATTAGCACTCTAACTTGACAAGTGCTAAAAACAGAGTATAATAGACAATGAAGAGGTGATAATATGTATAATAATTATGAACAAGATCAAAATGAAAATGTTCTTGAAAAATATGGACGAGATATTACTGCCGATGCCAAAGCTGGTAAAATTGATCCAGTCATCGGACGTGATGAAGAAATTCGTAGTATCACCAGAGTATTATCAAGAAAAACAAAAAACAATCCAGTTCTAATTGGTGAACCTGGTGTAGGTAAAACTGCCATCGTAGAAGGATTAGCCTTAAGAATTATTAAAGGAGATGTACCATCTAGCTTAAAAGATAAAACTGTCTGGGAATTAGATATGGCATCTCTTGTGGCAGGTGCTAAATATCGTGGTGAATTTGAAGAAAGACTAAAAAATGTCTTAAATGAAATCAAAAAGAGTGAAGGCGACATCATCATGTTTATTGATGAAATTCACATGATAGTAGGTACTGGTAGAACCGAAGGAGCCATGGATACATCAAATATCTTAAAGCCAATGCTTGCTCGTGGTGAAATTCATGTCATAGGTGCAACAACACTAAATGAATATAGGCAATACATTGAAAAAGATGGAGCCTTAGAAAGACGTTTCCAAAAAATCAAAGTAGAAGAACCAAATGTCGAAGATACTATCACAATTCTACGTGGATTAAAAGAACGTTTTGAAATCCATCATGGTGTAACAATCCAAGATAAAGCACTAATTGCTGCTGCAACACTATCGAATAGATACATCACAGATCGTTACTTACCAGATAAAGCGATAGACTTAGTAGATGAAGCTTGTGCAACAATTCGTGTACAAATGGATTCCGTTCCATTTGAACTAGATAACTTAACACATAGAATCATGAGACTAGAAATTGAACGTCAAGCAATTAAGAAAGAAAAAGATGAAATTTCTAAAAAACGTCGAGAAGACATTGATAAAAATCTAACAACCATGAAACAAAAAGAACAAGAATTGACAGAAGCTTGGAATAAAGAAAAGAATTTAAATGAAAATATTAAGAAAAAGAAAAAAGAAATAGAAGACGCAAAATTTAAACTAGACCAAGCAGAAAATAAATATGATTTAGAACAAGCTGCAATACTAAGACATGGTACGATTCCAAAACTTGAAAAAGAACTAGAAGAATTAAACAACACAGAAAAAAATAAAATACTAAGTGATACTGTAACGGATAATGATATCGCAAAAATTATTGCTAAATGGACAAATATTCCCGTAACCAAACTAATTAGCAGTGAAAAAGAAAAATTATTATCTCTAGAAGATAATATGAAAAAACGTGTCATGGGACAAGATGAGGCTCTAGAATTAGTAAGTGATGCAGTAATTAAATCAAGAAGTGGTATTAAAGATCCAAATAGACCAATCGCATCCTTCTTATTTTTAGGTCCAACTGGTGTAGGTAAAACAGAAGTTGCAAGAACACTAGCTTATGAATTATTTGATGATGAACGCCACATGATAAGAATTGACATGAGTGAGTATATGGAAAAATTCTCAGTTTCTAGATTAATCGGTTCTCCTCCTGGATATGTAGGATATGAAGAAGGAGGTCAATTAACAGAAGCAGTAAGACGTAATCCATATAGTATTGTCTTATTCGATGAAGTAGAGAAAGCTCATCCAGAAGTACTAAACTTATTACTACAAATTCTAGACGATGGTCGAGTAACAGATTCGAATGGTAGAACAGTAGACTTTAAAAATACCATTATCATCATGACATCTAACTTAGGTAGTGAACATATTCTAGATGGTAATACGGATTTAGTAATGCAAGAAGTAAGAGAACATTTTCGTCCAGAATTTATCAACCGTATCGATGAGATTATTGTATTTAATCCATTATCAAAAGAAGCAATTGCAAAAATTCTAGATAAGATTATTCATGATATTGAAAAACGTCTAGCAGATGTTAACTTAAAAATCAATCTAACAGACAAAGCAAAAGAAGAATTAATTAATACTGGATATGACATCAACTATGGAGCTAGACCTCTAAAACGTTTAGTATCAAGAACACTAGAAACGATGCTTGCTAAAATGATAATAGAAGGTAAAATAAAACCAAATGATACAGTAACCATCGATTACGAAAATAATAACTACATAATTAAAAATTAAGAGGAAAAATCCTCTTTTTTTGGTATAATAGGAAAAAAGAAAAAATTATATAAAAAAGAAAGTGAAGAGGAAAGAAAAATGAAAAAACAAGAAGCACAAGAAATAGCAATCGATAAATCTAGAGTAATGATAGAATACTTAGAAGGATTTTTATCTGATGAAAATATAACAGGAAAAATGATGTTTGGTACGGCCAAAGTAGGAAAAGAAGATTTATGTATTGTTGACATTATGTTAAATAATGAATTTGAAAGGCACTTCAACTTAGGTATTCCAAGTGTGCATTGTAATGTATTTACAAGACAGTTTACAAGTGACCTAGCAGATACTTTTGCAAAAGAGAAAACAAAAGGAGTAACTCCATTTTTGGAAATAAAAGGTATGCCACCGGTAAATAGAAAAGGAATGGATGCAATAAGTGTAGAGGAAGAAACGGGAAAAGTAAATAATCACATAAAAATAGATTTTTGCTATGGTGGACAAGAGTTTTATGATATCATGCACGAATATAATCAAAAGTTAAAAGTGGCACAAGAGGAAATGCTACAAGAACAAAAAGAAGGAAATCTTCACAAATAGACAAGATAGTATCAAAAATACTGTCTTTTATTTTATTCTAAGAAAATTGCACCCTATAAAACAATGTGATATAATGCAGATAAAGTAAGAGTAGTGAGGTAATATGAAAAAAGTAGGGATAATATTATGCATGTTAGTATTACTGATACCAGTAAAAGTACATGCAGCAACAATAACCGGTGCACAGATGAGTCTAGCAGGAGAACAAACAGAAGGAACTTATTTTAATGCAAATTTTAATATTTCTTTTTCCGAATTAAATAAAAATAGTGAAAATAGCGATGGTATCTATTTGGTAGCTTTCGAATTATCTTTCGATGATACCGTATTAGATATAACAGGAATTACTTCAACATACTGGGATAGCGTAGTGTATAAAGAAGGAAGCAATTATTATGTGTTAAGTATTGCCGATGAAACATTAGATAATAAATGTGTAGATAATTTTCTTGCCTGCAGTAATTATTCTGCAAACCTAGAATTTTTTGTAAAACAAACAGATAAGACGGAAACGAATATTACCCTAACACAAGTAGGAGCAGGCGCATTTAAAGTTGATACAGTATCTTTAGAGTATTGGATGGAGAATATGCAAGAAATAGAATATAGTCCATACCAAGAGCAGACCATAAAAATAAATAAATCACAAACACCAGTAATAGAAAACAGTAAAACATCAATTATAGAAACACAAAAACCCGAAGTAAACAACAATACAATCAAGGAAAAAGTAGAAACTACCAATAAAAATACACCAACAGATATCCAAGAAGAAACACCAAAAATAGAACTATCATCTAATAATTATTTAAAAGAATTAAGTATAAAAAACTATAAAATAGATTTTACAAAAGAAAAACAAAATTATACAATTACTATTCCTAAAAAAATAAAATCATTAGACGTAACAGCAACACCAGAAGATGAAAAAGCAACCTATGAAATTACTAGTATAGATAATCCACATGAAAATGATACGATTAAAATTATCGTAACTGCAGAAAACAAAGAAAAAAGAACATATGTAGTCAATATAAAAAGAGAAGAAAATAAAAGTGAGAATAATACAACAAGTATAGTAAACAAATTAAATAAAGCAGCTTTTATGATAGGAGGAGTAGTAATTGTAGTAGTAATACTTGCAATAATTATTTCTTATTATCAAAAAAGGAAACTAACAAAATGGATAGAAAACAATAAATAAAAAGCAAGGTGAGAATATGGATTATGAAAACTTTAAAGAAAAAGTAGAGCTAACAATAACTTATGAAGAGTATCAAGAATTAAAAAAAGTTTGTAATTACAAATTTTGGAAAACATTCATAATTGCAGCCCTAATAATTATATTGTTTTTCTCACTTGCTCTAATACCTCCAGATCCCTTACCAATAGAAGATGTAATAATATCAGATATCTTTGTAATTGTAGTGATGTTTTTTATATTAAAAATAAAGGATGTCCTGTTTAGTAGATATGACTATAATAAATGGATAAAAAATAAGGACCGAACAGAATATAGACTCTATTTCTATGATAAATACATAAAAGTAGAAAGTGAAAAGATACAATTAAAAATAGCCTATGAAGAAATAAAAAAAGTAAAAATAACAAAGACTCATCTATACATCATAGTAAATGCAAAAAACATTATTCCCATACCAAATCAAAAAATAAATATGAACTTAATTGACTATCTTGATGACCGAATTCACAAAACCAAAATAAAACAAAAAATAAATCTGGAAAAACAAACAGAGAACTTAGAAAAATACACAAGTGTAAAGATTGGCCTAATCATTCTATTTATATTAACAATTCTATCTATCTGGGCCAGTATGATTTTAATACTTCTAATTGCCCAAAAAGAAAATGTTCCACTATTTTTAACGTTTAATTATACCTGGGTAGCATACTATGTGTTACCAATACCAATACTATCTATAATATTAGGAATTATCTATCGTATCAAAGGACTAAAATGCACCAAAAACATTGCTGCAGGTATCATTGTAACAGGAATTATTCTTCTAGAAGTATCTGTATCTTTCTTAATAAATAATGAAATAGACTATAAAAATATAAACTCTTATCAAGAAATGATAGGTGTAAAACTACCATCCAAAGGAGAATATTATAAGGTGGATTGGGATGAAAGTTATTTATTAGATCATAGTTCAAACTACATTATCTTTACAAATCCAACAGAAGAAAAAGCATTTTTAGAAGAACTAAAAAATAGCAATCTTTGGTTAACCAAAAATGAATTAAACACAAATCTAGAAAATTTAATCACTCCAGCAACTTGTGAATCAGTAAAACAGGAATGTTACTATTCTCTATATATCAAAGAACTAAATACTCATAACACACTACCAGTTCAAAATGGAGTATATCACATCTATGCTATGGCTTATTCTAGTGATAAATCCTATCTAGATATTGAAGAATATATTTATAATTATAAGGAGTAAATATGAAAAAAAATAACAAAAAAGAACAAACGATACAACAAGAATTTATTCTACCAATTATAGTATTTATCATAATCTGTATAAATGCAGTAATTATAGTAACAATAAGTTTATGTTTAAAAGGACCACTAATAGAAAAAGGAATCATTCAGTCATTAATAGCAGGTACAGAAGTAGTAATAGTAGGGATAGTGATACTAATTACGGAAAAAAGAATTATAAAAAAAGAACACCCTAAATGTTTAGAAAAATGTACAGGTATAATTGTCGATTCCCAATTTGAATTAAATGAATCGAGAAGCTGGGCAAAATATCCTACAGTAAAATATGAAGTAGATAAGAAAATCTATCAAATAAAATCTTCCATAGGAATAAATGGAATTCTAAGGTCATGTATAAAAAAAATGACTGTTTATTATAATAAAGAAAATCCGAGTGATGCTTATACGAAAAATATAGTTCCAGAACTAGTAGCAAGTATGTTTATAATCACTGGTATTATTGTAATAATAGAGACAATATATATGATATAATAAAAGAAAAAAGGAGAAAAACAATGAAAACATTTATTAGAGGAATTTTAACCACCGTATTAGTCTTTACATTTACATTGATACCAACAGTTATGTATGCCGAACAAATTGTAAATCAAGAAATCATAGGAACTTATGGAAAAGAAGAAATTATAAAACAAATGAGTGAATCTTTCAAAAATGAATTTCCAGAATTAACAGATGAAAATATAAAAGAATTGGAAGATAATCTACGTACAAATGAAACAATAGATAATTTAATGAATAAATATAGTGACAAAATAATGAAAGATTTAACAACCGATGAAATAGAAAATATAAATATAGAAGATGACCTAAAAACATTTATGAAAGAAAACAAAGCAACAATAGAACAAGTAACGGGACAGAATATCAGCGATGAAAAGTTAGATGAATTTGTAGATGAAGTAACTCAGGATGAAGATATAAATGAAGCATACAAAAAAATGATTGAAGAAGCAAAAATATCTATGCCAGAAGAAGGACAAGCTGTACTTGATGGATACAACAATGTTACGACTGATAATTTTATGATAGGACTAATTATAACATCAATTATTTCTATAATCATTATTGCTTTATTAAAGAAACCATACTATAAATGGATTGTAAATATTGCAATTGCAGGAATCGTTTCAGCATTATTTGTTGCTTTAATTGGAGGTTCCGTTGCTTTAGTACTAAATGTTGCAATAGAAACGGAGGCAGTAGGAATATCTGCTATGCCAATGTTAGTTACCTCAGGAGTTATGTTATTAGTAAGTATTATTTTAATAGTGATAAACTCTGTTTTGGATAATAGAAAGGCAAAAAAACATGCAGTATCCTAAATTTTTAAAAGAAAATGCAACAATCGGAATTACAGCACCATCTCAAGGTGTAGGAGATGATATCGCATCCTATGAAAAGTCACTGCAAACACTAAAAAATTATAGCTATCATATAAAAGAGACAAAAAGTGTAAGAAATAAAGGCATGGTATCTACATCAGGAGAAAAAAGAGCCAAAGAATTGGATGAATTAATTACCGATAAAGATATAGATATGATAATGTGTGCAGCAGGTGGAGACTTTCTAATAGAAATGCTACCATATATTAACTGGCAACATATTAAAGAGAATCCAAAATGGATTGAGGGATATTCAGATCCAACTTATCTTCTTTATGTTATAACAACAAAATTAGATATCGCAACAATCTACGGATGTAATGCTGGAAGCTATGACCAGACAAATCCTCATCAATGCCTAAAAAATAATTTAGAAATTCTATCAGGAAATATAGTAGAGCAACCTAGTTTTGATTATTACCAAAAAGAATGGACAAATACAGAAGATGGATATAACCTAACAGAAAAAGTCTACTGGGAGACAATAAATAATGAAGTAGATATTACAGGAAGAATCATCGGAGGATGTCTAGATTGCCTAAAAGATTTACCTGGAACACCATATGACTATACCAAAGAATTTATAGAAAAGTATAAAGATGATGGTATTATCTGGTACTTTGATATTTGTGAGTTATCAGCAGAAGAAACTTATAGAACACTGTTTCGGTTGAAAGAGGCAGGCTGGTTTAAATATATCAAAGGAATCATTGTAGGACGAGTTGCCTTGCCAAAACATTTCTACCAAGGATTTACTTATCAAGAAGCCCTAAAAAGAATGTTTAAAGACTTACCAATAATATTTAATGCCGATATTGGACACGTTCCTCCTAAAATGACAATAATTAATGGAAGTATTGCTCATATTACCTGCAAAAATGGAAAAGGTACCATAAGACAAATTTTATGATATAACCCGAGTTTTATAGTTGCTTTAATAAAAAAATGCCATTTTTCTCAGTAATTATGGGGAATTATGACATT
>CALVJR010000023.1 GCA_944332295.1 uncultured Bacilli bacterium | reverse complement strand
TTCTGAAATGACTCTTTTTTATAGACTAAAATAGTGTCAGCAATTTTACTCACCAACACTATTTATTATAGAACCAAGCTAAATCATAAAATAGCTTCTTTTTTCTTGAAGAAATCATTTCTTTGAGGTAGAATTTAGATAGGAAAACTAGGTGATGTTATGGGGAAAAATCAAAGGTATCAACAAGTTGCTGACTATTTAGAATATTTAAAATATCAAAAAAATTATTCAGATTATACTATTCAAAATTATGAACAAGATATTTTAGAGTTTTTTGATTACTTGGATCAAGAAAGTTTGGAATATCAAAGTGTAGTTTATAGTGATTTGCGTTTTTTTCTTATGTATTTGAAAGATGAAAAAAAAGACAAAAACTCATCTATTGATCGTAAACTTAGTTCTTTGAGAGGTTTTTATCAATATTTAGCTAATGAAGGTGTTATCTCTAGTAATGTTTTTAGTTTGTTATCTGGTCCTAAAAAAGAAAAAAAATTACCTAGATATTTCGAGTATAATGAATTAGAAGCATTATTTGATGCTTGTGATTTATCTACAGCATTGGGACAGAGAGACAGACTTATTTTAGAAATGTTATATGCAACGGGTGTTCGTGTTGGAGAACTTGTTTCTATTAAGGTTTCTGATATTAATCAGAGTAGTCGTACTATTTTAATATTAGGTAAAGGTAATAAAGAGAGAATTGTACCTTATGGTGAGTATTGCGAAGAGATATTAAAACTTTATTTGCGAGATGGATATTTAGCTTTAAATACGAAGAATAGTCCTTATTTATTTTTAAATTATCATGGAGGAGAGTTGACAGAGCGAGGAGTTCGATATTTATTAGAAGAAATTATAAAGCGTACTAGCATTCAAAAAAATATTTCTCCACATATGATTCGTCATAGTTTTGCTACGCATTTGTTGAATCAAGGATGTGATTTGATGACAGTACAGAAGTTATTAGGGCATGAAAGTATTAAAGCAACACAAATTTATACCCATGTTACCACTGATAGACTTCGTAGTGTATATCAAAGTAGTTTTCCTAGAGCAAAGATAGATGATAGTAATAAAAAATAAATTATAAAGGGTTTTTCATTGTTTTTCTTTTCATTTGTTGTTTGTTTGCGTTATAATGTTATTAGTTTGGTAGGTGATGTTATGGATTTAGAGTTTTCTTCACAAGAAGAATTGTTTAAAAGAGTACAGCCTGCGTTAAATGCTAAACTTGCTGAATTACATCGATTGGGATATACTTATATTCAAGTTAGTGATATTTGGCGTTATTTAGTAGAAGAGAAATGGAAAAAGTCTCATGACTTAACTCTTTCTGATATCGTTCATGATATTTTACATGTTAATAATAAAAAAATTGATGAATATTTAAAGGGTAAGATATCTAGGAGTAGAAGAAGTGAAAGTGTAATTGAGACAATTTAGAGAGGTGGATAGGTATGAAGAAAAATAAAAAAGGAAAGGGTAAAGTTATACGAACTACAATTATTTTACTTCTTGTTGTAGTGGGAATGTGTTTAGCTTGTATACCTTTATTTAAAGATTTAAAATTCGGACTTGATTTACAAGGTGGATTTGAAATATTGTATCAAGTAGATTCTATTGACGGTTCTAAAATGACACATGATAAGGTTATGGCTACTTATAGAACTTTAAGTAAACGTATTGATAGCCTAGGTGTTAGTGAACCTGAAATTATTGTAGAGGGTAATGATAAAATTCGTGTTAAGTTGGCTGGTGTTACTGATCCAGAGGAAGCACGTAAGCAACTATCTACAGTTGCTACTTTATCATTCCGTGATACAGAGGATAACTTATTAATGACTAGTGATGTTTTGGTTGCTGGTGGTGCTAAAGTTAGTACAGACGCTTCTGGAAATCCTGCTGTATTATTATCAGTTAAAGATAAAGATGAGTTTTATAAAGTAACTAACAAAGTAAAAGATTACGATAATAATATGATTGTTATTTGGCTAGATTATGACGAGACAGAAGATAGTTATGCTAGTGAAGGTGCTATGTGTGGTACTAGTGAGTCTAATTGTTTGAGTGCTGCTACTGTTTCTCAAGGATTTGCTAGTGATGTTATTATTCAAGGTAATTTTACAGAAGATGAAGTTGAAAACTTAGTTGATTTAATTAATAGTGGTTCTCTTCCAAGTAAACTTACTGAAATATCTTCTCAGACTGTAGGAGCATCTTTTGGTGAGGATACTTTACAGACAACTTTTGTTGCTGGTATTATTGGTGTTATTTTAATTATTATATTCTTATTATTTATTTATCATTTTGCAGGACTTATTTCTTCTATTTCTATGTTAATATATACTTTCTTAGTATTTTTAACATTCTGGGTAGTAGGAGGAGTATTAACACTTCCTGGTATTGCTGCTTTAATTTTAGGTATTGGTATGGCAGTTGATTCTAATGTTATTACTTTTGCTAGAATTAAAGATGAACTATATAAAGGTAAGAGTTTACCATTGGCATTTAAAGAAGGAACTAAATCTAGTTTTAGTGCTATTTTAGATTCTAACTTAACTACTTTGTTGGTTGCTGTTATTATGTTTATTTTTGGTGAATCTAGTATTAAAGGATTTGCTACTATGTTAATTATTACAGTTATTATTACTATGTTTACAATGGTATGGCTTACTAGATTATTACTTAAATTATTTGTTAAGACAAATTACTTTAATGATAAGACAAACTTGTTTATTAAGGTAAAATCTAGTGATATTCCAGATGTTAGTAAGAATGAAAAAGTTAAAGTTATTCCATTTAAGGGATTTAATTTCTTTAAATATACCAAACCATTTATTACATTATCAGTTGTTATTATTATTGCTGGTATTATTTCTTTAGGTGTACGTGGTGTTAATTTAGGTGTTGAGTATCAAGCTGGTAGTGATATTTCTATTGCAACAAATAAAGATATTACTAAAAAAGAACTAGTTCAAGATTTAGATAAATTAAAGCTTGATGAACAGTCTATTACTATTAATGATGATGAGGTTACTATTCGTATTAGTGATGTATTAGATGGAGATAGAGTAGATGAAGTAACTAATTATTTTGAAGATAAATATGATGCAAAAACAAGTATTGGTGTTATTTCTAATGTTGTAAAACAGGAACTTGTTAAAAATGCTATTTTATCTGTTATTGTTGCTCTAATTGGTATTACTTTATATATTTCTGTACGCTTTAAGTTTAGTTATGCTGTTGGTGGAGTAGTATCTTTATTCCATGATGTATTAATTGTTTGCGCATTATTTGCTATTTTCCATTTGGAGATTTCCTCTATGTTTATTGTAGCAATTCTAACTATTATTGGATATTCTATTAATGATACGATTGTTACATTTGATAGAATTCGTGAAGAGCTTTCTAAAGTGGATAATAAAAAGTTAACGAAAGAAGATGTATGGAATATTTCTAATCGTGCTGTTTGTGAAACTTTTGTTAGATCATTACATACATTTATTACAACATTAATACCAATAGTTATATTAATATTCTTAGGGTCAAGAGAAATATTAACATTTAATTTAGCAATGTTATTTGGACTTGTTGTTGGTGTTTATTCTTCTGTTTATATTGCAACAGTAATATTCGCTACAATTGAGGCTAAAAATGCTGGAAAACCTAAGAAAAGAAAACCTATTTATACAGATGAATATGAAGAAAAGTTAGTAAAAGGTATTAATTGCTAACTACCGGAGGTGGTATTATGCATGCGAAGGATAATATAAAATTTGAAGATGTGCTGGAACGTGCAAAGACATATATAGAAAGTGAAGAACAATTAAAATTTATTGAACAAGCGTATTTATTCGCTAAAGAAAAACATGCTGGTCAATTTCGTAAATCGGGTGAAGATTATATCGTTCACCCTTTAAACGTTGCGATGATTTTAACTACTATTTATGCGGATTATCAAACGATTGCTGCGGGATTTTTACATGATGTGTTAGAAGATTGTGATTGTACTCAGGAAGAAATGGAAGAAAAATTTGGTAATGATGTTACGAAATTAGTACAAGGTGTTACTAAGCTTAGTAAGATTCATTTTTCTACGGAAAATGAATATTTAATCGATTACTATAAAAAAATTATTGTTGGTATGAGTGAAGATGTTAGGGTGATTATTATTAAACTTGCTGACCGTCTTCATAATATGAGAACTCTCTGGGCAACACCACCAGATAGACAGAAAGTAAAAGCTAAAGAAGCATTAGAGATTTTAGCTCCTATTGCGCATCACTTAGGAATTCATAAAATAAAAAGTGAGTTGGAAGATTTAGCGTTACGTTATTTAAAACCAGATGTTTTTTATGATATTGCAGAGAAATTAAATAAGACAAAATTAGAGCGTGATCGTACGGTTGTAGATATGGAAAAAGAAGTTTCTGATTTACTTACAGAACATCATATTACACATGAAATAAAAGGTCGTGCGAAATGTATTTATAGTATTTATAATAAATTGAATAAAGGTAAGAAGTTTAGTGATATTTATGATTTACTGGCACTTCGTATTTTAGTTCATACAGAACAAGAATGTTATTTGGCACTTGGAATTATTCATTCTAAGTTTCGACCACTTCCTAAACGGTTTAAAGATTATATAGCGATGCCTAAGCCTAATATGTATCAGTCATTACATACTACTGTGTTTGGTATTGATGGATATTTATTTGAAATACAAATTCGTACTTATGATATGGATGAGGTTGCTGAAAATGGTATTGCATCTCACTGGGCATATAAAGAAAATAAGGGTTCAACAAAAACAGCTAATTTACAATCTACTACTGAACAGAAATTACAATTCTTTAAATCTATTATTGATTTGAGTAAAGATAAGATGAGTAGTGAAGAGTTTGTTAATAGTGTTAAAGATGAAGTGTTAAATAATAATATTTATTGTTTTACTCCTAAGGGTGATGTTATTGAGTTACCTAAAGGAGCAACACCAATAGATTTTGCTTATAAGATTCATACTAAGGTAGGGGAGACTACCACTGGAGCAATCGTTAATAATGCAATTGTTCCATTAAACTATGAATTACAAAATAATGATATTGTAAGGATTATTACGAATAAAAATGCTACTCCTTCTCCAGAATGGGTCAATATTGTTAAAGCTACTACTACTAGAAATAAAATAAAGAATTTTTTTAGTAAAAATGAAAAGGAAATACATATTGAACGTGGAAAATATGCATTAGAGAAAGAACTTCGAAGAAGAAAATTATCTATTTCTGATTTCTTTAGTGATAAAAATGTTAAGAAGATATGTGAAGAGTTTCGTCTGGATGATTTAGAAGATATTTATTTAACGGTTGGTAATGGTAAAAATTCTGCTAATTCTATTATTAATTCTATTGATAAATTTGTGGAAGTTGTTGCTCCTAAAGTTGTGAAAGTCACTTCTAAGAATATGGATGCTGATATTATTGTTAGTGGTATTGATAAAGTAAAAGTGAATCTTGCTAATTGTTGTTGTCCTGTTTTTGGAGATGATATCATAGGATATATTACAAAGGGTAATGGTATTACTGTTCATCGTACAAATTGCCATAACCTAGAAATGTTAGAAGCTAGGACATTAGAAGTTCATTGGAATACTAATGTTAATAAAAGGTATTTAACTAATTTATTAATTTATTCTAATAGTCAAGAGAATCATATGTTGGAATTAATCCAATCCATATCTAATATGAATGTTAGTGTAGATAGTATTAAGACTATGAGTAAGACTGATACTATTTTATATGAAGCTAGTGTTTATGTTACTGGACTAGAACAACTTACTAAGTTAATGACTTTACTTGAAAAACAGCCTTATGTTGATCATACAGAAAGGATGATGAGATGAGAGTTTTAGTACAGAGAAGCGGAAAGTCTTCTGTTTCGGTTCGGGATAGAGTAGTTGGACAAATTGATTCTGGACTGGTTGTCTTTGTAGGTTTTACTGATGGAGATACACTTGAGAAAGTACAATATTTGGCTAAAAAAATAGTTAATCTTCGTATCTTTCCTGATGATGCAGGAGTTATGAATAAAAGTATTTTAGACTATGGAGGTAAAATACTTTCCGTATCTCAATTTACTTTATATGCTAATTGTAATAAAGGAAATCGTCCTAGTTATATTGAAGCTATGAATAATCATGAGGCGGTTACATTTTATGATTTGTTTAATGAAGAGTTAAGTAAATATGTAGAAGTTGAAACTGGAGAGTTTGGTGCTGATATGGATGTTTCTATTACTAATATTGGACCTACAACAATCTGGTTGGAAAGGTAGGAGCATTGTTTCGAAAAGAACTTAATTATCCTTTAATTAATTTTACCTTTTTTATGATTTTACTTTGCATTGGTTTTATGAATGCAAAACAAATTATGGATATTTTTATGAATATTTTGTCGGTTTTATTACCATTTATAGTAGGGTTTATCGTGGCTTATGCGATAAATCCTTTTGTTTGTTTTTTAGAAAAAAAGCATACTCCTAGGAGTATTGCAGTATTTATCGTTGTTTTCTTTGTTTTGTTATTGCTAGGGTTTTTAATTTTTACTTTGTTTCCTATTTTGTATCATCAAGTGGTTGATTTTACAATTCAACTTATACAATTAGTAAATCATTTTAGTAAACATTTTCAACTTCCGTCTGGAAATTTAGAAGTTTTTATTACTCATTTTTTTAATCAGGTTTTACAAAATATGGGAACTCTTACCACTGCTACTACTGTTAATTTTTTTGGAACTTTTGTTGAAGGTGTCAGTGGATTTGTGATTGCTTGTATTAGTTTTCTTTACTTTTTATTTTATATGGGAAAGATTAGAATTTATTTAAAAAGTATATTGCAGTTTAGATATCCTAGGTTTTATCGGTACTTACTTACTTTAGATGGTACTATGGTTCAATATGTAAAAGGAATAGGGCAATTGATGCTTGTTCAATTTATTGAATATTCTTTCTTGTTTTTTATCATAGGTCATCCTCATTGGTTAGTGTTAGGTCTTTTTATTGGTCTTTTTACAGCAGTTCCTTATGTAGGAGGGTTGCTTGCTAATGTGATTGCAATACTTACGGCATTTATGATATCTGACTCTTTATTTTTTGCTACTTTATTTGTATGTTTGTTTTTTCCTTTGGTAGATGAATATTTTATTTCTCCTAGAATTTATGGAAAATCTAATGATATTCATCCAGTACTTACTATTTTTCTTCTTAGTATTGGAGGAAGTGTTTTTGGTGTTTTAGGAATTATTTTAGCTATTCCTGTTTATTTATTTATTCGAACTACTATTTCTGTCTTTTGGTTTGATGTTAAAAATGGTGCGAAAAATATTAAAGATGTGTTATAGTAATCTCAGGTGATGGTATGCAATTAAATACTAATTATGATGATTTATATCGACAGATAAAAAATATGGAAGAGCATTTTATTGATTGCACTAGTGCTAATAGTAGTGCTGTTTATTATGGTGCTTATCAGAATTTGGTTGAGTTTTATTTTAGTGCTACTTATCAAAATCCTTGTAATCCTAAAATCAATCGAAATAAGTTTGTTAGATTTTCTGGTTTGCAGCAATTAAATTCTATCAGTCATAAGAGAATTGAACATTTTATTCAAAATCAAAAAAATCATTCATCTTTTATTAGTTCTAGCATTTTTGATTTTGTGGATGTGGTAAATGATTTTATTGATTCTGATTACTTTAATAGTGTTTTTTGGAAGAGTAGTCCTATTATTTCAGATTTTGAAGGCCAAGATATTTTATCTTCTTTTTTTAAAGAACGTTGTCCAAATATGCAAGGGTTATTTGATTCTTTTTTAGAGCAGAAGAAGTTTTATATGCTTCCTCATGGTGAATTATTTTCTGATCGTGACGGGTGCACTCTTTATAATCCTGTAGAAAATGAGAGCAATGTGTTTTTTTCTTCTAGTGTTCATTCTTTGAGATTATTGTCGCTTATTGTTCATGAATTATCTCATGTTGAAGATTTTTTGGACTATTTTCAGCATGCTTCTTCCATTAATGTTTGTCTTTATCAAATGCGTTCTCCATTTTGTGAAGTTCCTGCTTTTTATAATCAATTTCATTTATATGAGTATTTACTTAAAAATGATATTTATAAAGATGCTGTGATGGTAGAGTTGATGAGTGAATTTAATGGTTTGATTGATTCTATGAATAATCTATTATTGCTTTCCATGTTTTCACCTAGTAAGCTTAGAAAACGAAGTGTTTCTATATCAAAAGAAGAAATTTTAGATGATGTGTTAGAGCGTGTTCAAGAAGAATGCCTTTTTGAATATGATGAAAGTGCGGTAGTTAATGAAAACGTTTCTCTTGATGATTCTATTCAATATAGTTATGGACCTTTGCTTGCTATTGCGATGATGGATGACGAAGCGTTGTATAGGAAGTTCTCTATGATTCGTGGTGACTATTTTGATAAAGATAAATTATCTTCCGTTGGTCTTTCTCAAGATGGTGTTTCTCAAAAGGTATTGAAAAAATGTGATGATTTTTTTGGAAAATATTTATAAGGTCATCGTTGATGTAAGAGATGTTCACATAAATTTATGTTAAACATTAGTTAAAATGATACCGATTTATACTATTGATAACAAACAAAGATGAACTTTGTTTGTAGCAGTAGTGTAATCGATGAAATCTAAAAAGCAAGGGTTTCATGAACTCACTTTGTTCGCCCTTGCTTTTAATCTTTCATCTCGCTCTCTTAAAACTTGTTCAAGCTGTTTTTGATTATCTATTCTCATTTGTTCTCTTTTTACTGGATCCTGTCTATGGCCTTCTATTTGTTTGGTTTCATAAAAGATATTGTAATATTTCACTCTAACTACTTTGGTTAATACATTTTCAAATACTTGTACTTCAGTACCCTTGTATATTTGCTTCATAGAATTATCTTTATCTAGCACTTGATAGTAATTATTATTCCAAGAAATCATATTGCCGTTAAGGATAGTTCTTGTACTTCTAATACATAAAATATTAGATAGATCTATATTGTCTAAAGGAACAAAAGCAGAATCATTCTCTTTAGGTTCATAAGCATATTTATGATTAAGATAATTACAGTAATAATCGTTAAAGAACCTATTTAATTCATCAATAGATTTAATATTATAACGTTTAATATCGTTGATTAATCTATTTTGAATCGTATTATTCCATTTTTCAACTTTTCCTTTAGCTTGGGGTGTATTAGCTGCGATTATATTGATGCCTAAATCTTCACACATGTGTCCAAAATTAGTTAGTTCACCATCTTTTGGATTAATAAGTATAGTATGCCTATCACAATAAATATTTTCAGGAATACCATATTTAGTAACTAATATTTTGAGCATATGAACGTAACCTTCTAAGCATTCAGTAGGCATAAACCAACCACATAAGGCTTCACCAGTAGCATCATCAATAGCCAAATGCAAAGATGACTTTCTTCCATTTTGAAACCAATCATGAGGAGTACCGTCAATCATAATTAAGATACCTCTTCTAGGAGAAGGTTCTCTTAATGGATGAGATTCATATTCCTTATTGAAGCATTTATGTTTGATAGGTTTCACCCAATGAAATTTTTCATATAAAGATTCATAGAAAGAATAACTTCTAACTTTAAGATTGTTTTTCTTTACAACTTTAGCCATATTAGGATTAAAAATAACATCCTCATGATAAATATCTTGAAATTGTGTTATACTAATAACTGGATATTTATTCTTGAAGTTCTTAATAAATTCAATTTCTTTGTCGGAAGGTGAGTTATTAGAAGGTTTACCAGTTAAACCATGAACTAAAATAGAATTAATATCCTTTTCTTTTAATTGTTTTGAAAATCTTACAATTTGAAGTTTTTTATATCCAGTTAATGATGCAATTTGAGAATAAGAATAGTTATTTAAACCATTTTGTTTATCTTGAACAAGTTTTAATGCATATTCTTTATTATGCATATAATAAAAACATCTCCTTTCCAAAGAGATATTATATATTATATATCGGTATCTTTTTTATTAATGATAAGGTATCATTTTAAAAAAGGATTAACATGTTCACATAAATTTATTGCAAAAACATAAAAATTACTATATAATAAGAATAACTTCTTTGGAAAGAGTACATTTTATGGATTAAATAGAGAGAGTATGGTTGGTGGAAATACTTTATGAAGTAAAATAGAAGACATCCAGTAGATAGAAGCGGTTAACCTCGTTATTGGTTATTATGAGTATAAAATAAGGTGGCACCACGGAGAATTTCGTCCTTAGAGGTTGCCATCTTTTTATTTTTAGGAGGAGATTTTATGATACAAAAACCAAAGGGTTGTAATGATATTTATGGAAGAGAAGCTAAGATTTGGAAGTATGTAGAGAGTATAATTGATGCGACAATGGAAAAGTATAATTATAATTATATTCGTACACCAATTTTTGAATCTACTGAATTATTTCACCGTGGTATTGGAGAAAGTACTGATATTGTAACAAAAGAAACTTATGATTTTGTTGATCGTGGTGGAAGAAATATGACACTTCGTCCTGAGGGTACAGCAGGTGTTTGTCGTAGCTATGTTGAAAATAAGATGTATGGTAATCCTAATCAACCTGTTAAAGTTTACTATAATGGTACGATGTATCGTTATGAAAGACCTCAATCTGGTCGTGACCGTGAACTTACACAATTTGGTATGGAGGTTTTAGGAAGTGATGATCCACTTAGTGATGCTGAAGTTATTTCACTTGCCGTTAATATTTATAAAATGTTAGGACTAAAAGAGATTAAAGTTAATATTAATTCTTTAGGTGATAAGGAATCTCGTGATATGTATCGTAAGGCTTTAATCGATTACTTTCAACCACATATTTCAGAACTTTGTGAAGATTGTCAGACTAGACTTGAAAAGAATCCACTTCGTATTCTTGATTGTAAAGTAGATGCAGACAATGAGCTGTTAAAGAATGCTCCAAAGACTATAGATTATTTAAATGACGAAAGTCGTGAACGTTTTGAACAAGTTAAAGATTATCTTGATATTATGCAAGTTAGTTATGAAGTAAATCCTAATATTGTACGTGGCCTTGATTATTATAATCATACAGTGTTTGAAATAGAAGCGAAGGTCGAAGGATTCGGTTCTAACAATGTACTTGGTGGTGGAGGTCGTTATAACCATTTATGTAGTGAAATTGGTGGACCTGAGACTCCTTGTATCGGATTTGCATCAGGAATTGGAAGAATTGTTCTTGCTTTAGAATTAGAACAAATTCAGTTACCAATTGTTGAAGATGTTGATTTGTTCTTAATGTATGTAAATGAAGATGAGAAGAAGTATGCTGCTTATTTAGCACAAGAGTTACGTATGGCTGGATTTATTGTTGATACAGAATATACTGGTCGTGCTCTAAAAGGACAATTTAAGCAAGCAGATCGACTAAATGCTAAATATATTGCTATTTTAAATAGTGAAGATTTAGATAATAATGAAATTAAAATTAAAAATAATAAGACAAAAGAAGAAGAAATTATTAGTTTAGATGTATTGATTTACTATTTAGATGAACAGTTAAATACTGGTGTTGATGATGTAGAGGATGATTGTCATTGTGGTGGAGAATGTGGTGGTGATTGTCACTGTCATCATCATGGATAAAGGAGTAATAAAATGAAATCAATTAGGTTATCAGAATTAAATCAGCATTATGGAGAAGAAGTTGTTGTTAGTGGATTTGTTGACAATATTAGAAATTTGCAATGGGTACAGTTTCTTGTTTTAAGAGATGATACTAGTAGAGTACAAGTTACGATTGAAAAAAGTGATGAGAAAAATCAGGAAATAGTTGAACTTGTCAATTCTTTAACATTAGAAAGTACAGTTAAAATTACAGGAATTTTACATGAAAATCCTAAAGTAAAATTAAATGGTATGGAAATTATTCCAAGTGTAATCGAGGTTACTAGTACTAGCGAAGAAGAGCTTCCTTTTTCTTATAAAGATTTGATTGGTGTTAATTTAGATACTAGATTAGATTATCGTTTTATTGATTTAAGAAATGAAAAAAATAATTTTATTTTTAAGATACAAAGTGCTTTGGTTCAATATATGAGAGAATATTTGTATCAGCATGATTTTATGGAGATTCATACACCAAAATTAATAGGGACGGCTAGTGAAAGTGGTTCTGATGTATTTGAAGTAAAATACTTTGATAGATTAGCTTATTTAGCTCAAAGTCCACAATTTTATAAACAGATGGCTATGGCTTCAGGTTTCAATCGTATTTTTGAAGTTGGACCAGTTTTTGAGCAGAAAATTCTAATACTAGCAGACATGCTACAGAATATACTTGTTTTGATGTTGAATTTTCTTATATTGATTCTTATTATGATGTTATGAAGTTAGAAGCAGAAATGCTTACTTATGCTTTGAAAAAAGTAAATCAAATTTACGGTGATAAAATAAAAGATATTTATGGTGAAGAGTTAGTAGTTCCTACATTACCATTTCCTGTGATGAAGTTAAGTGATGTTTATCAAGAATTAGAAAATAGATATGGTTATAAAGTGGCCGAAAGTGAAAAAGATGATTTGACTACCGAAGCAGAAAGATTATGTTATCAATTAGCTAAAGATAAATTTCACCATGAATTCTTATTTGTTACACATTATCCTGCTTCTAAACGTGCTTTTTATCATATGCGTGATGATGATGGTGTGTTACAAGGCTATGATTTATTATGGCGCGGGGTAGAAATAACTACCGGTGCTCAAAGAGAACATAGATATGAAAAAATTATAAAGAATGCTAAAGAAAAAAGGCTAGAAAAAGATGTAGAGTTTTATCTTGAGTTTTTTAAGTACGGATGTCCTCCACATGGAGGATTTGGACTAGGAGTAGATAGACTTACTATGTTACTTTTAGGAATTTCTAGTATTAAAGAAGTACAGTTCTTGTTTAGAGGACCAAATAGAATAGAACCATAGGAGGGATATATATGAAAGAAATTAAGAATAATAGTTTACGATTAAGTGACGTTTCTCGTAATGTTACTTTGTATGGCTGGGTAGCTAAGAAACGTGATTTAGGTGGCGTTTGTTTTATTGATTTAAGAGATAGAAGTGGTATTGTTCAATTAGTTGCTCGTGATGGAGAAGTTTATGATGTTGCGAGTGGATTAAAAAGTGAGTCTGTTTTAAAAGTAAGCGGGATAGTTATGGAGAGGGAAAGTAAAAATCCTAATATGGAAACAGGTGATATCGAAGTCGAGCTTTCTTCTATTGAAGTGTTAAACTCTTCTTCTGATTTACCATTTGAAATTACAGATGATACTACCGCTTTAGAAGATACTCGTCTAAAGTATCGTTATTTGGATATTCGTCGTAATCCTATTAAAAATAATTTAATTATTCGTCATAAGATTATGATGGCTGTACGTAAGTTTTTAGATCAGGAGGATTTTGTTGAAGTAGAAACGCCAGTTCTTTGTAAATCTACTCCAGAAGGAGCCAGAGATTACTTGGTTCCTAGTCGTGTTAATAAGGGTAAGTTTTATGCTCTTCCTCAATCACCACAGATTTTTAAGCAACTTTTAATGGTTGGCGGAATGGAAAGATATTTTCAGATTGCGAAATGTTTTCGTGATGAAGATTTAAGAAGTGATCGTCAACCTGAGTTTACACAAGTGGATTTAGAGATGAGTTTTGTTGATGCGGAAGACGTTATGAGTCTTACTGAGAAACTTATTGCATCTATTTTTAAAGAAGTAAAGGGTATTGATATTGCTTTGCCACTTCGTCGCATGAAGTATGATGATGCGATTCGTTTCTATGGTTCTGATAAACCAGATTTGCGTTTTGATATGAAAATTCATGACGTTCATGATATTTTTCAAACTTCTGATTTTGGAGTTTTTCAAAATGCTTTAGGCGAAGATAGTAGTATTGTTTGCATTAAAGTTGATGGTAAAAGTGAAGAATTTTCTAGAAAGAAGATTGATTTTTTAACTGAATATGTTAAGACTTATAAAGTAAAAGGACTTCCTTATGTAAAATATGAAGGAGGGGAATTTACTTCTGGAATTAGTAAATTTTTATCTGATAAAGAAAAACAATGTTTAGTAGAAGAACTTTCGCTAAAAGATAAAGATATTTTATTCTTTGGTGCTGATAAGAAGAATATTGTTTATACAGCGATTGGTGCGTTACGTTTAAAACTTGGTAAAGATTTAGGCTTGATTCAGAAGGATGATTATCAGTTGCTTTGGGTGATTGATTTTCCGTCTTTTGAATGGAGTGAAGAAGAAGGACGTTATCTTGCTTGTCATCATCCATTTACTGCACCGCTTGATAGTGATATAGATAAGTTGCTTACTGATAAAGCACATTGCTATTCTAAAGCATATGATATTGTTATTAATGGATATGAAGCAGGTGGTGGATCTATTCGTATTCATGATGAGAAAGTACAAGAGAAAATGTTTCAGGCTTTGGAATTATCTAGGGAAGATATTGAAGAAAAATTTGGTTTCTTCGTAGAAGCATTAAAATATGGTACTCCACCTCATGGAGGACTTGCGTTAGGACTTGATCGTCTAACTATGTTACTTACTGGTACAGATAATATTCGTGATGTTATTGCTTTTCCTAAGACAACAAGTGCCAGTGATTTGATGAGTGAATGTCCTAATACTGTATCTCGTTCACAATTAGAGGAATTAGCATTAAATATTTCTGTTAAAGAATAAGGATTATCTTGTGATAATTCTTTTTCATTCTTGTTTTCCTTTTTTAGTTTTGTTATACTTGTTATAAAGGATATGAGAATATGAAAGAAGAGAAAGAAGTAAAAAAAGTTAAGCGTAGAAAGCTTGCTAGAAAGTTAAAAATTTCTGATATTAAGCGTGGACAAGGAGCTCATGTTGGTCATTTACTTTCTAGAATTAAGGCTCGTGAGGTAGAACTTACTGTTTGTTGTGTTATAGTTGCCTTGGTAATTATTATTGTTAGTTTATATTTTGTATTTTCTACCGTTAGAGATCCTAAAAAATATAATACAACGATGGTTGGTAATTTTTCTGTATCTTTTAATCAAGTAGAAGATAGTCTTGGAAATGTTGTTAATTTGACACCATTAGAACCTATGAGTGATTCTGAAGGTTTGAATACTGTTTCTTATGGTGTTCATATTGAGAATACTTCTAATCAAAGACAAAATTTCCAAATTGTTTTACAAGAAGATTATGCTAGAGTACAGGAAGATGAATGTGGTGAGTGGCAGCTTCCTTATCAATATTTACACTATCAAGTAGAAGATTCTAATGTATTGACATTTACAGATACTACTTTGGTTTCTCCTGTTTTATTCTCTTCTTATTTAGAACCATATGAAAAAAGAACTTATCAGATAAAAATCTGGGTTAGTGATACTGTTCCTTTAGAGTATTTGAATTACCATTATCATGGAAACTTGGTTGTTATAGATGAGGCTAATATTCAGTAATATTTCAATTTACTTTTATATGTATGTAAAAAGGCTTTTATAACCTTTTTTATTTAATAAAGATTTGTTTGACTATTTTTCGAAAAATTCGATAAAAAACGAATGATTGTTGTTGACGTCATCCGTTTTAATATTAAAAGTTAATTTTTTTCTAATAAGAATTTTTCTATAATATTATAAGTTAATATAGGGTATTCTAAATATGAATAATGAGTTGCATTTGGATAAATTATTAAAGCTGAGTTTTTAATTTTTTTCTGTATTAGTTTTGCATCTTTTATAGGTGTGTCTAAATCTTTTTCTCCCCAGATGAGGAGAGTTTCATTTTCGATATAGGATAGATAATATCTTAAATCTTCACTTACTACGTTTCTAAATGTTGTTAGCATTTCTTTTGGTAAAGCTTTATAGTCTTTGGAACCGAATATTTTTATTAATTTTTGATGATATGTTTCTTTTAATTTTTTTGGTAGAATCTTTTTTATTAGTTTTAGTAATTTATAAGTTTTTTCTTTTAACCAGGCTTTGATTGATTTTTTTCTTTTGATACTAGCAATATCTATTAAGATTAATTTGTCTATTTTTTCTTTGTAATATCCTGTTAAAAGAGTTGCAATTCTTCCTCCGAAAGAATGGGCAATAATTATGGGATTTATGATATTGTTGTCTGTCATAAAATTTCTAATGATATTTGTATAGTCATAAATAGTTAAATCATGGTTTGGAAAAGGACTATTTCCGAATCCAGGATAGTCAATTATATATACTGTAAAATCTTCTTTTAACCAATTAATTAGATAGTCGAATGTTTTTCTAGTATCTCCCCAGCCTGGTAATATTAGAATTTTGGATTCTCCTTGTCCATATTTTTCATAATACAGGGTATATCCTTCTTTATTATAATACATGGTATCACCTGTTATAATTTATTCTTATTGTCTAATTGTGTTAAATTTGTTGTATGTTTTTCTTTTCTTGTGGTATACTATAAGTGTCAAGGAAATACGAGAACTACTCTCATATAAAACCGACTAAAGTGACGATACGGGAGTTCTGATCTGCTATCGGTGTTGAAGACCTTCTCTTTGTAGGTAGGGATCCTAAAGATAGCGTACGAACACCCACCTGTAAATATGCAGGTTTTATCGTTGGGTAGAACGTTTTCCTTGACTTTTTTGTTTGATTTTTTAAATGCTTTATGGTATAATAGCCGCACGAGGTGAAATAGCTATGTTAGTGTTACCAATCGTAAATCGTAATCGTGTTATGAATGTACAAGTTAGTTTAAAAGATGCAGAAAAACTTCATAATAGTGTGGTTTTAGAAAATACAAGAGAAAGTGATGTTATTGTTAATCAGCATAATTTTTTAGATTCCAGTTATGAGCAGGATAAAGAGGATAGTAGTGTAGTTAGTTTTATTCGTAATACTTCTTTAATTAGTCAAAATGACTTTTTAGTGACTACTAGGGAAGAGACTGAGTCTAATCGATATGATGTTTATCAGGTAAAACAACCACCTAAATTTATTAATCCAGCACTAGATAATTTATATGCAAATGTGATTACAGATATGCGAAAAGAAATTCCTAATGTTAGACGTGGACGTTATTTATCTTTTGAGAAGATTGGCTTAGGACAATATTTGACACAAGAAAAAATTGATAGACTTCAACAAATTATAAAAGCAGAATCCGATAGAAATAGATGGCCAATACTATTTGAACAAGCAGGTATTGCTGATTTGTATCAAACATTAGAGTTTTTAAATCATTTTAATTGTACTATTATTAGTGATACAACACTTCCAGAAGCAACATTACAATCTACACTTCAGGCTTTAGAACCTTTAAATACACAAGATTATCGTAATTTAAAAAAATATTATCATATTGCACAGACAAATCAGGAAATATATTCTAGATTATCTCTTGTTCATCATTTACTTTATAATAGTCCTTATCAACTTATTACAACTGACAAGAGAAGGGAAAATAATAGTCATAATGCTCAAATTGTTGATTTTGAACAAGCCAAGCAAAAAATAAAAATGCCAAATGAAGTTGCTTCAGAGGTTATGGATTATGGAAAAGCAGCTTAATTATCTTAGTAGATTAGAGGCTTTAATTGGAGATGAAGCTATACAGACTTTGGGTGATAAGTCTGTTTTCGTTTTAGGAGTAGGTGGAGTAGGTGGTTATGTTTGTGAAGCTCTTGCTCGTAGCGGAATAGGAAAGTTTATTTTGATGGATGCTGATTTAGTTGATGTTACTAATATTAATAGACAGGTTATTGCGCTTCGTTCTACCGTTGGTCGATATAAGGTTGATGTTATGAAAGAACGTATTTTGGATATTAATCCTGATTGTCAGGTAGAAGTTTATCCTTATTTTTTAACAGAAGATAATCTTTCGATACTAGATAGTAGTCAATATGATTTTTTTATAGATGCCTGTGATACGGTTTCTACAAAGAAGTGTGTTTTATCTTTTTGTAAAGAGAAAGGGATTCCTTTTCTTACTTGTTTAGGAACAGCAAAAAAGTTTCAACCTAATTTATTAGAAATTACAGATTTATCTAAAACGTATAATGATCCACTTGCTAGAATTTTAAGAAAGTATGTTAAAGATAATCATATTTCTGGACATATTCCTGTTTTATTTTCAAGTGAAGTACCTTGTAAGGTAAAAGAACTAGGGTCTACTGCTTTTGTTCCCAGTAGTGCAGGGATTCTTATTGCAAGTTATGTTGTTAGAAAATTTATTGATGACATAAAAAAAGATAGCTAAAAGTTAGTTATCCTTTTTTGTTATTATTTTCATGGTTGTTAATGATGTATTACAGTAAGGGCAATTTGTTATATTTGAATCTTCTATTTTGGCACCACAGTTCGGGCAATTGGTGAATGCTTCACTATGGATTTGATTTTCTGTATTACTTGTTTCTTCCGATATTTTTTCTCCATTTCGGTATATTACTTTTTTTGTGGTTGTTTGCGTTGTTACTTTACTAGTTTTTATTGGACCTGTTAGATTTTGAATATTTAAATTTTTTAATAGTTCTTCATGATTTTGTTCTAAATTTTGTTTTTTTAGATTTTTTGAATTTATTATGAAACTAATATTTTTATTGTTGTGTTTATTGCTGATTAAAAAAATAATTATCAGTACTAATATAATAATGATTCCAACTAAAATAAAAGTGTTTTCCATACTTCTCACCATTTTTATTATAAATGATTTTAGTGCTTTTTGTTATTAAAAAACAGTAATTGGTGTCAAATTTATGTCTTAAAAAAATACTGAAAGAGTTCAGTATTTAGAATTTTCTATATAATCCGATTGCTTTTCCTAGAATTGTTACATTTTTTAATATGATTGGATCCATTGTGTCATTTTCTGGTTGTAATCTAAAATATCCATTTTCTTTATAAAATGTTTTTACTGTTACTTCGTTATTGTCATTCATTGCTACTACAGTATCACCGTTATTAGCAGTGCTTTTTCTTTCGACAATTAAAATATCTCCATCATATATACCTACATTAATCATAGATTCTCCACTAACTTTTAAAGTGAATATTTCGTTTCTTGTTGTGAATAGGTTGGTTGGTAGAGCAAAATATTCATCTGGTGTTTCTATTGCTTCAATAGGATTACCAGCTGTTACTTTTCCAAGTAGAGGTACTTCTACAATGTTTTCGTCTTTTTCTATGTATTCATTTGGTACTAATACTTCTATTGTTCTATTTTTTCCATTTCCTTTATGGATATATCCTTTTTCTTCTAATTTTGTTAAGTGAAAATGAATGGTAGCAGGGGAGTTTAGATGAGCTTTTTCACCGATTTCTCTTACTGTTGGAGGATAACCATAGTTTGCAATCCATTTTTTGATGATTTGTAAAATTAATTCCTGTTTTGTTGTTAATTTTTCCATACTTTTGCCTCCTTTATAACAAGTTTAACATCTCTACTGTAAAATGTCAAACAAATGTTTTAAATTTCTCTTGACACGAACAATTGTATGATATATACTTGGTTTGTAAGAAGGGAGAGATGTGTATGAAAATTAAGCAAATGGCAAAGGAAGGGTTCTTTTTGTTTCTTCTTTATTCTTTTATTACTTTATGTTTGTTTTTAGCAACAGATAGAATTGAGCGTTTAGATAAGATGGGAGATGATTTTAGAAATACGAATAGTAGTGTTTCTTTCAATTTTGATAAGTAATGTATTTTGTTTTATGTTATACTATTATCAGGTGATGTAGAATGAACAAGATTATTTTAGTTGATGGCAATAATTTATTATTTCGTAGCTTTTTTGCTACTGCTTATCAAGGTGTAATTATGAAAAATTCAAAAGGGTTTCCTACAAATGCTTTATATGGATTTATTAATATGATGAATAAGATTATTCAAGAGGAAAACCCTTCTTATATAATGGTTGCTTTTGATAAGGGTAAGACCTTTCGACATGATAAATATGAAGAATATAAGGCTGGACGTAGTGAGATGCCAGATGAGTTACGTTTACAATTTCCTAAAGCAAAAGAAATATTAGATGCCATGGGTATTAAACATTTTGAGATTGATAACTATGAAGCTGATGATATTATTGGTACACTTTCTTTAGAAGTTGAGCATCGTGATGATTTTGTTGCCACAATTGTTAGTAGTGATAAAGATTTATTGCAGTTAATTAGTGATAAAGTAGATGTTAAGTTATTAAAACAAAGTGGTCATATTATGATGACTAAAAGTGAATTTATGAAAACCTATCAAGTTCCACCTATTCGTATGATTGATCTAAAAGCGTTGATGGGGGATAGTAGTGATCATATTCCTGGAGTAAAAGGAATAGGGGAAAAAACAGCTATTAATTTACTTTCAAAGTTTCAAAGTTTAGATAATTTGTATCTTCATATTGATGAAGTGTCTGGCAAAACAAAAGAAAAGTTAGAAAATGATAAGAGTAGTGCTTATATGAGTTATGATCTTGCTACTATATATCGAGAAGTTCCTCTTGATTTTACTATAGAAGATTGTAAGTATACTGGTGAAAATTCAGTGCGATTTACAGAGTTGTTGCAAGAGTTTGAATTTCACTCATTGCTTAAGAAATATCATTTAACAGAAGACGTTGCAACGACAGTTAAAAAGGAGGAAGTAATTTCTATTTTACCAATAGAAAAACTTACTTCTAATACTTTTTCCTTTTATGTAGAAACTAGAGGGTCTGTATATAGTAAGAGTGAAGTGTTAGGTGTTGGTATTTATGATGGTATTTCTGGATACTTTCTTTCTAGAGAGGAATTAGAAGAACATCGTGATTTGTTTTCTAATTCTAGTTTTAAATACACTTATGATTTAAAGAAGAACATTGTTGTATTAAATTCTTTAGGAATACAAATTTCTAATGTTACTTTTGATACTATGATTGCTACTTATTTACTTGATTATGTGGTTAAAGATGATATTAGTTATGTAGCACAAGCATTTGATGTATCACTTCCTCTTTATGATGATTTATTTGGTACCGAGAAACGTCCTAAAGAAGTTAGTTCAGATGTATTAAAAGATGTTTGTTGTCGTAAAGCTAAATTTATTTATGATACTAGAAATCAGTTATTAGAAGATTTGGGTAAAAATAATGAATTGGATTTATTTCAAAAGATTGAGATGCCTTTATCTCGAGTGCTTGCTGATATGGAGTTAACAGGTATTTTAGTAGATGTTCCTTACTTGGAAAAAATAGAAGCAGATTTAAAGAGTCAAATGGATGTGTTAGAACAAGAGATTTATGAATTAGCTGGTATTACATTTAATATTATGTCTCCAGCACAACTAGCTAAAGTATTGTTTGAAAATTTAGAGATTCCTTATCCTAAAAAAGTGAAAGATGGAAAATATTCTACTAGTAAAGATATTTTAGATAAGATTCGTTTTGTTCATCCTATTGTCGATAAGATTTTAGATTATCGTACTGTTTCTAAACTTTATACGAATTATGCTGTAGGATTAAAATCTGAAGTACGTGAAGATGGTAGAATTCATACTATTTTTACACAGACATTAACTAGAACTGGTAGACTTTCTAGTATTAGTCCTAATTTACAAAATATTCCTGCAAGCTTAGAATATTCTAAATTAATTCGTACAGCTTTTATACCTGATCCTCATTCTAAAATTCTTTCTAGTGATTATTCTCAGGTAGAACTTCGTATTTTTGCTCATATGTCTAAGGCAGATAATTTGATTCAAGCATTTAAAGATGGTAAAGATATTCATACAAAGACTGCTTCTGATATTTTTCATGTGCCAATGGATGAAGTTACTAAGGATATGAGACGTACAGCAAAGGCGGTTAATTTTGGTATTTTATATGGAATTAGTAGTTTTGGACTTAGTGAAGATTTGGGCGTTGATATTGCGACTGCTAAAAAGTTTATTGATAATTATTTGGAAACATATCCTGGAATTTCGGAATATATGGAAGAAGAAAAGAAAAAAGCATATGAACTTGGATATGTGACAACACTTATGAATCGTCGTAGAGTGATAGAAGAACTTAAAAATAAGAATTACATGATTCGTAGTAGTGGTGAGAGAATTGCTTTAAATACTCCTATTCAAGGAACTGCTGCTGATATATTAAAAAAAGCTATGGTTGAGATATATGATGAGTTTAATAAACGTGGATTGAAGAGTAAGATGTTAATTCAAGTACACGATGAACTTGTGTTTAATGTATTAGATGATGAACTTGAAGAAGTTAGTTCTATTGTAAGAGATATTATGGAGAATACCATCAAACTTAGTGTTCCTTTAAAAGTGGATATTGAATATGGTGATAATTGGTATGAAGCAAAATAGGAGGTAGGTGTTGTATGCCAGAAAAACCAGAAGTTGTAACCGTTGCGAATACATTAAAAAGACAAGTACTTGGGAAAGAGATTACTGATTGTCAGGTTTTTTGGGATAATATTATTGCTTATCCGACGGTTGATGAGTTTAAAAAAGAAATTGTTGGACAGAAAATTTTAGATATTACTACTCGTGGTAAATGGATTGTTTTTGAACTTAGTAGAGATTTATTATTAGTTCATTTACGTATGGAAGGGAAATTTTTCTTTCGTAATGTTGATGATAGTAAAAATAAACATGAGCATGTTTTCTTTACTTTGAATCATGATATTAGTTTCCGTTTTCATGATGTTAGAAAGTTTGGTAAGATGTATCTATTAGATAAAGAGAAAGCATATACAGAAAAACCATTGTGTGAATTAGGATATGAGTATGATGATACTTTATTAAATGCTGATTATTTATACTCTAAAATACATTCTAAAAAATTGCCTATAAAAACTGTTTTACTTGATCAAAGTATTATTGCTGGTATTGGTAATATATATGATGATGAAATATTGTTTTTAAGTCATATTTCGCCTTTACGTAGAGCAGATACTATTACTAAAAGAGAATGTGATGCCATTATATCTAATACTAGGGTGGTACTTCATGATGCTATTAAATTAGGGGGTACGACGATTAAGAGTTTTACTTCTAGTGAGGGAGTTCATGGACTTTTTCAAAATAAGCTTTCTGTTCATGGTAAAGTAGGCGATTGTCCTGTTTGTGGTAAGCAAACTATAAAAATTAAAGTAGGTGGAAGAGGAACTTATTATTGTCCCTATTGTCAGAAATAAGGTGAAAAATTAGGAGGCTGTGATTTTTATAACGGCCTTTTATTTTGTATAAATTTATAAAAATTGGTAAAAGATATAATTAAAATGATAAAAAATTCTATACAAATTCTTACTTTTAGTGTATAATTATATCTGTTTGAAAAGGAGTAGTGAAATATGAAAAAGACGAAGATAATCTGTAGTATAGGACCTTCTTCTAATCAACCAGATGTTATGGAACAAATGGTTTTGGCTGGAATGAATGTTGCTAGAATTAATTTTACACATGCTACAATTGAAGAAAGAGAGCAAGCTTGTGCTTCTGTACGTGAAGTTAGAAAACGTACTGGTATGAATGTTGCTATTCTTTGGGATACTAAGGGACCAGAGTTCCGTAGTGGAATGTTAGAAAACGATTCTATTGAACTAATCCCTGGAAAGATTATTCGTATTGTTAAAGAGAATGTTCTTGGTAATGAAGAAAGATTTACTGTTAATCATCCTGAAGCTCTTGATAGCTTAAGTGTTGGTGATATTATCTTACTTGAAAATGCTAAGATGAAACTTGAAGTTATTAGTGTTGAAGAAGATGGTGTTACTTGTAAGGTTATTAATGGTGGAACTCTTGGAAATCGTAAGAGTATGAGTGTTCCTGGTATTAAATTAAATATTCCTTATGTTAGTGATTTAGATCGTGCTGATTTAAAATATGCTTGTGAACATGGTGGAGAATATTTAGCAATTTCTTTTGTTTCTTCTAAAGAAGATGTTTTAGAAATTAAAGAAATTTTAAAAGAACATGGTAGAGAAGATTTACAAATTATTTGTAAAATTGAAAGTGACTTAGGAATTAAGAACTTAGAAGAAATCTTAGAAGTATCTGATGGTGTTATGGTTGCTAGAGGAGATCTTGGTACTGAGATTGCTAGTGAACGTTTACCAATTGTTCAAAAGGATATGATTAAAACTTGTCGTCGTATGGGCAAAATTTGTGTTGTTGCAACAGAAATGCTTGAAACTATGATGGAAAATGCTCGCCCTAAGAGAGCAGAAACTAGTGATATTGCTAATGCTGTTTTAGATGGTACAGATGCTGTTATGTTAAGTGGTGAGACTACTATTGGTAAACATCCAGTTGAAACAGTTGCAGCTATGGCTAAGATTTGTGAAGTTACCGAAGAATATGCTACATTTGACTACATTTCTGGAGTTAAGAGTGTTGATGATGTTCCAACAGCAATTGCTGAGAGTGTAGTATCTAGTGCTAATCGTTTAGGAGCTAAATTAATTTGTGCTGCGACTATTAGTGGTAAAACAGCTAGAACAATTAGTAACTTAAAACCAAATGCTATTATTGCAGGACTTTGTCCTTCTGAAAAAGATGGTCGTCGCCTTGCTTTAAACTGGGGAGTTTATCCAATTGTTATGCCAATTTGTAATTCTACAGATGAAGTTTTAACTGAAAGTACTAAGAAAGCTAAAGAATTCATGAATTTAGAAAAGGGAGATATTATTATAACTACTGGAAGTTTCCCTAATACTGGTGAATCTAGACCAACTAATTTGATGAAAATTGAAGAGATTAGTGAATAAGATATCTGATGATATCTTTTTTTCTTGTTATACAATATTTAATGTGCTATATTATGGGTAGGAGGGATTAGGTATGAAGTACGAATTGGTTTTTACTAATGATGGAAGACCTCATGTAGGTGTATCCATAGGAACTGTTTATCAAGATATCCAGGATATTGTCTATAAAACCGATACCATTGAATTGTTTAATTTAGTTTACGTTCCTCGAACAGAAGAGTTTATGTTTAATAAAAATATTCGACTTTCTAGAGATTTGGTGGAGTATTATGAATCTTTAAATTTATATAATTCTTCTTTTCTTGAGCGTACTCATTATACTTCTAGAAGAGATGTGTTTCAAGAATTAGAAAGTATTGGTATTATGCCTGCTTCAGATGTTGATTCTTTAATTCATTCTTATCGGGAACTTGCTGCTCAAAAAGAGGGAGTTAAGCAAAAAATTATAAGTTTTTCTCATCCGATGGGAAGACCAGAAAAAAATAAAGCTCGTTAGAGCTTTTTATTTATCATTTTATCATATTGATAATACATTTTTTGAACGTTATTTTCTAATAAATAGTAGTGTAGAATGTAAGGGATAAATAAGCACATTAGTCCTAGAAAGGCAATTAGTAATCCTATGTTTTCTTCTAGTAGGCCAAATAATAAAAATAATATTGCGATAATACCTACAAATGCTGTTACAATTAAATGAATTAGTCTTTCGTGTTGAAATTGTTCAATTTGTATTAAATGATAATCAAGTCTTTCTTTAGATATTTTCTCTTTTCCTTCTATTAATTTATCTGTTTCTTTTACATAGTTTAAGATTCTTTCTTTCATTTTATCACCTTCTTTTTTATTATAGCACGTATAATACTAGTTAGTAAATTGATGAAGTTGCAAATCATTGATTTATTAGTATAATATTTTTAC